>JAACCT010000078.1 GCA_009937255.1 Dehalococcoidales bacterium
GGCTATGATTCTGCAGGTATTTGTTTAAATAATACAAATAATAGTTTTGAAATTATTAAATCATATAATTCTAATTATCCAGTTGACGTACTTAAAAAATCTTTGAATGATTCTAAGATTTATTCTGAATCAGGAATAGGTCATACTAGATGGGCAACGCATGGAATGGTTAATAATATAAACACTCATCCTCATCTTTCATTTTCAAAAAAAACATCAATTGTTCATAATGGTATTGTTGAAAATTATGATTATTTAAAAAAATTCTTATTAAGAAATGATATACAAGTATTATCACAGACAGACTCCGAAATTATAGCTCACTTAATTGAATTAAAATTATGCTGTAAAAATGAAATTGAAGAGGCGATTTTCTCAACAATCAAAATGATCGAAGGAATTAATTCTGTTGCATTAATGAATAATCTTGAACCTGATAAAATTTATGCTTTTAGTACAGATGAGTCAGGTGGATTAGTTTTAGGTGAAAATGACTCTTATAAATTTATTAGTAGTGATTCATATGCATTAGAAAATGAGTGCGAAAAAGTAATATATACAGAAAAAAATTAACTAGTTATCGTATCTAGAGAAAATTTTAAAATCTTAAATAAATCAAATTTATCAAGGCAACCAAAAGAAATTTATTTAAAAGAAAACAAAGAAGATAAAGAAAATAATTATTTAAATCAAACTGAATTACAAACTCATTTTATAATGGAAAAGGAAATTTCTGAGCAAAACCAAGTTTTAAAAAAAATAATTGATAAAAGGATTTTTTCTGATTCTAAAGATTCTTTTCCAGAAATAAATAAACATAAATTACTAAATACTAGTAAATTTATGTTTACAGGTATGGGTTCTTCATATAATGCTGCACAATATGGATCATTATTATTTGAAAATTTACTAAATATTGATTCAAGATCTGAGTTCTCTTCAGAATTAAAAAATAAAAAAATAATTGATCCCGAACACACTACATTATTTGCAATAACTCAATCTGGAGAAACTGCAGATACAGTTGAAGCTATTAATAATTGTAAAAATCAAGGTGTAAATGTAATTTCCATTTTAGAAGAACCAAATAGTAAAGCTGCAAAAAATTCTGATTCATACTTAAAATTAGAAACAGGTAAGGAAATTTCAGTTGCTGCTACTAAAACATTTTCCTCAACACTACTTATGTGTATTTCTATTTGTATTTATACTGCAAGCTTATTAAATATAAATACAAATTTGCTTGTTGAATTAATTAAAAGCTTTGAAAATATAGAAAATAATATAAAGAAAGTTTTAAATTGTTGTGATTACGACTACCCAGAAGTTTCTAAACTTGTATCAACAACCAAAAATGTATTTTTAATTGGTAAAAATCTTACCTATCCAATAAGTAGAGAAGGATCATTAAAATTACAGGAAATTTCAAAAATAAATTCTAATTCTTTTATAGAAGGAGAATTGAAACATGGTCCAAATGCTTTACTTGGTGAAGAATCAGTCGTTATTTCAATTATTGGTCCTAGTAATAATATAAATAAATCAATTAATTCATTAAGAGAAATCCATTCAAGAAATGCGACTATAATTACCATATCTTATTGTGAAAATGAAGAAATTTCTAGTTTGTCAAAATATAATTTTGTTATTGAAAATAATAATCCTTATATATTTCCTCTTTTAGCTGTACTTCCTTTACAAAAAATATCTTTTATGTCAGCTTTAAATTTAGGTTTAGATCCCGATAGACCACAAAATTTGGCGAAAACAGTTACAGTGGAATAGATTTAATCTTATGACTCGAGATATATCTTTTGACCCAATGCTAACTCCAAAAGAAATGCTAAATAAAGGCATTTTTGGAGGAACATATTTTGCAGAGCTCATTAATTATCAAAATTATCCTAAAGATTGGTTTAAAGGACTATCTAAAGAATGCTATATTTCTGATAAATATTTAGCAGAAATAAATTATTTTAAAATTAAATCTGGTCAAACTCAAAAAGAATGGGAAGAAAAAGGATGGATTCATGAAGATGATCCAAGGGGCTGGTTTGAATGGTATTGTAAATATTTTTTAGGTAGAAGGCATCAAGATGATGAACGTCAGATAAAAAGATGGTCTGCTTTTTGTGGTCCTAAAGGAAGATGGAGAAGTATTATATATTCGAAAATATATAATGAAGGGTGTGGAATAAAGTTTAGTGAAAATGTTAGCCCTAGAATTCAACAATCATTACTTCACTGGTCTTATATTGTAAATAATAAAGATTTTGAAAATTGGAAAAAAACTAAAAAACTAGATTAATTCCAATGAACATTAAACTCTCTGACAGCATTTCTCCAAAAAATATCTTCAAGTTGCTCTGAATCAATTTCACATATAATTGATGCTTGTTTCAATGCTATTAATTGTTCATACAAGCAAATTAATGGCCTATTAGTAGTATGAGAAAATTTTAATGAAGCTATATTATCTGTTTCAACTTGTTGATGAGCATGGCCAAATGCTGAGTAGGCTCCATGAAAAGAAACAGATTCTACAGCATCTGTTCCATAAAAAATTCTTTTATGATTCTCATTATTAAACAAGGTTATATAAGGTCTGATATCAGTTACAGCGGAAAGATCATACCAAATATTAGGTAAGTTTTTTAACGTATTTATTCCTATTTCAATTGGCCTATAAGTGAATGAACGCGCAATATGAGCAAGAATCCATTTTATATTTGGATATCTTTTTGTAGTAAATTCTTCAAGGTCTTTTAGATTCTTCTCATCTCCACATCCGTCTTCTCTAGACATATGTAAGGTTACCCATAGTCCTAATTCATTAGCTAATTCAAGTTGCTCATGAGGAAGAAAATCTTCAATTATACAATTTGCCATATCTCCAGTTACAGAGTACATTCTGTATACCTTTAATCCTTGAAACCCTTTATTTTTAATATCACTTTCTATATCTTTTAAAGAATCTTTTGGGGTAGTTAGCCTATGCGCTCTAGTTAAGGGATTTCCATTTATCTGTTGGTACATAAAGTCGTTATATTCATTTATCCTAGTACCCAAAGCAGGTCTACCTAAGAATAAATTATTTACTTCCCTATTAGGGAAAACGGTATTATGCCATCCCTTTAATCCCTCTAAGTCTGCATCTGGAAATAGATTTTTATGCTCACTTGAATCATCAATTAAATCATTTTTAAGCATATGAATATGACAATCATAAATTCTTTTTGGAACCCATTCTTCTAATTCTTCGTACCAGAAATTTTTGTCATGTTCTCTGTAATCAATTAATTTCTTGTCCATGTTGCCCTCTTTGCTCACTTTGAGCTTTTACTAATTTGATTATGCACCAACACAATTAATATTTTAATAAAAAAATAGAATTAATTTGGTGGGCGATGAGGGACTCGAACCCCCGACCCCCTCGGTGTAAA
>JAACCT010000079.1 GCA_009937255.1 Dehalococcoidales bacterium
CTTTTTCAGGAATAGCTTTTTCATTACTTATACTTAATTTAGATGTATTTATTTGTTCTACATTTTTTTCATAAGAAATTGCTTTATCATCTTCGTCTTTTTTGACTTCAATAATTTCACCATTAACATCTACTTTGAAATATTCTTCATTTTCACTAACAATTTCTACTATAAAGTTTTCATTATTAATTTGAAAATTATATTTTTTTGACAAATTTATGCCTTTCTATTATTTCTTGAAAGAATCCTAGATCTATTTACCACTATCCAAGATGAATCAACAGTAGATTCCAATGGAATATTTTTTTTTATTTTAGATCTAGTTTTTTTATATATAGCTACTGCTACAGCCGCAGCTATATCGTTTAAAGGATTTTTGGTATTTTGATTTTCATTATTAGAACTAATTTTTGGAATATCAATTTCAGCCTGCTTATCAAATAGAGTCAGAATTTTAATTGAAATCATTAATAGAATCAAAACAATGAATACTACCAAAACTCCGATACCGGATAAATAAAGACCATCAATCAAAACATTATTCAAAAATTATTCCTTATAAACATTAAATACTTCATTATTGGCTATCGATATTATACTATTATTTTCAGAAATTTGAACTGAAATCAAGGCTCCATTTACGCTGAGATTATAAAAAGAATATGCATTAAATCCTATTAATTCAAAATCTTCAACCATTTGATTAAATAATATAACTGAATCTTCAGTAGACACACCTTTAAATCTTATTTTAGATTCAGATTTTAATTGAGAGAATTTTGATAATTCTGATTTAGGGATTGAACCAATTTTCTTATAACCTCCAGTCGTTTGAGAATCATTTAGTAAAATTATAGGTAATCCATTTGGAGGTAACTGCAATGTACCTATAGAAACTTCAGAAGATATTTCATTTTGATGTGTAAAAAAATTACTTTTTTCCCCAGTAAGTCTAATTCCCTGTCGACTAAATTGATTAGTAGTAAAGTAGTCTGTATTTTCAAATATTTTAATAAATTTTTGATTGGACTCTATAATTTCTTCCTCATAATTAATATTTATTATTCCATTGTTAACTAAATGTTTTTTAAAAAAATCATCATTAGTAAATCTTTCTTTAAGCACACTAGGTTTTTTAAAAGAATAATTATAACCAGAAACAATTTTTAGATTATCAGTAATATCAGATGGTTGATGATAAGAATAAGAATCTAAAATTTTTTTTATTTTAAATCCTCCATAAACACTAAAATAAAATATATTTCCATTTTTATTTGGAGGAATAAATAAAGTATCATTTTTTTTTAAATTTATTGAAGAATTGATCTTAATTTTTTTATTTTCATTAACAATAAAAAAACCTTCAGGGCCTGTTATAGAAGCAGTAATTTCTTCTAAAAAAATACATTTAAATCCTCCAGATATAATTTCAATTGATGCTTCATTTTTATCATTATTACAAAGTAAATTAGAAAGCATAAAAGAAAATTTATCTAGACAACCAGAGTTAGAAACACCAAATTTTTTTTTACCAAATCTTCCAAAATCTTGAAAACTAGATAATGTACCTGTACTAATAATATTTATCATTAATTTGCTACAAATCTTAAGTACGTTCCACTTTCTAGAAAATTAGGTGGAGATTTGTTTATATCAAATAGTTTTATATTTGTTCTCCCTATTATATTCCATCCTCCTGGTGAAGAAAATGGATAAACTCCTGTTTGATTTCCAGCAATACCTACAGATCCTGCTGGTATTGAAATTCTAGGTTCAGATAATCTTGGGAAAGATATCTTCTCATCCATTCCCCCAAGATATGGAAAACCAGGCATAAAACCTAACATGTGAACTCTATAATTTTTAGAACTATGAATAGTAATTATTTCTTTTTCAGAAAGACCAATAGATTTTGATATTTTAGATAAATCTGGACCAAATTCCTCACCATAATTTACAGGGATTTCAATAATTTTTTCAAAATTATTATTTTTTTTAGATTCTATTCTATTTTCTAAAATTATTTTTTCTATTATATTTTTCAATTTGAAAGATTCCATCAAATTAAAATCATAGTCTATGACTACACTATTATAAGTTAGATAAATGTCTAAAACATATTTATTTTGAATAATATTTTTCTCAAAAATATTTATATAAAAATGAACAATATTATTTATATTTTCATCTATTCCTTTGCCGAAATTTACTACTAAAGTAGAGTCTCCATGAAAGTTTATGTTATAAGTTTGCATTTAGAATCTCAAACATTGATTTAATTTCTATATCATTTGTTTTGAGTTTATCATGTATTTTTTTTGAGATTTCTACCGACCCTTTCGTATCTCCGTGAACGCATATTGAATCAAATTTAATTTCTATTACGTCACCCTGTAATGATTTAACTTTCCCCTTTTTCATCATACTTATAGTTCTATCTAAAATTAAATCTATATTCTCAATAACTGAACCTTCAAGTGATCTTGGGGCAAGAGTTCCATCAGACATAAACTCTCTATCAGCAAACGTTTCTCTAATATATTTTACATGGGCCTCATCTGCTAATTCTTCCCATAAAGATCCTGCTACAACTACATGAATCAATTCTGAACTAATTGAATTAATAGATTTTATTATAGCTTGAGCAATAGATTGATCCTTAACAGCATTGTTATACAAAGCTCCATGAGGTTTAACATGCTGCAAATTATCTAATCCAGTAAAACCTATGATAGAACCAACTTGGTATTTAATTATATTTTCAATTTCTATAGAGTTCAAATTCATGTCTCTTCTACCAAATCCAATAAGGTCCTGATAAGAAGGATGGGCTCCAATTGCAACATTATTCTTTACAGATAAATCTATTGTTTTTTTCATCCAATTAGGATCTCCTGCATGAAATCCAGTTGCAATATTAGCAGATGTAATATTTTTTATAATTTCTTCATCAAATCCAAGTTTATAATTTCCAAATGATTCCCCTATGTCAGCATTAATATCTACGTATTTTTTCATAATTAATCTTACTAAATATAAATTTTTTCACCTGCAATATATGAGTCATATATTGCATCGGTAAATTTCATATATTTTACTCCATCAGTAAATGATGTATGCGTAATATTTTCTTTACCTCGAATCGCATTTATAAATTCTTCTTCTACTCTCCAAGCACCTGTTTCTTCAGTAGGAACAGAAATTTCTTCTAATTTTGTTTGACCTTTTTCAGCACCTAAAAGTACTAATTTTGGTGCACCTGCATCACTTGTAGTTTCAGTTTTTATTACAATAGTTCCTTCAGTTCCATGAATCCAAATTTCTGATTCAGGAGCCATTCCAGAAACCATTGTAAATTGTAAATTAGCAGTTCCACCTGCAATCATTTCACACAAAACATCAAGATGATCTGGAACATCAGTAAAAACAAAATTTCCTTGTTCATCAATTCTAGGATTATTAATTGTTTGAGCATTTGATAAAACTGTCTTAGCAGGTCCAACCCATCTCATTATAGCTTCATACCAAATTCCCATCTGCATAACATTGTTTCCTGATAGATCTCTATTATTTCTCCAGTGAAATTCTTCATTTTCTTTTGGAAAATCATTACCTGCTGTAACTATGCCTCTTAAATTAATTAATCTTCCTATATATCCTGATGAGATCAATCTTTTAATAGTTTTATCAATAGGCAAAGTATGAGGCGCAGGTACTATTTGAGAGATCAAGTTAGGGTACATTTGTGAACAGTCAAGCATCTCTTGAGCTTCTGATGTATTCATACTCATTCCTGCTTCACATAATACATGTTTTCCAGATTCTAAAGATTCGATAGTGAGGCGTTTATGCATATAAGGCCATGTACCTATAACAATTGCATCTATTGAATTATCATCAACAACATTTATCCAGTTATCATAATAATTTTTAATTTCAAATTGTGAAGCAACTTCTCTTGAAGATTTAATAGATCTATTAGCCACTGAAACAACTTCAACTCCATCAATTTTTTGTAAAAGAGGAATATGCTTTAATATAGTGTTTCCTCCAGCTCCTATAACTCCAACTCTTATATTATCTGTCATTTCATTACCTTTTCTATTTTTTATTAAATTTTCTTTTTAATATCTTTAGTTTTTTAGATTTTTTTCAATCAGTATTATAAAATTCTAGTATTAGAAATTCATATTATTAGGAAACATATTATTAATGGAACCAAAAAGTGTAAATAGATTAAGTGATGGGTTAGAAATTATTTGGGACAACAATGTTAGCTGTCTTTACCCTTATAAGTATCTAAGGCTACAATGTGCTTGTGCAAATTGTGTTGAAGAACTGACAGGTAAAAAGCTTTTAAAAGTTTCCGAAATTTCTGAAGATATCATTATTGTAGAATATTTAGTAGTAGGTAAATATGCTTTACAATTTTTATGGTCTGATGGACATGAAACTGGAATATATCCATATAATAGCTTACTTAGATATGCGCTTAACGATGAAAGTGTAGCTAGCAAAGAAAAAGAAAAACTCTTAAATGATATTAAAAATGAATAAAAAATATAGTATGACTAATTTCCCAAAATACTTTTAACTGTACTCACAACATCATTACTATCTGGCACATATACATCTTCTAATCCTTTACTATATGGTACTGGTGTATGCGGGGCAGTAACTCTTTTAACTGGTGCATCTAAATAGTCAAAAGCTTTATCGGATACTATAGCTGCAACTTCACTAGCAATGCTTGCTATAGGATTATCCTCATCTACAATTACAATTCTGTTAGTTTTCTTCACTGATTCAATTATTATTTCATGGTCAAGAGGAGATACAGATAATAGATCAACTACCTCTGCACTTATGCCAAGTTTCTCCAACTTTTCAGATGCTTCTAAACATACAACTGAGCTATAACTCATACCCACTAAAGTAATATCTTCACCTCTTTTTAAGTATCTTCCTTTACCTAGTTCTATTTGATAGTTTTCATCAGGAACAAAGCTAGTCATATTAATTACTTTTTTATCATTTACAACGAATACAGGATCATCATCTCTTATAGCAGCTGAAAGAAGTCCTTTGACTGAATATGCATCAGATGGAACGACTACTTTTAAACCTGGAATGTGAGCAAGAATTGAATAAAATGCACTTGAGTGTTGAGCTGCATGACCCGTTCCTCCTCCAGATCTAGCAAATAAAGTTAGCGGAACTTTTGTTTGACCTCCAAACATATATCTACTTTTAGCTGCATTAGAAAGAAGTTGATCAAATGCGATTGTAGTAAAGTCAAAATACATCAAATCTACAACAGGCCTTAAACCCGTAAGAGCCGCTCCAATAGCAGCTCCCACAAAACCTGCTTCAGAAATAGGTGCATCCATGATTCTATTGACTCCGAAATCTTGAACCAATCCTTTTGTAGCTGCAAAAGGTCCTCCCCAAGCATCTAAAGGTTCTTTAGTTTCTTTATCAAATCCTCCAGAAATATCTTCTCCTACAATAAAGACATTTTTATCATACTCAAGTTCTTCTCTAAGAGTATTATTAAATGCATCTCTATATCGGATTTCTTTACCAGGAACATCAAAACCCGGGCCTAATTTATTTTTTTTATCCATTCTTATCTTCCTTTCAAACTAACTAGTTTTATCTCAATCCTCGAAGGTCATTTGGATAGTTTACATAAACATCATCGTATAAAGTTTCCTCTGGAGGCAAAGGACTAGAAAGTCCAAAATCTACAGCTTTTCCAATTTCTTCTTCTATTTCTTTTCTTATAGACAGCAGTTTAGTTTTAGAAATTAATTTTTGATCTGTTACTTTTTTTTCAAAACTTAAAATACAATCTCTTTTACGCCAAGCTTTTTCTTCTTCTATTTTTCTATATTTTTCTGTTTGATCAGCATGGAAGTGTCCATGATATCTGTATGTTTTTAGTTCTAGTAAAGTAGGACCTTTACCTTCTCTTGCTCGCTTTACAGCTTCTCCTGCTGCTTCATAAACTTCAAAAACATCCATACCATCTACAACAACACCTGGAATATTATATGAAGCAGCTCTATCAGCAATATCTTCGACTGAAACTGCATACCAAGAAGGAGTAGCCTCAGCATATTGATTATTTTCACAAGCAAAAATTACTGGTAATTTCCAAATTGAAGCCAAATTCATTGATTCATGAAGTACTCCTTGAGATGAAGCTCCATCACCAAAAAAAGCAACACCTATTGATTCTTTCTCTTTACCTTGATATTTGGCAGTTAATGCCGCCCCTACTGCTAAAGGTATAGAGGCTCCAACTATAGCATTTGCACCAAGCATTCCTTTGGAAAAGTCAGCTATATGCATCGATCCACCTTTGCCTTTACAATTTCCCGTAAATTTCCCCATAATTTCTGCCATCATTTTGTCAGTTTCAAGACCTTTTGCTATACAATGACCGTGACCTCTATGAGTAGAGCCTATCCAGTCTTTGTCGGTTAAGTGCGCACAGATTCCTGTAGGTACAGCTTCCTGTCCATCTGAGGGATGAGTAACACCCATAGAATTCCCCTTAAATGTCTGTTCAAGCATGGATTCTTCAAACAGCCTAATTCTATACATTGTTTGATACATCCAAATTAGCTTTTCTTCATTTATCAAAAACCCACCTCAAATCTTTTTTTATTTGTTTATATTTTATTTTAAATATTCCTAATTTTTATAGTTTATTTTAAATAAATTAAATATTCGTAAAAAAAGAACATAACTTTTGAAGAAAATGATTGTACAATGTTCTAAGATTGTTTTACATAATTAAATTTTCTTAAATATTTTCAGGAGGAATTTTTATATGGATCCATTTGCACCAAATACTGCAGAGTGGAATGAAATAGCACAAACTATTACCTTTTTAACTCTAGCTCTTTTGTCTGCTTTTATTACAGGTCCAAGTTTTTTAACTGCACATGCAATAATCCCTTCACTTATTGGGACAAAAACAATAAGTGAAAAGTATAATAAATTAAGACCTATTTTTTATTTAATTGGATTTATTGGATTAGCGTGTATAATAACTTTTTTTTGTTTAGCATATATTAATATTTATGAAGTTTTACAGAGGATTTATCCTTCTTTTTGGCAATAATTTATTTTAAATATGGAGATTATTATCTTAAGAAAAACAATAGAATATATTAAGAAATTAGACAGTACTACTCCTCTATGGGTAAAAGTACTTGTACCTCTTATAGGTGTAGGTGGATTAACTACACTTGCGATCATCTCAATTCTTTTAGCTGGCTTAATGAATGCATGGCTAGGACAACCTCTTCCTGTATTAGGTTTTGAACAAACATTCGATCAACCTATTAACTTTCCACATACAAAGCATGCTGGTCCTATTGAAGATGGTGGACTTGGGATGGATTGTACATATTGTCATAGAACTGTTGCAAAAGCATCATCTGCGCACATTCCTGCTGTAGAGCTTTGTGCTAGTTGTCATAGAGCAGTAGGAAGTTATGAAAGTGAAGATCTAACACAATTAAGAGTAAATTCTGGAATTTATGAAGATAAAGAAAATAACCAAGTCATAGTAGATTCAGAAATGGCATCACCAATTAATTGGAGAAGAGTACACAGGCTTCCTGATCATGTTAGGTTTGTTCATTCTGCTCACATTAATTATTTATCTAATAATCCATCTGCAATTGAAAATGTTCCTGATCACATCAATATAGAAGGTTTGGATGCCGTTCCAGCATCTCAAGTATGTTCAACTTGTCATGGTGATGTAGCAAATATGGAAAAAGTTTATCAAGTTGAACCTTTAAAAATGGGGCAGTGTGTTAACTGTCATAGAAAAAATGGCGGGCCAACTGATTGTGCAGCATGCCATCATTAAGGATTTAAGAGGTAAATTATGAAATTAAATAGAAGAGAATTTCTATCATTAAGCGGTAAATCTGCAGCTGGAGCTGTTATATTTGCTGCTTGCTCAATCCCTGAAAAAGAGCTTATAGTTCAAAGTCCTGTAGACATGCCAGAGGATCTAGTAAGAGGAATAGATACTTGGTATGCAACTTCATGGAATGAAGGAGCTTCTGGAGACGGTATATTAGTTAGAGTTCTTGAGGGTAGAGTTAAAAAAATCAAAGGGAATCCTGATCACCCTGTAAACAGAGGAGCTGCAAGATCAAATTATGATTCTGCAATACAGCTACATTATAATCCTGACAGATTACACGATCACAAAATAAGAAGATCTAAAAAAGGAATATTATCTAATATTTCTAAAAATGATGCTAATAAACTTATTTCTGAGGCTACTTCTAAAGATAAAAAAATTGTTGTAGTAACTAATCCTACAAGAAGTACTGAAGGCTGGGTTTCAGAAAAATTTGCTGAATCAAGAGGCGGAAGATATCTAACATATGAAGCACTAGAAGAATCAAATCTCTATGAAGCTATTTACGATATATTTGAAACAAATGAAATTCCTCATTTTGATATAGGTAATGCTGACAATGTACTTTCATTTGGTGCAGACTGGATTGAAAATTGGATTTCACCTGCGGGATATGGAGATGCATTTGGGAAATTAAGATCAGGAAACAGAGGGTTTATAGCACACGTGGAACCACGATTCTCATTAACTGCAGCAAGTTCTGATTTATGGGTTTCACCAACACCTGGTAAAGAAGCTGAAATTGCACTATCTATTGCCAATATTATTATAAAAGAAAAATTAGTTCCTGATTCGCAAATCAAAGATTTTTTAAATAAGTTTCCTGAGGGTAAAGTAGAATTTGGATACGACCCTAATGATGTAGAAACCAGAACTGGAGTTTCTGCAAAAAAAATACATGAAATTGCACATAGAATTTCAAAAGGAAATTCTATAGTCATTGCAGGAGGATCAACTTCAGCATATACAAACGGAAAATTTAATACATATGTTGCTTTTTCATTAAATGTACTTATAGGATCGATTGGTAAAAAAGGGGGAGTTATTCTAAATCCAGAAATCAAATCTGACTATATTGGAGGAGATGCTAAACCTAGTTCATTAAAAGAATGGCAAGAAGAGCTAGCCCAGTGGAGAGCTGGATATGTGGATACAGTTATAATTAAAGGAGTTGATCTTGCATATTCAATGCCTAATTCTTTAGATGTTAGGGGAGCCTTAGCAAATGTAGAAAACGTAATATCATTTGGTAACATAATGAATGAAACTCTTGATGCTTCAGATATTATTATTCCAGAAACTACTTTTTTTGAGGAATGGGGATCTGAAATCCCAAATCCTTTACCTGGTTACAAGACTATTTCTTTGCAACAACCTGTAGTTGTAAAAGAAGGACCTGGAGCTAGTGGAGCTGTTAGTTATGTAGACAAACTTATTGACTTAGAGCCTTCCATAGGAAGTAGTAATAAATCTCTAGTAAAAAAAGTATTTGAAAATGAATATACTAATTCAGAAAATACAGGTTCAGTAATAGCAAAAAATAAAACTTCATTTATGAATGGTGTTCAGCAAAGAGGGGGATTTTGGAATATAAATGAAATAAAAGATCCAAAAAATATTAGACTGAAAAACCCTTTTGATTATAGTGACGTGAATAGCTTTTCAGAAACTGATTCATCTTATGGTGAAGAATTCCATCTTATCCCTTTCACTACTACCCTTATGGATGGTAAGTTATCAAATTCACCATGGGCGCAACAATCTGCAGATGGAATTACTAGTGCAGCCTGGCAGACTTGGGTAGAAATTAATTCAAATCAAGCTAAAGAATTAGGCATAAAAGAAGGAGATATTATATTTCTAAAGTCAGACTCTGGCGAGATTAAATGTTTGGCATATCCACACCCTGCTGTGCAACCAGGAACATTATGTGTACCTACTGGGCAAGGAACATTGAAAGGTGGAAGATATTCTTCAGACAGAGGATCCAATGTGCTTAAAATATTATCTGGGAAAAGTGATGAAGAATCTGGAGCTTTTGCTTGGGCCTCCACTAAGGTTTCATTAAAAAGGGCTGGAGGAAATGAGAAATTTCCTAAGTTTGAAGGTAATGTAGAAGCCTTTCCAGCAGAACCAGGGGTTCCGGTTTTAGTAGTTGCTCCTGGGCAAACAGCTCATGAAGCAGAAGAAGAAAACCATCATAAATATCAAGAAATATTGAATTTTAGGAAACATCATGATGAAGAACATAATGATGAAGAACATAATGATTAAAATGAAAAAACAGAGAAAGGTCACCAGGTAGATAATTATGGTCACTGAAGATAAAAGAAGTTGGGGAATGGTAATTGATACCGATAAATGTAATGGGTGTAGTGGTTGTGTTACTGCTTGTCAGGTAGAAAATAATATCCCTTTAAATGATCAGAATAAATTCGAAAGAGGCAGAGTGATGTCTTGGATAAGAATAGAAAGATACTGGGAGGGAGAATTTCCTGATGTCAAAGCCAGGTTTATTCCTATTCTATGTCAACATTGCGCTAATGCACCATGTGAACCTGTATGCCCTGTTTATGCTACTTACCATAACGATGAAGGATTGAATATTCAAGTCTATAATCGATGTGTTGGTACAAGATACTGTGCTAATGGTTGTCCATATATAGTTAGATTTTTTAACTATTGGGAACCTGCATGGCCTGAAGACTTAAGAAATCATTTGAATCCTGATGTGACAATTAGGAGTAGAGGTATTATGGAAAAATGTAGTTTCTGTATCCAAAGAATAAAAAGAGGAAGTAGAAAAGCTAAAGAAGAAAATAGAGAGCTTCAAGATGGTGAAATTAAACCTGCATGCCAAGAAGCATGTTCAACTAATGCAATTGTATTTGGTGATTTAAATGATCCTAATAGTGAGGTTTCAAAATTATCAAAAAGTGAAAGCGATAGAAAATATACCTTAATGCCGCAATTAAATACTGACCCAAATGTAGTTTACCTAGCAACAATTGATCCTCTAAAATATAAAGACTTAGGAGAAAAGGCAAAATCTAATGAGCACTAATGAACATCACATGGAATGGCCTCCAAGTGATCCTAAAGTTGTAAAAGAAGAGCTATTTTCTAGTACTAAAAAAGGTAGCTCAAGCCTTAAAACAATCTCAAAGTTTTTAGGAGTATTATCCGTTCTGGGATTAGTAGGCTTAATAGGTAAATTCTTAATAGATGGTGGAGATCAAACTCAATGGGGATATGTTGCTGCAATTTTAGCATTCATTTTTAGTGTTACCGGTGGAGCTCCTATGGTAGCAATTGCTCCTTTTATAGCTAAAGCAAATTGGGCTAGACCAATTTCAAGAATGGCTCATGTAATTGGTGCATCTGCAGTAATTGTTAATATAATAATTATGATCCCATTGCTATGGATGCTTCCTCCTCTTGTAGTCGAAGGAGCTAGAAGAAGATCTATATGGTTTGAAGCCCCAGTTTACAGTCCACATTTTTGGGATTTCCTTAGCTTAATTATGCTAGCAATAGCAGGGTTAGGCCTATTATATGTATCCGCATTACCTGATTTTGCAATAATGAGAGATAATTCTGAAGGATTTAGAAAAAAAATAGGAAAATTCCTTGCAGGAGGATTTGTTGGATCTACAGTTCAGTGGAGTACTTTGAGAATGAGAGTTGGAGTTATGAGTACCTTATATTTTTTCATATATATATTTGTTCATGTTGTCATTTCTATTGATTTTAGTTTAAGTATGGTTCCAGGATGGAGAGATGCTATATATCCTATGGCACATGCAATGGGAGGTATACAAGGGGGAGTAGCTTTAGTAATTATTTTAGCTTGGATAATGAGAAAATATGGTAATTACGAAAATTATTTAAATATTAATGTTTTTTGGGCTTTAGGTAGATTAATGTTTGCTACAAGTTTAATGTGGATTTATTTCTTTTACTCTGCTTTCATTGTCTTTTGGTATGGAAAATCAATGTCTGATAATGCTTGGCTAGATCTACTAATTAGAGGACCAATGGTATATGTCTTTATTTTGGGAATGTTATTCAGTTTTGTATTCCCATGGTGGTGGCTAATATGGAATAAAGTTAGAAATTCAATAAATGGACCAGTAATTGGTGCGTTTATTGCTCTGATAGGTGTATTTTTTGAAAGAATAAGAATTTATGTTCCAGCATGGTCAGTAGATCCAAAATTAATTCATGATAAATGGTTAACAGTAATACCAGGAACTTTATATCCTGATATTTGGGATATCTTATTAATTTTAGGGTCAATTAGCTTTGTTGTACTTACAGTTATATTTATATCAAGAATAATTCCATTTATTGGAGTATGGGAAGTACAACAATTTAACTTATTAGCTAAGCCTGTTAAATATATCAAAGCACATGGAATTAGAGTGGCTAAGCCCGATTAACTAGAGGAGAGAAATGCAACAAAGAGATAACCAAAATAGACTAAGCCAAGAATATACTAATAGAGTTTTATTAAATGGAACACTATCTACTCCAAGATGGTGGTATCCATTAGTTTCTGTTTTATTATTTTTTGTAGTAATTGGTTTTATTTTATTTGGTATTCAAATTAAATATGGATTAGGAGTAACTGGTTTAAATCGTCCCGTTTATTGGGGACTATATATTACCACTTTCGTTTTTTGGGTAGGAATTTCTCATGCAGGAATTATGATTTCTGCAATACTTAGAATTACTCAAGCAGAATGGAGAAGGCCTGTTACTAGGGCTGCTGAAATATTAACTATTTTTTCACTTGCTACTGCATTAGTATTTCCTCTTATTCATGCAGGTAGAACATGGAGAATAGTTTACTGGTTAATTCCATATGATGCAGCAAGAGGAATTTGGCCAAATATTAGATCTCCACTTTTTATGGACCCGATTGCTATTTCTACTTATTTAACAGGATCTACATTATTTTTATTTGTTGCTTTAATTCCTGACTTGGCAGTTCTTAGAGATAGAACAACAGGATTTAGAAAAGGATTCTATACAATTTTAGCTTTAGGCTGGAGAGGGAATCCAAGACAATGGAAAATGCAGGTAGTAGGAGGTATTTTGCTTTCAGCTTTAATGCTTCCAATTTTCGTTTCTGTGCATTCAATTGTTTCGTGGGACTTTGCAGTAACCCCCGCTGTAGAAGGTTGGCATTCAACTATTTTTGCTCCATATTTTGTTATTGGAGCGGTACATTCCGGAGTTTCAGCAGTAGTTACAATGATGGCATTAATGAGATGGGGCTGGGGTTGGAATGATTTTATTAGACCTGAACATTTTGATGCCCTTGCAAGATTACTTACAGTTGTTGCTACGGCATGGTTAGGATTTACATTTTTAGAGCTTTTATTTGCTTTGTACGGTCTTGATGCTCCTGAAATAGCATTACGAGAGATGCAGATATTTCAATATCCTTGGAATTTACTATTCTTAACATTTCTACTGACGGGATATATCCTTCCCGTTCCGATGTGGTTATTTAAAAGAGTTAGAACAAATATTGCATTAATGTTTTGGAGTTCTATATTAGTAAATATTGGAATGTGGTTAGAAAGATTCCTCATTATTGTTCCAGGATTAGCAAGAAAAAGTCCATTCGTTTTTACATGGGAAGCATACAGTCCAAGTTGGTTTGAATGGTACGTACTATTTTGGTCATTTTGCTGGGTAACTCTATTAATGTTATTGTTTTCTAGAGTTTTTCCATTAGTACCATTATTTGAACAAAAAGAAAGTGAAGTATTTAGCGATTCAATTAAAATTGGTCGTGCAACTGTTCCTACTATTTTTAGAGAGGAAGAGGAAGAGGAAGAGGATTAATCATGAGTAAAAGTATTTTAGGATTATTTTTAGACCCAAATCATGCCGCTGACGCGATGGATGGTTTAAAAGAGTCAGGATTTGAAAGAGGTACATTCGATGTACTAACTGGCACTCCTTATCCTGAGGGAGCATTTGGAGAATATGTGCCTCAACATAGGTTATTTAGGTT
The DNA here is from genome assembly GCA_009937255.1 of Dehalococcoidales bacterium. Lineage (GTDB taxonomy): Bacteria > Chloroflexota > Dehalococcoidia > Lucifugimonadales > Lucifugimonadaceae > TMED-70. Next base: position 13,989 of record JAACCT010000079.1, read on the forward strand.
TCCTGCATTTGGTGCAATTATTGGATTTACAGTATCTTTATTTTTAACTACTGCTACCCAATTAGCTTATCCATTGGTAACTGGAGGAAAGCCTATCTTATCAATATTTGCCATGTTAATTATTATGTATGAAATGACTATGCTTTCAGCTGTTATATTTAGTGTTATAGGAATTATTTTTGAATCAAGATTACCAAATATTAAACCAGGGATATATGATCCAAGAATAACTGAAGGATATATTGGAGTAGTAATTACAGTAGAAGATGAAGATTTAAATAAAGCTCAAAAAGTTATAGAAAATTCAGGATCTGAAGAAATAAAAGTTGTCTAATAAAGAGGTAAACTGAAGTTTATGAACAAAAATAGAAAAATATTAATAATTTTTATAATCATAGCACTTTTTTTAACTGGTTGTGTTCAACAGTCCAATACTTACCCAGTAGAAATATTCAGTGAAATGCATTATAACCAAGCGAATAAATATCAAGAACCTCCAAGAGTACCTGCCCATCCAGATAGTGTTCCTTATTCTGAAACAGGGTATGGAGAAAAATTAGACCTTACAATTACCAAAAGTAATGATCATGATGCTAATCAATTATATTATGTAAATTGCGCATTTTGCCACGGCTTAGAAGGTGATGGTAATGGCCCAGCTTCTGAAAAAATCACATCTGATAAAAACTATTGGTTTACAGTTACAGGAGAGAGGCATAAAAGCCCTGCAAACTTAATGCTATCTGAACTTAGTAAAGAAAATGCTGTTGTTTTCATAAAGGGAGGCGCAGGATTAATGCCAGCTTATGAAAATATGCTTACTGAAGATGAAATAAGGTCAATTGTTGACTATGTCTGGGATGATTTACGTTAAAAACTTAAAATTCATATTATTATTTAATTTTTTTTTATTAACAGTCTTATGTTCGTGTATTTTACCTGAAGAAAATTCTGAAAAAGATCTCTACATTCAATTAGAAAAAGAAATAATGTGCCCTGTATGTGATGGGCAAACACTAGATCAATCTCAATCATTGATTGCAGAAGATATGAAAAATACGATAAAAGAAAAAGTTTCACAAGGATATAATAAAGAAGAAATAAAAAATTATTTTGTTGCAAGATATGGAGAAGGTGTAATCGCATATCCAAAAGTTGAAGGTTTTAATATTTTTGCTTACCTAATTCCAATTATAGGATTAATATTTAGTTTATTAATATTTGGTTTTTATATAAGAAAACAAAAACTAGGATAAACTTTATGAATAATTTTGGGTTTTATATAATGATTCTAGGGTTTGTTTTATCTTTACATTCATCTTTATTTTTTTTCCTAGGACACTTAAAAAATAATAAAATATTAATTATTAGTGCACAAAGAAGCTTTTATTTAGTTATTGTAATGGTAAGTATTACTTCTTTTTCTTTAATTTACTCTTTTTTAACAAATGATTTCTCTAATATATATGTTGCAAATCATTCTAGCTTAGATATGAATAGAGCTCTAACTCTAGTGGCATTTTATTCTGGTAATGAAGGATCCTTGCTGTATATTCTTTTCATACACGTAATTTTGAGTGGAATTATGTATAGATTTGCACCAAGTTATATAAAAAATAAATTAAATATTTCGTGTAGTATTTTAGCTATTATCTCAAGTTTCTATTTATTTGTAATGATTTTTTTTGCTAATCCATTTCAAGTATCAGAATTTATTCCAAATGATGGCAAGGGTATAAATCCATTATTAAGACACCCTGGAATGTATATTCATCCACCTTTACTTATGTGTGGATTAGCATCAATTTCTATTCCTTTTGTATTATGCCAAGGATCATTATTTGATAGAAGTAATTCTAATAATTGGCATACAATACTTAGAGTTTGGTGTCTTTTTTCATGGGCAGTCCTAGGTTCAGGCTTATTAATTGGAGCTTGGTGGGCTTATACCATTCTTGGCTGGGGTGGATACTGGGGTTGGGATCCCATAGAAAATGTTGGATTAATGCCATGGTTAGTACTTACTGCTCTTATACATTCAATAATGGTAGAAGAAAGAAGAGGCATATTTAGATTATGGAATATTATTTTAATCTCATTGACTTTTGTTTTAGCTCTATTGGGAACTTTTATTAACAGAGGAGGACCTGTAGTTTCAGTACACTCTTTTGCCGCTTCAACGTTAGGATTTTTATTTTTGATTTTTATGATAGTTATGACTTTCTATAGCGTGATTTCTATTATTTATAATTATAAAAATCTTACTAATAATGAAAATAAAATTGAGTCATACCTATCAAGAGAATCTTCATTATTATTAAATAATATTCTTTTAGTTGTTAGTTCATTGATTATTTTATGGGGTGTAATATTTCCTGTTGTTTCAATAATTCTTAATGACACAGAAATAAGTGTTTCTGCACCATATTTTGATAAAACTGCTGGTCCGATTTTTTTATTTATAATTATATTAATGGGTATAGGTCCAATTCTTTCATGGAGAAAAACAACTAAAAAAGCTGTAATGATTAGATTAACTCCATCGTTAATAATTACATTATTAATAGGTATATATTTATATCTATCAGGAATAAAAGAATTTTTTCCTTTTATTTCATTCATTTCAATATTTTTTGTACTAACAATTATAATTAGAGAATGGGTTGGTGGAACAAGATCAAGAATGAGTAATTCTTATAATCCAATTCCTTCATTTTTTAATATGATAATTTCTAACAGAGGAAGAAATGGAGGATATGTCGTTCACATAGCTATTCTTGCTCTGGCATTTGGAGTAGTTGGAACAAAATTTTACGATGAAAGGCTAGATGTAAATATATCTGTTTCAGAAGAAATTGAGTTTAAGGGTTATTCAATTTTGTTTAAAGAAATCCAGCAAGAATTTATTGGAGAAAACTCTATAACTAAAGCAAATTTTATAGTTTCTAAAATTTCTAATCCAGATGAAACAACTAATATTACAGCAATGCACTCTTATTATCCAAATTATAATCAAATAAGTGTTAGATCCGGTATATCTAGTACTCCCATAGAAGATTTATATATAATCCCAAAGGATTTTATTGATGAAAATAATATGACTTTAAGAATAGCAATTAATCCTTTAGCTTGGTGGATTTGGTTATCAGGTCCTATACTTATCCTAGGTACTCTTATTACACTATGGCCAAATAAAATAAAGAGGAATTAAATGGAATTTATTTTATCAATTATTTTTTTAATCTTAACAATTAGTTCTACGATAATAATATTAAAGCCTTTTATTAATAGAAATGATCACGATGATAAATAAAAAACCTATAAAAAATTTAATAATTATTTTCTCAATATTTGTATTTTTTATTTATAACGAACAAATTGAAGCTCAAAGCACATCTAATATAAACAATATAATAATTTCTGAGTATAATATGTCATTATTATCTGTAAATCAAAATGATCAAGTTTTGTCGATAATAACTGCTGTTAAATTAGAAAATCCGTCTGAAGAAACTTTTAAACCAAATTTTGCTAATGTAGCATCAACAGGAATGAATTTCCTAAGATTCAGTCTACCAACAGGTTATAAAGAATTATATGTAGAGACTGATCTACCAGAAGGGAATTTAATAGAGCTTGATGAAGGCTTTGCTTTAACTTCAGATATCCCTTCGGGTAATTATAACCTTATATTCAACTATAATGTCGAATATAAATCTTCATATTTTAAATTTCCATTACATTTTCCACATGGAGCTAATTCTTTCAAAATAATAATTCCTCAAGGAGCAGGTAGTATTTCTGGGGAGAAAATAACTTTTTCACAAAATGTAAATATATCATCTAAAATTTTTAAAGAGTATTTTGGAGAAAATTATTTAGAAGGTGAATATTTAAACTTAGAAATTAAAAATATTCCTTCTTCTTTTTATAAAAAAATTATAAATAGTTTGGATTATAAAATCATAAATTTAGTCCTAGTATTAATTATGATAAATGCAATAATAGTTTTTTTTATAGTAAAATTTTTCATACTCAGAAAAAGACATAATGAAAATAATTAACACAAAAAATTTAGTTTTAACCACTTCAATTATTTTTCTAATAGTATTTTTTTCATTACTGATTGCAGGAAGTATAAGTGAAAAAACACCAAAAATTAATATGGGAGTTAACAGTATATTAGGAGAAGTTAAAGTATCAGCTCCGGCTGGAAGTTCCTTTGAATTAGAAAATTTGAAAGGGGAAAAAATAAATCTAAGTGATTATAAAGGAAAACCCTTACTAATAGATTTCTGGTCTTCTTGGTGTGGACCTTGCATAAAAGAAGCAGAAATACTATCTGAAGCTGAAAAAGAATGGAAGTTTAGAGGAATAGAGTTTATAGGAATTGCAGTATGGGATAATAAAGATCAAATTATTGAATTTATGGAAAATTATGATATTCAGTATGATATTGTAATTGATAAAAATGGTTACACTGCCGTAGACTTTGGAGTAATAGCAGTTCCTGAAAAATTTTTTGTTAGGAGTGACGGATCATTTGCTTTTAAGGTTAATGGTCCTAATAATAAAGACTCTTTAGATAAATATTTGTCTAGATTATTAGATGAGGATAAAAAATAAGTATGAGCATTAATTCTTACCCTATTGGTCATAAATTTGGACCTTACCAAATTATTTTAGATGATAATACATCAAAATTATTTAGTAAGGCAATAGTTAATAGAAATAATGAAAACCATTCACCTTTTGCTATAATTTCAATAAGTTTTGGGAAATTATTAACTGAAGTTGATTTAGAAAATGGAGCTATACACTTAAATCAATCTGTGAAATGGAGTAAAAAATTTAATAATACAGAAACAATTTATGCTTCACCAGAAATTGTTTCAAAAACAGAAAGAAAAAAAAATATCTTTATAAAAATCAAAATTGAATATCATAGTATATCAAAAATAAAATTAGGTGAATCAGTTAGCACAATTTTAATAAATATGGATGGAGAATAAAATTAAAGAAAACTTTGAAATTATAGTGACACAAAATATGATTAATGATTATGCTTTTGCATCTAAAGATTTTAATCCTATACATTTAGATGAAGATTTTGCAAAGAAAAGTATATTTAAGAAGAGAATTGCTCATGGAATGCTGACTCTATCTATTATTATGGAATATTTATACGAAAGTTACTCAGAATTTTGGTTTGATGATTCTTCCATAGATGCCAGGTTCAAAAATCCTTTATTTGCTGAAGAAAAAATAATTATTTCTCATAGTGAAAAAAATATTACTGAAAGTAAAAAAAATATTAAAGTTATGTGTATAAAAGAAAACGGTGATGAAGTTTTAATAGCTAATCTAACAATAAATTAAAAGGAAAATAAATGAAGAAGTTTGAAGGAATAATAGCCCTTGATGCAATGGGTGGAGATCATGGGCCAAAAGTAACAGTTCCAGCAGCAATAAATTCAATAATTGAAAATGGAATTAAAGTTGTTTTAGTTGGAGATCAAGATCAATTATTAGAAGAGTTTAAAAAATATCCAAATGAAATTACTGAAAAATTAAAAATAATACCATCTGATGGTGTGGTAAATGAAGGCGAAAGTCCTGTTGGTGCTTTTAGAACAAAACCAAAGGCATCAGTTTTTGTTTCAGCTGGAGTAGTAAAAAAAGGGATAGCAGGAGGATTTGTTAGCATGGGGTCTTCAGGAGCAACACTTGCGGCAGCGACTATATTATTTGGAAGTATAGAAGGAATCGAGAGAGGTTCTATAGGTGGCCCAATCATTGGATATTCTCCAGAAATGGTCATAATAGATTTAGGTTCTAATGTTGATACTAAATCTAGTCAACTAGTAGATTTTGCAGCAATAGCAGATCAGGTTTCAAGGATATTATTCAATAATAAAAACCCAAAAGTAGCATTATTATCAGTTGGAGAAGAAAAAGGTAAGGGGAATATTTTAAATAAAGAATCTTATGAAATGTTAGAGAAAAGTTCTTTAAATTTTATTGGTAACATAGAAGCAAATAAGATATACGATAACCAAGTGGATGTTTTAATTTGTGATGGATTTGTAGGAAATATTTTATTGAAATCCACAGAAGGTTTGGGGGAAAGGATTGCAAAAGATGTCTTAGAAAAAACTGGTGATAAAAATCTTTATAATGAAATTTATCAAAAAACAAATGTTTTAGAGTTTTATGGAGGAGGGCCAATTTATGGAATTAATGGAGTCTCAATTATTGGACACGGAAGCTCAAATGTTTCTACAGTAACTAATGCAATAAAGACAGCAAAAATGATAATTGAAAATGACTGGGTTGAAAAACAACAAAAAGCAATTAAAAAAATAAGATCAGAAATTAAGGATTAATTTATGGAAGAACTTTCAAGAATAGTACTTATAACAGGTGCATCAAGAGGAATTGGAAGATCAATTGCATTAAGGCTTGCAAAATCTGGTCATAAAATTGCAATAAATTATAACTCACATGAAGAAGATGCTAACAATGTTTTAAATGAAATAAGAAATTTAGGTAGCGATGGAATCATTATTAAAGCTGACGTATCAAAATTGGATGAAGTCAAAAATATGATAAATGAAGTCGAAGAAAAGTTAGGTTCAATTGAAATTTTATATAACAATGCTGGGATAATTTCAGATTCATTATTAATGAGAATGAAACCAGAAGATTTTGATAAAGTAGTAGATACAAATTTAAAGGGAACTTTTTATTGCACAAAACTATGTATAAATAATATGATAAAAAAAAGATGGGGTAGAATAATAAATATTTCATCCGTTGTGGGTCTTAGGGGCAATATAGGTCAATCTAACTATTCAGCTTCTAAAGCTGGAATACATTCCTTTACTAAATCTGTTGCCAAAGAAGTTGCTACTAGAAATATAACTGCAAATGTAATCGCTCCGGGGTATGTATCTACTGCAACAACAGATGTTTTATCAGAAAAAGTAAAAAAAGAAGTTATGTCATGGATTCCAATGCAAAGATTTGGAGAACCTGAAGAAATTTCACCTATAGCTGCTTTTTTATCCAGAGAAGAAGCAAGATATATAACAGGAGAAATTATTAGAGTAGATGGTGGTATGGCAATATGAGCTTTAAAAATAAAACAGTAATTATTACTGGAGGAACAAGAGGTATTGGTAAAGAACTTTGTTATGAATTTGCTAAAAAAGGCTGTAATATAATTTTTACTTATGCAAGAAGTTCAAAAGAGGCCAAAATAATTGAAGAAGATATAAATAAATTAGGAGTTTCTGCAATTGCAAAAAAACTTAATTTACTTCATCTTGAAAATATTGAAGAATTTTATAAATTCTTAAATAAAAAAAATATCAAAATTGATTTCTTAATTAATAATGCAGCCTCAGGAGTTATGAAAAACTCATTAGATACTACTGAAAAACACTGGGATTGGACGATGCAAATTAATATTAAAAGTCCATGGGTACTCTCAAAGAAAATTTCTAATATAATGAATAAAAAAGGTAGAATAATAAATATTACATCTCCCGGGTCTACTAAAGTTATGAATAACTATTTTTCAATAGGTGTCTCAAAAGCTGCTTTAGAATCAATGACTAGATATATGGCTTTTGATTTAGCACCAAAGGATATAAATGTAAATTCTATTTCTGCATCATTATTAGAAAGAGATGCAATAAAACATTTTCCTAATCAAGATGAAATTAATAATATATTAAAAAGACCTAATCCTAAACAAAAGAAGTTAATACCAAATCATATTGCAAAAGTAGCTATAATGTTATGTTCTGAAGGTGGAGATATGATTGTAGGACAGAACATACTAGTAGACGGTGGAGATACATTATTACTTCGTTAAATTAAAATAAATTCTTTTTTTAATTTAGTAATATCTTTTTTTTTGATGAGACACAAACCAACAAAAAAATCAAAATTTTTCTCAATACTTAATATTTTCCCCGAGATATTATCTTGATTATTAAAAGAATCATTTATATTAAACATTTCCTTAGTTTTAAAATATATTATTTCTCTACTTACTTTTTTATAATTATATAATCGAGCAATTACTTCTTGACCAACATAGCAACCTTTATCAAAAGATATAGAATCTTGAAATCCAGTTTCTAAAGGATTAATTTTAGACAAAGTAGATTCGTAATCAAAAAAATTTAGGTAAATTTCTAAAAGGTTTTTTTCAGATTTAGTTAAATTATTAATAGAATTTAAATTAAATACTTTTTCTAATATTATTTTATCTATAAATAATTCATATCTAAAATAGTTAAAAGATTCATCTAAATTAGTAATACTGGAATGATTTATCAACTCAATAGGAATATTTTTATTCTTACTAAAATAAGATAACTTAATAACTTTTTTTTCTAAAGAAATTTCTACATCATCTAAAATAATATAATTATTAAGATGATTTATAGTTTCTTTATTATTAATATTAAATGTAAAAATTATATTCTCGGGATCAAGAGTTTTATATTTTAATACATCTATAATTGAGCCTTTATTATTAGTTAGAACTGTTTCAGAAGAATAAATACTTGAAGATTTTTCGATTCTATTTGTTGAAATTCGATCTAAAAAAGAAATGGTATCTTTACCTTTCATTCTAAAAATATTATGATTAGGTTCTATAAAAATTGATGGAGATTTATATGTTTCAATTGAATTTTCTAAAAAAATCATATTAAACTGAGAAAGAATCCCCGCATCCACACGATGACTTGGCATTAGGGTTTATAAACTCAAATCCTTTCCCATTAAGACCATCAGAAAAATCTAAATATGTACCAGCTAAAAAAATATAGGCTTTTTTTGGGATAAATATTTGTAGTCCATTTTGAGATATAACCTTATCATTTTCATCTGGAGCATCAACAATTTCTAGTACATATTCCAACCCTGAGCAACCACCAGATCTAACTGCAACTTTTAAACCAAATTTCACTTTTGATTGATTTTTAGCAAACTCTTTAACTTTTTCAGAAGCTTTTTCAGAAATCTTAATTGTATTTAAAGGTATTTTACTTGTCATATAAATATTTCTAATTCTTTTAATAAGTAGATATGAATATTATTAAACTTATAAATTCATTGTAATATTTATTATATAAAAAAAAACTTAAAATAAAAGATTTGGCTAGACTATACACAAAAAATGGTGATGAAGGGAATACTTTTTTGCTTTTTGGGCAAAAAGTCTCAAAAACTGATATCAGAGTTCAATGCTATGGAGCTATTGACGAATGCATATCTAATTTAGGTGTAGCTTATGCTATTTCAAATGAAAAAAATAATTCTGAAGTAGCTGATTTAATAATTAAAGTACAAAGAACTCTTTTTATAATATCATCAGAAATTGCGTGCTCAAAAGAAAAATATTTAAATTTGAAAAAAAACTATAGGTACTTAAAAAAAGAAGCAATAGATGAATTAGAAAAATTAATTGATCATTACCAGGAGATAACACCAAAAATAAACTATTTTGTATTACCAGGCGGTAGTCTATTTTCATCATTTGTAGATATAGCAAGAACAAATTGTAGAAAATCAGAAAGATTATGCGTAGAAATAGAAAAAAAAGATTTGTTAAATAATAAAAATATTCTTATATATTTAAATAGACTTAGTGATTTATTATTTATTATCGCAAGATATATTGATAAGGATCAAGAATATCTAAAAGCTACGGAATAATTTATGCCAGATATATCAATATTAAATACAAAATCTGCTAATTTTCATAGTGTAAAAAAGGCTATTGATTTATATAACAAGCAAAATATTATTACATCAGATATAAATGAAATTAATAATAGTAAAGGTTTGATTATTCCTGGTGTTAGTTCAACTGATACTGTCATGCAAAATATTAAAGATTTAAATTTAGAAAAAATAATTTTGGATTTTTATAGTTCAGGTAAGCCAATATTATGTATTTGTGTAGGTATGCAAATTTTATTTGAAAATTCAGAAGAAGGAGTTAAGCCAGGACTTGGAATTATTGAAGGATCTGTAAAAAAAATACCTAAATTAAAAAATAAATTTAAAGTCCCACATATGGGATGGAATCAATTAGAGTTAGTTAAAGAATCTGAAATTTTTAAAGGAATTTCAACAAATACAAATTTTTATTTTGTTCATTCATATTTCTGTGATCCTCTTGACGAAGAAATAATTATTGGAAAGACAAATTACTCAATTCAAATGTGTGCAGCTATTCAAAAAAATAACCTTTTAGCTGTACAGTTTCATCCAGAGAAAAGCGGTAAAGATGGACTTAAGATTTATGAAAACTTTAATAAAATGATTAGCTAAAATAATAGTAGGAAATTTATGAAAATATATCCAGCCCTAGATATTAGAGATGGGAAATGCGTGAGATTAATTAAAGGTAATTATAAAAATGAAATTATTTTTAATGATGACCCAGTTAAAGTTGCAGAAAAATTTGAAAGAGATGGTAGTAAATTTATTCATATAATTGATTTAGATGGTGCTAAATCTGGAGATACTACTATTAAAGATTTAATTATAAAAATTATTAATAAAACTAGTCTAAATATTCAAATTGGCGGGGGGATTAGAACTTTTGAAAAAGCTGAATCATATATTAATCTTGGTGTAAAAAAAATAATATTTGGCACAGCTGCTTTAAATAATAGAGAAGAAGTTTTGAAATCTATTAATAAATTTCAATCTAATATTATAGTTAGTATTGATGCATTAAATGGTGATATTAAGACAAAAGGTTGGCTAGAAAATTCTAAACTAAATATTCAAGATATAGTTATGGAATTTGAACAAGAGGGTTGTAGATCATTTATTTATACAGATATTGAAAAAGATGGGACTTTATCTCATCCTAACTTTGAATATATATCCAAATTTAGAAAATTTTGTACATCAGAATTAAATATTGCTGGAGGTATTTCAAGCATAGAAGATTTAATTAACCTTAAAGAATTAGGAGTAGATGGAGCTATACTTGGAATGTCATTATATAAAAAAAACATAGATTTAAAAAAAGCTTTAAATAAAATATAAATATTAACAAAAATTATTATGCTAACTAAAAGAATAATACCATGTCTAGATATTGATAAAGGAAGAGTAGTTAAAGGTGTAAATTTTATAAATATAAAAGATGCTGGAGACCCAACAGAATTAGCAGAATTTTATAATAGTGAAGTAGCGGATGAGTTAGTTTTTTTAGACATAACTGCAACTCACGAAGGTAGAAAAACTTTAATTGATGTAGTAAAAAAAGTGTCTTCAGTAGTATTTATTCCTTTAACTGTTGGAGGAGGAATAAGAACTATAAATGATATGAGAATAATGCTAGAAGCTGGAGCAGATAAAGTTTCTTTGAATTCATCAGCAATTAAAAACTCTGCAATTATTACAGACTGTTCAAAAGAATTTGGAGCACAATGTGTAGTATCAGCAATAGATGTTAAGAAAGAAGGAGATGATTGGATTGTCTATACACATGGAGGGCGAAATAAAACAAATATAAATGCACTAGAATGGGTAAAAAATGTAGAAGAATTAGGAGCTGGTGAAATATTGCTAACCAGTATGGATAAAGATGGTTCAAATAACGGATACGACAATGAACTACTTGAAAAGGTAAATAATATAGTAAATATACCAGTTATAGCATCAGGTGGTGCAGGAAGTTTAAAGCATTTATATGAAGCATTAAAATTTGGAAAAGCAGATGCAATCTTAGCAGCAAGTATTTGCCATTTTGGAATCCTAAGCATAAAAGAAGTTAAAAATTATCTTATTAAGAATAAAATTAATATTAGATTATGAAAAAAATTATCAAAAAACCAGAAGTTATTTTATTTGATTGCTTTGAAACATTAATTAAAAACGAAATAACTATTTGGCATGAATTATTTAATAATCTTGTTTTGGAGCATCAATTACGTATTGATGCCTTGGAATTATGGGGTTTATGGAAAAAAGAAGAAATTAATTTTAGAAATATTAGAAATAACTTAAGTAATTTAAATCAAAATCCTCCATTTATTACTTACAAACAAGCATGGCAAAATTGTTTCGATAAAGTATTTGCAAAATTAGGGAATAAAAATATTAGTCAAAAATGCGCTGAATCATCAATAAAAAGTATGGCTAGTAACGAGCCATATGAAGATAGTGAAGAAATGATTATTAATTTAAGTAAGTATTCTAAAATAGGAATAATCTCTAATGCAGATAATAATTTCTTAATCCCTGTTTTGAATAAAATAAATTTTAAATTTGATTTTATTCTTTCATCAGAAGATGCTGAATGTTATAAACCTAATCCAAAAATTTTTGAGATTTTGCTTGAAAAGTATAATATAAATGCTCAAAACTGTTGGTATGTTGGAGATAAAGAATTTGATGATGTTATTGGGTCAAGTTCAGTTGGAATGCAACCAATATTGATTAACAGAAACATATATAATGATACTTATAAAAATGAAAAATATATTGGTATTTCAAATTTGAAACAACTTTATGAAGAAGTCATAATAAATGAATCCTAATTTTAAACAAAATACTTTACTACCAGCAATAATTCAAAATTATGAAGATAATAAAATTCTAATGTTGGGATGGATGAATCAAGAGGCATTTGATAAAACTATTGAATCCAAAAATGTTTGGTTCTTTTCAAGGTCAAAAAATAGATTATGGGAAAAGGGTGAATCTTCAAAAAATTATCTACGA
>JAACCT010000080.1 GCA_009937255.1 Dehalococcoidales bacterium
TATAACTAATTATAAATATTAAAGATAAAGAAATTGGCACAAAAAGAATTTCAAGCATAATAATTATAGGGGTTTTCCATTGAGAAAACGATATTCCAAATTCAGGCATAATAAAATTATTTTCAAAATTTAAGAATAAAATTTTAGACATAAAATAATAAAAAGATAAATATAAAATAAATCTTAAAAATCTAATATTTATTTTTCCTCCAGATAAAAAAGTTGATAAGAAAATTGAAGAAGATACTATAATGACTCCTAAGGGGTAATCCCAAGTATTTGTGGCTTTAATTACACCCGTGATTAAAGCTAAAAACAAAAGGATAAATAAATTTTTAATTTTTGAACTATTAGAAAAAAAATCATAGAAAAATATAAAAGAAATTGAAACTAAAGAAATAATAAGCGGAATACTCATAAGATGTGCATGAAGGTCAGCAAAAAGAAAAGTAAAAAACGGAAATTCATTAATTTCTAAGCCTGTCGAGTTCATTGAGACTATACGTGTACTTCTCCAATAATCAAAGTTTTCTTGAAAGTTGAAAATTATTTTAAATACTTGAATTACAGCATCAAAATTCCCAAATATTAAAATTGAAAAAACAGAAAATAAACCCGTATATACAGGAATTCTAAACCAATCAAACTTAAGATCTTTAGATTTTCTGTACAAATAAACAAAACTACTACTAAAGCCAAAAATTAAAGTTGAAGAATAAGCAAAAAAAGTAGGTATTGCTAAATTATAAGATATATAACTAGGAATTCCTGTAATTTTGCTCATTAAAGCTACCATAAAATGTCCATAATAATAATAGTTTAATGAATAGCCGCTAAACCATGGATCAAAGGGAGGGAAAGTTGTACTTCTGATAATAGCATTTAAGAAAGCCAAATCCATTGGTTTTTCACCACCTCTATATGGATGCCAAAGATCTGGATTTAGATATCTAATCAATAACCCTAAAGCAAAAAAAATGACAAATAATGACTCCGTAAACAAAATTTGTCTTTTAGATTTATTTATATAAAATAAAATTTCATTTTTATTTTTTATAAATAAAAATAAAGAAATAATAATTAATAATAAGGCAATGAAAAAAATATCTATAAAAATAAAATCAATTACTTTATATGAAGTAAAAAACCATATAATAAACGAGAATGATAATAATCCGAAGAATTTATAGAAAGAATATCCAAAATCTGGAAAATTTATAAATAGTTTATAAAAAACAGGTATGAACACTAGACCTAAAAAATTAATTAATAAAATCCAAATAAATACTTGTAGGATTATAGAACTTTCACTTAAAAACATTTGAGTTTTAAAAATATTTATTTCGTCATAATCTTCAAGGGTTTCAACTTTTTTATATATATCTTTATTTAAAAAATCAAAATATTCATAATTTTCAAAAGAAGATTGATCTAAAGACTCAAATAATTTATCTTTAGAATATTTTTTTTCATTTTTGAAAATTATTACGTTTGGATGATCGTAAACCGAAAAGCTTTCGTCTGACCAGCCTAAATTAAAATTAATTAAAAAATCTTTTTCGTAGTTATTTATAGTTGAGGGTTTTTCTATACTAATTCTTTCAAAATAGTTCTCTTGATAATTTATTGAAAATAAATTCATTGATTGTTTTTGAAAATTTACAATTTCAAACCCTAAGCTTTCATCAAAAAGTTTTTCATAAAAATTATTTGTAACAGGATATCTCTCATCTAACCTTGGAATGGTTGCATAAAGTCTATTTGAAAAAACAACATAATAATCAGATTCAGATAGCAGCGTAAAAATTTTATCAAATTTTTCATAATTATCTGGATTATAAAGCTCGAGACGTTCATGTGATAGCTGAATTCCATTTTGAGATGGTATCGACTCCTCCCAATGATCTTGAATAATTAGAACATCTTTAGAAGAATTTAATTCTAGCCAATTAGATGCTAAGACTGCTGGATGGGGTGTTAAATAAATTCCGTTTATATAAGATAAAGAAAAATGTAGTGTAGGAAAAATAAAAATCAGTAAAAATAAATACTTAAATTTACCTATAAATGAATATCTAGTTTTTAAGTATTCATAAGCAGATTTTAAAAATAAAACGGAAAATAATAATATAAAAGGTATTAATGGTAAAAAATACCTAGTAAATTTTACGTCAAAGCTTCCATTAAAAGCGAAATATGGGATAAACCAAATTAATATTATAAAACTTAGTTCAGATTTATTTTTCAAAGAATAATATATGAAATAAAAAAATCCTAATATAGCTACGACTCCAAGAAATGGACCTAAACCCCATTTTATAATTTGTAGTATTGGATATATATATTTTGTAGTATTTATATATTGCCTAGTATAAGGAAAATCGTGAATTCCTCTAACCATTTTTGATTGCTCAGAAATATTAGAAAAATAAGTATGGTAATCAAGAAACATATAAGGTTGAAATATTAAAAGCAAAAATATTCCAAATAGTATAAAAATAACAAAATATTTAAATGCTAAAAATAGGGATAATTTACGATTAATATAAAGTAAAAAATACGAACCTACAATTGGAAGTATTGAAGGTAAGAATGAAAATTTAAATGATAACCCCAGAGAGAATAATAATGATAATAACAAAGTTCTTCTAAAGCTTGTATTAGAAGAATTTTTAAAGCTAAGTAAAATTACCAATAAAGAAATATTAGTCACAAAAACATCAGTTGTAAAAAAATGACTATTTTGTATATTAATCAATGATATTGAAGCTAAAAAACCTACAAGTAAGCTCCATTTTCTATTCATAAAATACGATGAAACAACTGTAATAAATATTACTGTTAATGAATCAGCAAAAATTGAAAAAATTCTTGCAGGAATTCTCAAATCAAAAATACTTAAATCATAAAAGGGATTTATTATAATTATAGTTAATTTTAATAAATATAAAGGGAATGAACCATAATTAAACCATTTTGGATTCAGTGAACTTTTTTCTGCATTAAATATTTCAAATCCATTTTTGAAAGAATCAAAGTTGAGATCATATGCATACATAAAAATAGCTCTTTCATCTGGATGAAAGAGAAATCCTTGATCCCAATCTATTCCAATAATTCTAATAACAAAAGAAAAACAAAATAATAAAAAAAAGAGCCAAAAATAGTTAATAGATATTTTATTTTCTATGAAAAACTTCATTTTTCTTTTGAACATTTTGAATTAAACCATCATAATAATTTTATGATATTACAAAAAAAATTATTATAACTAAACTATGAGGATAGAATTTTCAGAAATTACCCTTGAAAATAATATTAGAGTAGTTCTATCAGAATTTAGTACAACAAATGCAGTCGCAGCAAATTTTATTTTTGGTGTAGGTTCAAGGTTCGAAGAACAAAATATAAGCGGATCTTCCCACTTATTTGAGCATATGCTTTTTAAGGGAACAAAAAATAAGCCCACTCCAAAAAAAATTTCTAGCATAATTGAAAACCAAGGTGGAATTATTAATGCTTTTACTGATAAAGAGATAACAGGATATTGGGGAAATTTTCCTAAAGAAAATACTAGTGAATCTATAGAACTTTTTTCAGATATAATTCAAAATTCATTGATGAGAAAAAAGGATCTCATTTTAGAAAAAAATGTTGTCGTGGAAGAAATCAAATCCTCGCTAGATAACCCTTATGCAGTATGTGTAACTAATTATGAAAAAGTTAACTGGGGAAACCATTCAATGGGTAGAGATGTTGCAGGTACAGAAAATAGTGTTAACAGCCTAACTATTGAAACTTTGAAAGAATTTTATAAAAAATTTTATACTCCAGATAATTTAGTTATTTCAATATCAGGAAATATAAATAAAGATAATGTTATTGAGCAACTAAAAAATAATTTTAAAAACTTTACCCACCAAAAAAAACTATCAGTCAATCCAATAATAGAATCAAAAGGATTTAAGCAAATTTCAGTTAAAAAAGAAATTGAACAGTCAATAGTCATAATTGGATTCAAGGCTCCAAGTTACTTAAGTGAAAAAAAATATGCATTATCGCTTATTTCAGTAATTTTAGGTGAATCTATGAGTAGTAGACTTTTTGAAGAAATTAGAGAAAAAAGAGGACTTGCTTACGATATACACTCTTCAATTAATTTGTATAGCGACACAGGAGTAATTTATTTTGAAGCAGGAGTTGATGAGAAAAATTTATTAGAAGTTATTAAATTAACATTTAGTGAATTAAATAATATCAAAAATCTAAAAATTGATGAAGAAGAATTAAATTCAGCTAAAAATCTATCTGTTGGAAGACTTTTATTAAGATTAGAAAATAGTAGATCAATTTCTAGTTTTTTAGGAACTCAAAAAATACTCTCAAATAAAATAACTGCCGTAAATGATATAGTATCAAAAATCAATAAAGTAACTTTGAAGGAAATCAAACTCCTTGCAGAAGAAATCTTCATTAAAGATAATTTATGCATATCAAAAGTTGGCCCTAAAAATAGTAAAATAGAAGATTTCTCAAATATAGAGTTATAAAATTAGAAAAAATTGCTATAAAGTCCCTATGTAATGTTTTTTGTTTTTTATTATCCTACTTTTATGGTTATCAATAACACTAATACAATTAATAATTTTGAATGGAACTCTTAAACTGTTTTAGCCTTAAGAGTTCATATAGGAAATTCTCAAACTAAACTTGCGAATGAACTTGGAGTAAGGCAACAAACTATAAGTGAATGGGAAAAAGGTTTGTATAAACCAAGAGGTGCATCAAAAACTTTATTAAATTTACTTGCTAGAACAGCAGGATTCCCATTTCAAAAATTCCCTAAGATCAAATCTCAGCTTTCTTTCGATAGGTTTGGATTTGAATCATCAAAAATTTCAAATGATATCAAAATAAATAAAAAGCAGAGTTTAACTAAAACTAGTAATATTCGTAGAATAAATTCAATTGATGAGTTTGAAAAAAGAAACAATGAAATACCTATCTAAGGTATTTTTTTGATTACTTTCTGTATCATTTAGTTAAAATTTCAAATTCTTATGTTTTCAAAAGACGATTTATTTTTTAAAAAAGAATTAAATAACCTAATTAATAAATATCTTCCTGAAGATTGGCAAGAATATCCTGATGAAAGATTAGACAGCCATTGGGAACTTTCTAAACAAATTAAAAAAGCCTTATCTGAAAAAAAATGGATAGCTCCTTCTTGGCCAGTCAAATATGGAGGGTTAGAAAAAAGTTTTACCTAATCTATAATACTTTCTGAAACTATGTCCTATAAAATGGCTCCAGGTAATGATAGATTTGGTGTGCGTATGATCGGACCTACTTTATTAAAATACGGGACTGATTCTCAAAAAGAAAAATACCTAAAAGAAATTACTAATGGAGATGCACAGTGGTGCCAAGGATACTCTGAACCTAACTCAGGGTCTGATCTTGCTTCAATTAATACAAAAGGAAAATATGATGAAGAAACTAATAGCATAACAATTACTGGAACAAAAGTTTGGACAACTTTAGCTCATAGAGCAAACAGAATGTTTATCCTAGTTAGAACTCAAGAAGGAAGTAAAAGGCATGAAGGGTTATCTTTAATTTTATTAAATATGAAGGATAAAGGAATTAATGTAAATCCAATAAAAAATATTTCTGGTAAGTCATCATTTAATGAAGTGGTTTTAGATAATGTAAAGGTTTCTGCAAAAAATGTTGTAGGTAAACTACATGAAGGGTGGATGATAGCTTTAGATTTATTAAATTTTGAAAGATCAGGAATAGATTATATTGGTTGGGCAGAGAGATGTTTTGATGATTTATTGAGTTATTGTAAAGAAAAAAAATTATTAGAAACAAATTCAATTAAAGTTAAGCTAACTTATTTAAAATCCAGTTTGGAATCTGCAAAAATTATGACTTATAAAGCATTGTGGATAAAAGAACAGAGTAATTCAATACACATGGAACCATCTATCAGTAAAATTTTAGCTACAGAAATAAATATAAAAATTCATGATTTTGCATTTGAAATTTTAAACACTAAATCAATATATATAAATAATAATAATAAAGATTATTTTGCTGAAAGAATAATAAAAAATAGACTTTTTTTTGTATCTGGAGGAATTCTTGGAGGTACAACTGAAATTCAAAAAAATATTATTGCTCGAAGAGGATTAGGATTGCCAAGATGATGGACTTTAGCATAAATGAATCTCAAAAAATGATAATCAAAACCTTACAAGATAAACTTGAAAAAAAAGTTGATTTCAAATTATTAAATGATAAATCAGAAAAAAAATCTGATTATAAATATGGCTGGAATGAACTTTTAGAATTAGGGTATATTGGAATGCTAAACGAAGTCGATTCTGAAGATTATGGATTAAGTTTTTTTGATTTCTGCCTAATATTAGAAAAATGGGGATATAACCTATGCGAAGGTCCTATAATAGAAAATTCTATCTCAGGAATTTTAACCCTTCAAAAATTTGATAAAAAAAAATTTCAATCTATAATTACTCAATTATCTAATTCAGAAAAGATTCTAACATCGACTATTTTAGAGCAATATATCAATAAAAAAAATCTCCCTTTTATATCTACCAATAATGGAAAAACTCTCATAAGTGGAAAGATATGTAATGTGCCTTTTTATAACGAATCTTCAAATATTATTTTGATAGCAAAATCAAAATTAGGCGAAAGAGTTGTTATTATTCCTTCAAATTCTTTTAAGATATTAGAAAACAAGACAAGCTTAATAGGAGAAGAAATATGCGATATTGAAATCAGTAATTTTGATATGAATGAAAATAACTTTGTTGGTACACATGAAAATTGTAATATGATTATTGATTTTATGTATTATCACACTATAATTTCAAAATGCTCAGAAACTATAGGTGCTGCCGAACATATTTTTGATATAACTCTAGATTTTGTAAAAAATAGAGAGCAATTCAATAATAAAATTGGTTCTTTTCAATCAATCCAACATAATTTATCTGATATGTATGTAAATATTAATGAAGCAAGAGAGTTGATAAGATCTGCCTCAAAAGAAAAATACTCTGAAAATTTTCAAACCCTATCTTTATTATGTAAGGTCATTTGTGATGAAAAAATAAGTCAATTATCTTGGACTGCTCATCAATTACATGGAGCAATAGGGTTTACTTGGGATTATGGTTTACACCTTTTAACAAAAAAAATATTAATTAACAAAAATTTAGGCGGAAATATTAACTTCTATAGTAATAAAATTTTTTAATATGAAGTTTAAAAACCAGCCATTTATACTTTTATTTTTATCAAAAGAGTACCGACTTTTTTGGATAGCTGCACTATTTTCAAATATTGGAATGTGGGCTTTAATTTATGGCCGTTTATGGTTGATGCGAACAATGACTGATTCAGAAACTATGTTAGGAATAGTTTCAAGTGCTAATTACACACCTGTTTTATTATTAAGTATTTTTGGTGGTGTATTAGCAGACAAATATAATAGATTAAAAATAATAAGAGTCACAAGATTAATGTTTTGTGTAGTAACTATTCTTACAGCAATTCTAATTTTCTTAAAACTAATGAATCCAAATGTTTTAATACTTTTATCAATCATAACTGGAATTCTGCTTGCAATAGATATTCCTTCCCGGTCATCAATGATTGCTAGATTAGTTGATAAGAAATTCTTGGCTGTTGGAATATCAATGTATTCTATTATATTTGGAGTTTCAGGAATTATAGGGCCTTCATTATTTCATCCAATAGTAAAGGTTTTTGGTTTAGATGGATTATTTCTAATAATAGGGATTTCATATCTACTTACATATATAACTTTAAAAAAAATGGATCCAAGCGTTCATTTAGTTGCAAATAATAGTAATAATAGTGTTTTATCAGACCTTATATCGGGAGGAAAATATTTATTTAGGACTCCTATTATATTTATTTTTATACTAATTGGATTTTTCTTTGGAATTACAGCAGGTTCGTTTGATGTTTTACTACCAGCAGTCACTACAGATTTATTAAATGGAACATCTGAAACTTATGGAAACTTATTATTATTTGGAGGAATATCAGGTTTGATTTCTACTTCTTTATTAATTTTATTTGGGCAAAAAGTTAATAAATATTTGCTCTATTTTCTATTTGGAATGATTTTGTCTATTTCTTTAATTTTACTTAGTACTAATTTTGGGATTGTTAATATTTTTATAATATTTTCAATTATTTCTTTTTCAAAAGTAATATTTAGTACGTTGAGTTCTACTATAATTCAGTCAAATGTTAAAGAAGAATTTAGAGGAAGGATAATGAGTATAAATCAACTAACATGGGGTTCTGTTTCTATTGGTGTAATTTTAGTTGGTTACTTAGCAGAGACTATTTCAATTTCATTTTCTTTTCGATTTATAGGTATATTAAGTTTTTTAATAATATTTTTTGGTGGAATTTTAGCATTTTTATTCTTATTTAAGAGAAAAAGATAAAAATTCCCCCAAAATAATTTCTTTTTCTCTTTGACTCTTTACGAATGCCTTATAAAATGATACTAAGATACAAGAAGATTAAATAGAGATAAAGATAAATAAGCGAAAGGAGACCAGATGCATCCATTTGTATATGCAGCGCCTTCTACAGTAAAAGAGGCTGTAGAGATTTTAACAAAACATGGCGACAAGGCTAGACCTATGGCAGGAGGAACAGATCTACTAGTTCAAATAAGGGGAGGTAGATTTGATTTAGACATGGTGGTTGATATTAAAAAAATACCTGAACTAACTTCAGTAACCAATAATAATGATGGCCTAGTTATCGGTTCAGCAGTTGCATGTCATCAGTTATATGAAGATGATGATATTTCAAAAAATTATCCAGGGCTAATTGATGCTGCTACTTTAATTGGTGGCATACAAATTCAATCTAGATCAGGATTCGGTGGTAATTTATGTAATGCTACTCCTTCAGCTGATGGTATAGGTCCGCTAATAGTTCATTCTACTGTAGCAAATATACAAGGAGAATCAGGAACTAGAAGTATTCCAGTAGAAGAGTTTTGTACTGGACCTGGACGTAATGCTTTAGGAAAAGGAGAGATGTTGGTTTCACTCTCTATCCCTAATAAAGGAAAAGGGTTTGGAGCAGCATATGAAAGATTTATTCCTAGAAATGAAATGGATATAGCAGTTGCTGCTGTTGCATCAAGCATACTAGTTGGATCAAATGGAAAAATTTCAGAAGCAAGAATTGCTTTAGCTTCTGTTGGCCCGACACCTATTTTTGCAAAAAAAGCTTCAGATTTTCTTATAGGAAAAGAAGCAAATGAAGCTTCATTCAAAGAAGCTGCTGCAATAGCAAAAAGTGAGTGTTCCCCCATTGAAGATATGAGAGGTACTATAGAGCAACGACAGCACTTAGTGGAAGTTATAACACTTCGAACACTAAATAAATCATTAGAAAGAATAGAGGGATAATAATGTCTATACAAAAAATTCATGTAAAAACAACAATAAACGGTAGACCAGAGGAATTCTTAACAGATCCATATGTGAGCTTATTAGACGCATTAAGAGAAATTGTAGGACTAACTGGAAGTAAAGAAGGATGTCTTGACGGAAACTGCGGAGCATGCACTGTATCAATTAATGGAAAAATTGTTGATTCTTGCTTAGTTCTAGCCGCTGAAGTTGATGGCCAAAACTTGGAAACTGTTGAAGGAATGGCTACTGCAGACGGGCTTCACCCTCTACAACAAGCATTTTTAGAAGAAGCTGCATTGCAATGTGGAATTTGTACACCAGGATTTCTTGTTGCAGCGAAGGGGCTTTTAGATAACGAACCTGACCCAAGCGAAGAAAGAATTAGGCATTGGTTAGCTGGAAATCTTTGCAGATGTACTGGTTACGAAAATATTATTAAAGCAGTAAAAAAAGTTGCAGAAAATTCATAATAAGGAGTAAAGATATGGTAAATGTATCAGATTCAAAAAATTATAAAGTGATAGGAACTAATCCTATCAGGCATGATGGTTACGATAAAGTAACTGGAAGAGCTATTTATGGAGCAGATGTAAAGCTTCCAGGATTAATTTGGGCATCAATAGTAAGAAGTCCTAATGCTCATGCAGTTATAAAAAATGTTGACACTTCTGAAGCTGAAAAAATTGACGGAGTGTTTGCAGTAATGACTGGAAAAGACCTTCCTCAGCAAGAAGATCAGTTTATTGATCATGGAGAAGGCACAGAAAATGTAGCATGGTCCTCAGAAAATATCATGGCTACACAAAAAGTTCTATACAAAGGCCATGCAGTGGCTGCTGTAGCTGCAATAGATAGATATGTTGCAGATTATGCAGCATCAAAAGTTAAGGTTGAATACGATCTTCTTGATGCTGTTACTAATGTAGAAGATGCTACTAAAGAAGGTGCTCCTATATTATTAGATTCTCTTGTAGGTGACCACCTTAGGAAAAAGGTAAAAAATACAAATGTTGCATCAATAACTAGACATGAGTTTGGAGATCCAGATAAAGCATTTGCAAATGCAGAGAATGTAGTTGAAAGAACATTCACTCTTCAAATGGTTCATCAAGGATATATAGAACCTCATAATGCAACTGCTCATTGGGATGAAGAAGATCGAATTAAAGTATGGACTTCTACTCAAGGCGCATTCCCAGTTAGAACTTCAACTGCAGCAATTTTAAAATTAGATGTTTCAAGGGTAAAAGTAACCCCATTAGAAATTGGTGGTGGCTTTGGTGGTAAAATTCCAGTATATCTAGAGCCTGTAGTAAGTATTCTTTCAAGAAAATCTGGTAGACCAGTTAAAGCAGTAATGGAAAGAAGTAGTGTTTTTCAAGCTTCAGGGCCTGCTCCAGGAGGTACCATAACAGTAAAAATGGGAACAGATAAAGATGCTAATATAGTAGCTGCGGAATCATCAATTAAGCTAGAAGCTGGAGGATTTCCAGGGTCAGCGGTTGGTGCTGCAGTTCAATGTATTTTTGCAGCATATGATATTCCAAATACTAGAATAGATGGATTTGATATTGTGGTGAATAAACCAAAATCAGCTGCTTATAGAGCTCCTGGTTCACCTCAAGCTGCATTTGCTACAGAAACTGTATCAGATGAGTTAGCTAGAATACACGGAATGGATCCTATAGATTTCAGATTACAAAATGCATCAAAAGAAGGTACAAGAAGAGCTGATGGAGTTGTTTTCCCTAAAGTTGGAAATGTAGAAGTTCTAGAAGCTGCCAAAAAAAGTGATCATTGGAATTCAGATCTTGGAACTCCTGCTAAAGGCAGAGTTAGAGGAAGAGGAGTTGCTTCAGGTTATTGGTTTAACGTTGGATTAAAATCAACTGTAAATCTATCAGTAAATAGTGATGGATCCGTTGTTTTAGTTGAAGGATCATCTGATATTGGAGGAACTAGAACGTCTATTTCTATGCAAGCTGCAGAAATATTGGGAATTGAAGTAGAAAACTTTAGACCAAGTGTTGGAGATACTGAAACTGCAGGATATGCTGATGTTACTGGAGGGTCTAGAACTACATATGCAACAGGATTTGCAGCTGTTAAAGCAGCAGAAAATCTTATTGAAGTATTAAAAGATAGATGTGCAATAATTTGGTCCTTAGATAAAAATGATATAGATTTTGAAGACGGAACTTTTTTTGCAAGTAAAGACCCAGAATTGAAATTCACATTCAAAGAATTAGCTTCTAATTTAGACAATACTGGCGGTCCAGCAGCTTCTTCAGGAAGTGTAGACTTAGAATCTGCAGGAGGTGCTTTTGGAACACATATTGTTGATGTTGATGTTGATACCGAAACTGGTAAAACAGATATAGCACGATATACAGTATTACAAGATGTTGGAACAGCTATCTACCCTGCTTATGTTAGAGGGCAAATGGCTGGAGGGGCTGTTCAAGGAATTGGATGGGCACTTAATGAAGAATACTATATGAAAGATGATGGAACTCAAGCAAATGTTTCTTATCTGGATTATAGAATGCCTACGGCTTTAGATCTTCCAAATATTGAAACTATCATAGTAGAAGTACCAAACCCAGGGCATCCATTTGGAGTTAGAGGAGTAGGAGAAGTTCCTATTTGTCCTCCAGTTGGTGCTATTGGAAATGCTTTGCACGACGCTCTTGGTAAAAGATTCTATGATTCACCAATGAAACCAGGAAGAATTCTTAATGTTTTAGGGAAAATATCTGACTAGATTACATAAAAGAATAATAAAAAACCGTGATCATTAAGTTTTATCTAATAAAGAATAAAGTTTAATGATCGCGGTTTTTTTTTGAAAGGAAGTAACATGACTATAAATTTCAGCTCCAAAAAAAAATATAAGGTAATTGGAAATAATCCTATTAGACATGATGGCTACGATAAAGTTACAGGAAGAGCAATATATGGAGCAGATGTAAAATTACCTGGCTTGATTTGGGGTGAAGTTTTGCGGAGTCCATATGCTCATGCAAAAATAAAATCTATAAATATATCTAAAGCAGAAAAATTTGAAGGAGTTTTTTCAGTAATAACTTCAAAAGATATCCCTATAAATAGTAATTATGATGATAATCATATTAAAAATTTACAAAAAAGAATGCCTAATATGAATCTAAAAAGAGATGTAGATAACATACTAGCCAGCGAAAAAGTGCTTTATAAAGGACATCCTGTTGCTGCTGTTGCTGCTAAAGATAGAAATACAGCAAAAGAAGCTTGTAAGTTAATAGAAGTAGAATATGAAGTATTAGAACCTGTAAAAAATGTTGATGAGGCTATTAGAAAAAATGCTCCGATAATTTTAGAAGATTTAGAAGGAGATCATTTAGGCAAAATAGTTACAAATACTAATATCGCAAAACATTTTAGACATGCATTTGGAGATATAGATAAGGCATTTAATAATTGTGATTTAGTTATCGAAAAAGAATTTAATCTACAAATGGTGCATCAAGGTTATATAGAACCACACAATGCTACAGCTCATTGGGATGAAAATGATCATTTATCATTATGGTCAAGTACTCAAGGTCAATTTGCTGTAAGAGATTTAACTGCTGGCTTTTTAGACTTACCTATTTCTAAGGTAACTACATATCCAGTTGAAATAGGAGGAGGATTTGGAGGTAAAACAAAAGTTTATTTACCACCATTAGCTGCAATACTTTCAAAAAAATCTGGATTTAAACCAGTTAAAATGATCATGGATAGAGTGTCTGTTTTTCAAGGTTCTGGACCTGCCCCAGGGGGTAAAGTTACAGTTAAGATTGGAGTAACAAATGATAGAAAAATCCAAGCTAGTAAAGTAGATCTAAAATTTGAAGCTGGTGCTTTCCCGGGATCTTCAATTGCAGCAGGATCTGTTTGTTCACTGGCTTGTTATTATATTCCAAATATACAAGTTGATGCTTATGATGTATTAGTTAACAAACCTAAAACAGCTGCTTATAGAGCTCCAGGATCTCCACAAGTTTCTTTTGGAGTAGAAAGTGTTATAGATGAAATTTGTGAAAAAATGACTTGGGATAAAATAGATTTTAGATTAGCAAATGCTTCCAAAGAAGGATCGAGAAGAACTGATGGTGTTTTATTCAATAAAATAGGTTTCATTGAAACTCTAGAAGCTGCAAAGAAAAGTGATCATTGGAACTCAAAAATTAATAAAAGAAATAAGAATAAAATTTATGGCAGAGGTATTTCTTGTGGATACTGGCATAACGGAGGAGGAAGATCTACTGTAGATTTAATTCTTCAAGATGATGGCAATATAGCCCTTAACGAAGGATCAGCAGACATAGGTGGAACAAGAACTTCAATCTCTATGCAAGTAGCTGAAACACTAGGTATACCTGTAGAAAATATTCATCCATCTATACCTGATACAGATACAATTGGATTTACTCAAACAACAGGAGGTTCAAGAACTACATATGCAACTGGATATGCTGGATGGGAATCAGCAAAAAATTAATTGAAGAAATGAAGAAAAGAGTTTCTATTCTTTGGGAAGAGCCTGAAAAAGAAGTTTTATTTGAAGATGGAGAATTTTCTTCAAATGATTCTGATAGAAAAATTAATATTGCAGAATTAGCTTCGAAAATAAATTCAACAGGTGGCCCTGTTACTTCAACAGCTTCGGTAAATTTAGCTACTGCGGGTAATGGATTTAGTACTGGAATTTGTGATATAGAAATTGACCCTAAAACAGGAAAAACTGATGTTGTGAGGTATACGGCAATTCAAGATGTGGGTAAGGCTATTTATCCTGCTTATGTAGAAGGGCAAATTAGAGGTGGTGTTGTTCAAGGAATTGGCTGGGCTCTAAATGAAGAATATTACATAAAAAGTGATGGATCTATGGCTAATACTAGTTTTTTAGATTATAGGATGCCAACAGCTTTAGATATGCCTAATATAGAAGTTCAATTAGTAGAAGTCAATAATCCTCTTCATCCCTTCGGAGTAAGAGGGGTAGGTGAAGTTTGTATAGTTCCTCCATTAGGAGCTGTGGCTAATGCAATAAAAGCAGCTACAGGTAAAAGAATTTATAATACGCCAATGAATCCTAGAAAAATTTTAGAGGTGCTAAATTATGGCTAAAGTATTTCTTCCCTATCAATTAAAAAAAACAACAAATAATAAAGATTTTATAGAAGTAAAAGGTAAGACTT
Organism: Dehalococcoidales bacterium; assembly: GCA_009937255.1. Lineage (GTDB taxonomy): Bacteria > Chloroflexota > Dehalococcoidia > Lucifugimonadales > Lucifugimonadaceae > TMED-70. The sequence continues at coordinate 14,738 of JAACCT010000080.1, forward strand.
TAAATGAAGTAATAATAAATCTTGAAAAGATGTACCCTGGAACAAAAGAACATCTTGTACAAGAGGGAAGAATAAAACCTGGATTAGCTGCTATCTGTGGTTTCTCAGCCACAAGAAAAGGATTATTACAAGAATTAGAAGAAGATACTGAAGTTCATTTTTTACCATCTATTGCAGGAGGATAATATGACAAAAATAAATAAAAAAATAATATCAGATTCTATAAGTAAAATAATTGATAGCTTAGGAGATAACGTTAATAAAGATGGGGTAAAAGATACCCCTCAAAGAGTTGCAAAAGCTTATGAAGAGCTTTTATCTGGTTATGATGCGGATATTAATAAAATTATAAATAATGCATTATTTAAAGTTAAATATGATCAAATTGTTACTGTAAAAAATATAAGATTTTATTCTTTATGCGAACATCACTTATTACCATTTTTTGGAACAATACATATTGGCTATTTACCTAAAGAAAAAATTATAGGTCTTTCAAAATTACCTAGAATTGCATTAATGTTTGCAAAAAGACTTCAAGTTCAAGAAAGATTAACCGAAGAAATAGGAAAAGCTATATTTGAAAGTACAGATGCAAAAGGTGCTGGTGTCGTAATTACAGCTCAACATCTTTGCTCAAGCATGAGGGGGGTTAATATGCCCGGAACAGAAATGCTAACTAGTGCTCTTTTTGGAAGATTTAAATCTGATAGCAAAACAAGAAAAGAATTTTTTGATTTAATAAGATAGGACTTAAATTGTTCATTAAAAATAAAAATGTTCTTATTACGGGAGCTGCAAATAGAATTGGTAGAGAAATTGCAATTCATCTCTCAGAAATAGGGATGAATATTGCTCTACATTATAATAATTCTGAAGAAAACGCTTTGAAGACGCTAGCATTAATAAAAAAGAATAATGTTAAATCAGATATTTTTAAAGCTGATTTATCAAAGGAAAATAGCTGTATAAATTTATTAGAAAACATTAATAAATCTTTAGGAGAAATACCTATAATAATTAATAATGCCTCTACATTTAGAAAAAATACTCTTGAAAATACTTCTATTGATGAAATTAAAGAAGATTATTTTGTAAATATTATAGCTCCTTTTATAATGGCTCAAAAAATTTACAAAAATAAAAATTTAAAACAAGGGAAAATAATAAATATAACTGATTGGAAAACAGCTAGAGAAAATAGGTTTTCTTATGGAATAAGTAAAGCTGGTATATTTGGATTAACAAAATCCCTTGCTATTTCAATGGCACCAAGATTTCAAGTTAATGAAGTTGCTTTAGGAGCTATTTTACCTCCTGCAGATTCTCCTAATAGAACTACAAAAAATATTGATTTAGGACCTATGAAAAGAGTAGGCAAAATAAGTGAAGTTACAAGCTGTATTGAAATGTTGATAAAAAATGATTTTATAACTGGAGAAAAAATCAATATAGACGGAGGAAGGCATATATTTTAACTATGAGTCAATATGATGAAATATTTATAGAAGGGATAAAATGTTACTCAACTATTGGAATAAATAATTGGGAAAAAAATACAAAACAACCACTAATAATTGATATCAATCTTTTAATGGAAAAAATTGATAATAATAATAAAGATAATATTAATGAAACAATTAACTATAAATTAATAAGTTATTCTGTAAAAGAATTAGTTGAAAAAAATACCTATGAACTCATAGAAACCATGGGTAAAGATATAGCATTATTATGCTTAAAAAATCAAAAAGTTGTAGAAGCTAAAGTCAAAATTAATAAGCCAAATGCTCTTAAGATATCTAACAATGTAGGTGTGGTAATTACAAGAGGAAAAAATGAACATTAAAATGGATTATGGTAAGGAAGGATTATTAATCGATGTTCCTGAAGAATCAGATATATTATTACCGAGATATAAAAATAAAATTGAAAATCCTTATAAAAAAATTTGCGAAGCATTAGATAATCCTATAAATTCTTTACCTCTAAAATCGCTTTATAAAAAAGGTATGCAAGTTGGGATTTCAGTTTGTGATCATACAAGAGCTCAACCAAGAAATGATATTATCAAAGCAATAATTGACAACCTAAAAGGTATCAATAAAAATGATTTATTAATTTTTATTGCTACAGGAAGTCATAGGCAAACAACTTTAAATGAAATAAATATAATGTTTGATTCTTATATTCTTGAAAACGCCACAATAGTAAACCATAATTCTGAAAACTCTTCAAACCTGAAATATATAGGAAAAACTTCAAAAGGAACACCCATTGAAATTAATAAAGATTGGGCTTCGTGCGATTTGAAAATTACTACAGGGTTTGTAGAACCTCATTTTTTTGCTGGTTTTTCTGGTGGTCCTAAAATGATTGCTCCAGGCTTAGCTGGAATAGAGACTATAGTGAACTTGCATGATTATGAAAGAATAGAAAACTCAAATTCTACATGGGGAATAACTGAAGGTAATCCTATACACGAAGAAATCACTGAAATTTCACAAATACTTAAATGTGATTTTTCAATTGATGTAACTCTAAATAGAGAAAATCAAATAACTGCAATTTATACAGGAGAGTTAATTTCTGAGCATAAGCTTGCTAGAGATCAAGTAAAAAAAGACTCTATGATAAAAACTAATAAATTATATGATTTGGTTATAACTTCAAACTCAGGCTATCCACTTGACCAAAATTTATACCAATCTATAAAAGGGGTTTCTGCTGCTGCTCAAATCACAAAACCAGATGGGATTATAGTCTGTGTCTCAGAATGTTCCGATGGTATTCCTTTTAATAGTAATTATGAAAAATTATTAAAATCATATAAAAACCCAATAGATTTTTTAGAGACTATTAAAAATCCTGAATTTCTCCAACCTGATCAATGGCAATTTCAAATTCAAGCTCAACTGCAAGAAAAAAATAAAATTCTATTATATTCAAAACTAAATGAAAAAGATGTTTCAGATGCACATTTGTCTAAAATTAATAAAGTTGAAGAAGCAATTGAAGAGCTAAAATCTAAAATCAACAATCCTTCTATATGTGTTTTGCCTGAAGGGCCTCAAACAATACCATATAAAGCATAATTTATGGAAGAAAATACATTAGGAATAATAAAAAAACTTTCTGATGAGGGATTAATAAAAGAAATATCTATTTCAGTATTTAAGAATAATCAGAAAATAAAAGAATTTAATAAATTTGATAATAATAAAAACTTTCATATTTTTTCTGCTGGTAAACCTTTTATTGCAGCCGTAATTTGGAAGCTTCATGATAAAAAACTTTTAAATTTTAATGATCCTATAATTAAATTTTGGCCAGAATTCGGAAAAAATAATAAAAAAATATAACAATTAAAAATGTTCTAACGCATACATCAGGAGTTTCCTTGGCTAATGATCTTCTAGACAATGATTATATTGACTTAAATAGAATTTCTAGATGGTTAGAAAATTATATCCCTGAATCTATACCTGGTTCTAAAATTGCATATCATGAGGTAACTTATGGTTGGATTTTAGGAGAAATAATACAAAGAATAACAAATAAAACTTTTGAAGATAATTTTAAAGAATTAGTATCAGAGCCTTTAGGATTAAAAAATAGTAGCTTTACTTTAACAAAAACTAATTTTCCATTAGAAATCATTAGACATTCGTCATCAGACTTAACTAATATACCTATTATTTTTAAATTCTTGCTAATAAATAAAATACCTCTCATTTCTGGTACTTGTATATCAACTAGCTCTGATTTAGCTATATTTTATAATCAATTAATAAATAATAAGGATTGGATTTCAGAAGAAACTAAAAGTAAAGTTATACATGTACAAGTACAAGGAATAGACTATAACAGTAAACTAAAATATGCTAAATTAGGGCTTGGTCTAAGATTAGATAGTAATCTTATGAATGAAAGAGGCTCAAATTATTTAAGTAAAACATTTGGACATTCAGGTTTAGTATCTTGCATAGGCTGGGGTTCAAAAAAAGATAACATTTCAGTTTCAATATTAAATAATTTATTACTATCATCTAGTCTAAATATCTATAGATTGAACCATTTATCGTCTGCAATCAAAAAAGATTTAAATACAATATAAGTATGAAAAGATTTTTTTTGATAATACTTGTCCTTACTATATCTTGTAGTGAACCAATTGATATCGATGCAACTATAGATGCAATAGCTTTAAGAATTGCTAGAGATAATATAGATAAAATCAGTACAGCAACTCCACAACCAATGCCAACTATTCAACCTAGCGCAACTCCTCAGCCTACACCAACTATTGTTCCTTTACCTTTGGATTTAATTATAAAAATAGCAGAAGAAAAAGCTTTTGAAGCTGCTTATAGTGGTGATCTATATGTAGTAGAAGAAGCATTGCCCACACTAGTGCCTTTACTTGCTCCTATACCTACTCCACAACCAACTCCTACACCTCAACCAACATCTACACCACAACCAATGCCTGAAGTTATTGAAGGATCTCAATTAGCTTACAATATATATCAAGAAAATAAATCAAAAGTTTTGATGATAACTGTTGGAAATAGTGCTGGAACCGGATGGGTTCTTGAAGATGGTTGGATAATTACAAATGAACATGTCGTTGGAAATAATAAATTAGTGCTAGTTCACTTCCCTCTAGAAAATAATACTCCTGGCTCAACTACTATTCAAGGTGAAGTTTTTGGTGTAGATAAAAAAAGAGATATAGCAGCTATAAAAATAGATCATAATTTAGAACCTATTAAGACTAGAATAGCAGATGTTAATGATATTGGAAGACAGGTTGTTACTTTAGGGTATTCTGCAGGAAATTCAGGGGTACCTTCAAGCCATTCAGGTATAATTTCGTATGTAAAAACTGCGAGTACGACTTTAGGTTTTGAAAAAGGAAAATCTTATTATAAAGATGATCCCTTAAATAAAAGTGTTTCAATTATAGTATTCGATGCAGCTGCTGATCCTGGAGATTCAGGAGGGCCCATATTTGATGATAATGGTTTAGCAATAGGAATGGTTTATGGTTTTCTAGAGTCAACAGGAGGAAAAAGGACCACAGGTCAACAAATGGGAACAAATTTTGCTTCAATTGAACAAGTTTGGGAAGAACTTAAATTAGGAAATGACACAACATTCAAGTAAGTTACTTAGCTGGCTTAGAATAGCTTTCTAAATATTTAAACAGTTCACTTGTAGGATCTAAAATAATTGTTGATCCCTTTAATGATTTTTCATAAGCTTCTAAAGATCTAACAAATCCATAAAATTCAGGGTCAGATTTAAGTGCTTCTGCTAAAGCGGTAATAGCCAATGCTTCACCTTCACCACGTGTAACTGCAGCGAAACCATTCGCAGTTTCTAATGTAACTTCAACTTCTTTGTTAACACTCGCCCTAATTTCTTTATCTTGTTGTTCTCCTTCAGCTCTATAAGCACTAGATTTCTCAAATCTCTCTGCTATCATTCTTTCAAAAATTGATGTTTCAACTTCATCAGGGAAATCTGCTCTTTTGATTCTAACATCTATAATTTCAACTCCCCATTTATCTTGAAGAGGAATAAAGTATTTCACTTCAAAAGTAGTATCAAACGCGTTCGAAGCAATGAGTGTTTTTTGATCTTCATCAACTGGAGAGAATGAAGAGTCAGTAGGAGATTTTACATAAAAATATAAATCTGAGATTTGTAATCCATTTTCTAATTGATTCGCTTCTGCAAAAGATATTTCAAAAAGGTTTGAAGTAGTAGTTACATAAGCCATTACTGAATCTCTTTCCTTAGAAATAAGATCATCCTGAGTATCTTGCGCAATTTCTTCTCTTAATCTAGAAGAAATTATACTTCCTATTCTTGAATCTGCTGTAGTTTCATTGGTTACTGTCTTAAAAAATTGCAAAGGATTTATAATTTTATATCTAGCATAAGCATCTACTCTTATTCTTTTCTTATCACTAGTAAGTATTGTTTCCGGAGGAACATCAACTCTTTGAAGTCTTTTATCAAACTTAGTTACAGTATCAATAAAAGGAACTTTAGTTTTTAATCCTGGGGTAATATAAGAAGCTTTATATTCACCAAATGTTGTAACAATAGCAACTTCTTTTTCATCAACTGTAAAAACAGCTTGAAGAGCAATAAATATTACTATTATTATTAAGACTATAATTGGTGTAGATTTTTTATTCATAATTATTAATTTGGTTCTATGTCTAGTAATGGTAAAATTTTTGAATCATTGATTATATATTTATTAAAATTAGGGAATACTCTTTCAACCATTTCTAAATAGAGCCTCTGTCTAGTTACTTCGGGAGATTTTTCATAAGCTTCCAAAAGTTTTATGAATCCTTGAGCTTCACCTTCTGCTCTTGCAATTCTACCTTGTTTGAATGCACTTGCTGCTTCTGTTATTTTTGCAGCATCACCCTTAGCTCTAGGAATTTCTGAAGCTCTATAAGCATCAGCTAAGTTAATTATTCTATCTCTCTCTTCTCTAGCTCTAGTAACATCATCAAAAGCATCTTGAACTTGATCAGGAGGATTTACATTTTGCAAACGAACTGCGATTAATTCAAGACCAGTATTATAATTATCTGTTAAATTTTTCATTAGCAATAAGACTTCATCTTGAACTTCTCCTTTTTGAGTAGTCAAAACATCATCGATATTTCTTTTACCAACAACTTGACGCAAGGATGTTTCAGTAATATCTCTCAAAGTAACACCATCTGGTCTTCCAGAGTCAATATTTCTATCTTGTTCTCCTGGGTCATCGACATAAAATAAATATTTTCTAAGATCAGCAATTTTGTATTGAATAACTGCTTGAATGTCAACAATATTTTCATCTCCGGTAATCATTAGAGATTCATAAGGAACTGGTTGTGAAATTTCTTCTCCTTCAGACCTAAACCCTAACTCCAACTGTCTTGTTGCAGTAACAACTACAATATCTTTTTGTCCTATAGGGCCCGGCCACCACCAATGAAGACCATTAGTTTGGATAGAATCAAATTTACCAAACATTCTAACTGCAGCCTGTTGGTCAGGTCCAACAGTATAAATACCGGAAGCTGCCCAAATTATAAGTAAAACTATTAAACCTATTAATAAGATTGCTTTATTACCATTTGGTAGTTTACTTATAAAAGGTATATTTTTCTTAACATTGTCAATAAACTCTTGAAAAGAAATATCATATTCTTCTCTTCTTCCACCAGAAGGAGGTCTATATTGTTTAGCAATGCCAAATGTTTTTTTTATAAATTCCATAGATTTTAATTATATATGATTTATTTGCTTTCAGTGGTTTTTAAATTAATAAATTTATTAAATTCTTCAATGTTTTTTATTGTTTTTAAGTCATTAAGAAATAAGCTAAATGAATCATACTCATTTCTTAATTTATTTAACTTATTATCATAGTCCGATAAAGAATAAGGAGAGGATCCATAATTACCATGAAAAGCGAAATATGCTTGATTTATTTTTCTAGTTTTATATCCTAAACTTTGAAGTTTAATTGTTCTATTTTTCATATATGTTTCAGCTGTATTTATCTCTTTGTTTTTAAGAAGTCTATCAACTTCTAAGCGCGTTTCCTTAAGAAAATCATTAAAAATAACATCTGGATAAAAAATATTTTTTTCTTCAGGTAAATTAGCAATTTCTTGACCAAAAATATCAGCTAAGGTTTCATTTAATTTAATCATTTCACCTCCTTTAAAATACGCTTGACCAAGAGGAGAAAAAAATAAATATTGGTGTAGCCATTCATGCGAAATAGTAGAGATCATATAATCATAATTTTTACTTTTTTTTACCATACTAGGATATGATGCAAATCCACCAGTATTTACGATTAAGGAAGAAAAATTTCTCATATCAATAGCATTTTCTATTTCGATTATTTTATCTAAAGGAATATCTGAACTAATAAGTAGAACATATTGCTGAACTATACTATCTCTGGGAGAAATAACTAACACTTTAGGTGAATCTTGAATAACAAAATCTAAAGGAGGAAAAATATAATTTTTATCAAGTTTTTGCTTTATTTTTTTAGAAATTTCTTTTTCAAAAAAAAGTTCTATATCGATTAGATCAGAGTTGGCATAATCATTTTCAAGTACATTTCTAACAACAGTTTCTGATAAATCAGATTTTTTAAAAATTGAAGTATATTTTTTAGGTAAGTTTTTAATTTCCCAAAGTAAAATGTCAAATTGATAGCCTGAAGTTAACTTATCAATAAACCCTATATTACCTTTATCATTTGAAAAAACTAATAATAATAATAGTAATGAAAAAACAATTTTTTTAAATATTTTTCTCAATAATAGCTACGATGTTTTTTTTATTTCTTCTATTAGATCTATTATAAATTTATTACAATCTTCTACAATACCAAATTTTGAATACTTGAAAATCGAAGCGTCAGGATCTGTATTTATAGAAACTATATTCTTTGAATTTGAGCATCCAGCTAAATGTTGACTTGCGCCAGATATTCCGAAAGTTAGGTATAAATTTGGACTAATCCATTTTCCAGTTAGACCAACTAAATTACCTGGTTCAATCCACTCAGCTTCTACTGCAGCCCTTGAAGCACCAACTGCAGCATTGAGTAGGGCTGCTAAATTTTTAATATTTTCAAAACCTTCTTTGCCACCTATTCCCCTGCCTCCTGAAACAACAATTTCTGCTTCATCTAGCTGTAATCCTTCAGGTTTAGTTTTGAATGTTTCTATTATTGTGAAAGATTTATTTTTATCTATATCCAGTAACAATTCAGTGATATCTTTTTCTATTGGTATAAGAAATTCTTTTTCAAAGGAATTTTTTCTAATTTTTAAAATAATAGGATTATTTTTCTTTACCGAATAAATTCCTTCCGCAGACTCTCCATGAACTGGTCTTATAAATTTAATATTTTCTAAACTATTAGAGTAAGTTTGTTTTACATCTGGAATATAAGCATAATTTTTTTTATAAGAAATTATTGGTGCAATATAATTAGAAAAATCATCTTTTTGAAAAATTATAAAATCATATATATTATCATCTAAAAAATTTTCAATAGTTTTTAAAATGTCTATTTGATTAGTATTATCTTCTGATAATTCGACATAAAAATTCTTATTCACAGGAAGTTTAGAAATATATTTTTTATCTCCTCCAAAACTTAAGTTTGTGATTTCTATATTTTTTTTATCTAAAGATTTTATGAAAGTAAAAATTTCTAGACAAGAATCGTCAAAATTTTCTTGTTCATTGAATATTATTGATAAAGCTTTCATTATTAAATAATTCCTGATTCTTTTAATTTAGATATAAGTTTTATCGCTTTATCTTTACTATCTGATCCTTGAATCATTTCAACTTCATTTTCATTTTCTGGAAAATAAAGATTTTCAAGCTTCACTTTTGATTCTATTTCATCCGAAGTTATTTCTAGTTGGTCCAAAGTATAATTAATAATCTTTTTTTTTGATGCGCCCATAATACCTCTTAATGTTGGATATCTAGGATCACCTACTTGATTTCCTGCTGTAATAATTAATGGAAGTTTAGATTCTATAAGTTGATATCCATCAGTTATTATTCTTTCTAAAATTATTTTTTTTCCTTCTTTTTTAATAGTTTTTACAATATTTAATATAGGAATTGATAACATTTCAGATAGTGCAAATGGGACTGTAGCCATGTCAAAATCAGATGCATGTCTTCCAGAAAATATAATGTCATATGGTCCAGTTTTTTTAATTAATTTTGAAAGTACCAGCGCAGTCCCATGAACATCAATATTTACATTTTTTTCATCGTCACAAGTTATAATTTCATCAGCACCCATAGCAATTGGTTTTTTTATAACATCACTGGTTAAATTAGTCCCAACAGAAATTATAGAAACTGTGGAGTTTTCAATTGATTCAGAAAATTTAAGTGCTAATTCTACTGCATTTAAATCAAATCCATTAACTATAGGAGAAATATTTTCAATAGGTAAAACTTTTAAGTTATTGGAATCAATCCTTAGATTATTTAAGGGAACATCAGAATCAGGAACTTCTTTTATACAAACACAAATTTTCATAATTATTTCTTAGCATACTGATAAAATAATTTATATCTAGTTTAATTATACGAAAGTAAAATTGCAAATACTAAATAAAAGCTTAGAAGACTTAAATATTAGTAGTAATGATGAAGTAAATGAAAAATTAAAGATTTTTTTTGAAGAAATTTCATTTGCTTCAAAGCAATTTAACTTAACTGGTCTTAATGGCTGGGAAGATATTAGAGATACCTTATTTATTAGATCATTTAGATATAGCTCTGTAATAGATAAATTTTTTAGCAAAGACCAATACTTAGAATCTGAAAAAATTAAAATTTTAGATTTAGGAACAGGTGCTGGAATACCTTCAATACCACTAAAAATACTCTATCCTAATATGAATATAAAATTAGTAGATTCTTCAGAAAAAAAATGTCATTTTGTTGAATCAGTTATCGAAAAACTAAATCTAAAAAATATTACTGTGGAAAATATAAGGGCAGAGTTATTGGGTATTTCATCTGATAGAGAATCATATGACATAGTACTAACTAGAGCTTTAGCAAAACTTCCTACATTAGCCGAGCTAACACTTCCATTGATAAGAAAAAACGGTATTGTAGTAACTGCTAAAGGTTTACTGCCCAGTCAAGAATTAAAAGATTCAGAATATGTGTTAAGTTTACTAGGATCTTCAAAAAGCCAAATATTAAAAATTACAGAACCAAACTTTATATCTGAAGATAATTTTATTATTTGGGTAAAAAATAATAAAACACATATGAAATTTCCTAGAAGAAATGGTTTGCCTAAAAAAGATCCAATAATAAAATCATCTTAAAATAAATCTATTTGAGACGTCATGTCATATAAAATATAAAATTATTTATTGACTAAGGAGACATCTAGCCATATAATAATAATCCAGTAATTCAAAATTTGACATTACGTATCAATTATAAAAAAGAATATCCGGAGTTTTATATGGTTTTAAAAAACTTGTTTAAGATAGCTTTAGTTTGCATGTCAATATTTGTCATTGCATGTGAAAGTGTAGAAGAAGATAGTTCTTCGCTATCAGTAGAAGAATCTACTCAGAAGCTTAATGTACTAGCTACTACACCAATAGTTGCAGAGTATGTAAGACAGATAGGAAATGATAATATTGATCTAAATATTTTAATGCCATATTCTGCTGACCCGCATAGTTTTGAGGCATCACCACAAGATGCAAAGAAAATTGCTGACGCGGATCTAGTATTTTATATTGGATTAAAGTATGAATCTGCTGGGGTAGTAGAAATGCTAGAAAACTCAGTAAGCTCAGAAGACATATTAATTGAAATTGGGTCGAGTGTAGGTCCAATTGAATTCTCAGAAGAAGGACATGATGACCACGAAGGACATGATGACCACGAAGGACATGATGACCACGAA
>JAACCT010000014.1 GCA_009937255.1 Dehalococcoidales bacterium
CTAGCTGGAGGACCAACTAGAGCAGCTTTTGATGGTGGATTTGAAAATTTTACTAAAGGATCTCATCAATGGATAAAAGATGATGGTATAAAACGACTATACGAGAAGTATGACCATCCTTTATACAAAAGATTAAATGAAAAAACTAAAGATTCTGGTCATGGCGGAATGGATGGCATTATGATGTATAGGATTGTTGAATGTCTTAAAAATGGAACTCCATTAGATCAAAATGTTTATGAAGGATGTGCTTGGAGTGCATTAATTGAATTAACCTCTAATTCTGTACAAAATGATGGTGAACCCCAACAATTTCCTGATTTTACTAGAGGAAATTGGGCTACAACTAAAACTTTTGATATGATCTCTTAATGATAAATAAAATAATTTCAAAAGCTCCTGCCAGAGTTTGTTTATTTGGTGATCATCAAGATTACCTTAACCTTCCTATAATAGCTACAACCATAAATAGGAACATTGAGGTTAGTGCAAAAAATAATCATTCTAGATATTTGAATATTTTTAAAAAGGATATAGGAGAATACGATCAAATAAATATTGATATTGATATTGATCAAAATGAAACTGACTTATTAAAAATTGCTTTAAGAGTTCTTAAAGATTATAGTTGTTTCCCAGATAAAGGATATGATATTATTATAACTAGTAATATTCCAATTAATTCTGGTCTTTCAAGTTCTTCAGCTCTTATAGTGGCTTGGGTAAATTTTCTTTTGACCACTTTTACTAATAAAAAAGTAACTTCAGAAATACTAGCAGAGATTTCTTATCGTATTGAGGTTACAGAAATGGGAGGTTCAGGGGGTAAAATGGATCAGTATACAATTTCATATGGAAAAACTATTTTTCTTGATACATTAAAAGATAAAGTAATAACCTACAACCATGAACTTTGCGATATGATAATTGGGGTATCAAACCAAGCTAAGGATACTCAGGGACTATTAAAGAAATTAAAAACAAACGCCTTGCTTTCTATTGATTCTATTAAGAAAAAATTTCCAAATTTTGATATATATGATCCTTCAAGTTTTGATTTTGAAAAATGTTTATCAGAATTAGATAAAAATAGTCGGCCATATTTTAGAGCTGCAATAGGGAATTATGGAATTACTTTAAATGCGAAAAAAGAATTTGAGAAACCTTCTTTAAATATTGAAAGAATTTCTAAACTCATGAATGATCATCATGATTTTTTAAAAAATGATTTAAAAATCACTACACCTGAAATTGATAATATGATAGAAATAGCAAAACAAAATGGATCACTAGCTTCAAAAATTGTTGGGAGTGGAGGTGGAGGTTCAATAGTCTGTTTGTCTAATGACAAAAATATTTCTCATAAGATAATTGAAGAGTTTAATAAAATTGGAGTTAAGGAAACTTTTATAGCTAACAAAGGCTCAGCTCCAAAAACTTTTTTAAATGAGTAATATTCCTTTGATAATAATGGCAGCTGGAGTTTCATCTAGAATGAAGAAATCATCTAGTAGTAAAAATATATCTAAGACTCAATTAGATCAGTCTAACTATAGGGTGAAAGGATATATTCAAGTAGGGGAAAGGATGGAGCCCTTAATATATTATCTTATAAAAAACGCTATTAATGCCGAGATAAAAAATTTTTACATAATCATTTCTGATGACTCTAAAGATTTTCAAAAATATCTCAAATCTCTTGAAAATAAATTAGGTATAAATTTAAAATTTGCTTTTCAAGACTTTTATGGACAAGTAAAACCATCTGGGACTTCAGATGCAATTTTTCAGACGATGAATCAGTATAAAGAGTTAATGAAAACTAGATTTTTAGTATGTAATTGTGATAATTTATATTCAGCAAACGCAATGGAACTTTTAAAGAGAGAGAACAACTATAACTCAATGATAGCATATGATTATGAGTGTTTAGATTTCTCTCAGGAAAGATTATCATCTTTCTCTATTTTACAAATTGAAAATAATTTTCTTTCAGAAATTATTGAAAAGCCAGATATAGAAATTATCAGAAATAACAATCAAAAAAAATATGTAAGTATGAATATATTCTCCTTTATAGGAAGTAAAGTATATAAATACTTAAAAGACTGTCCTGTTAATAAGAAAAGAGGAGAAAAAGAACTCCCCTCTGCTCTTCAAAATATGATTTTAGATGATAAAGAATCTATAATGACTTTTCCTTTATGCGAACATGTTCCAGATATGACTTACAAGGAGGATATTGAAAGAATCAATAATTTTTTAAATTAATCTCTAAAAACTAATTCTTAAAATCACTTAATATTATATTTGTTTAATATATTAAGACATTTATGAAAAAATATTTTTTCTCCATTTTTATTTTCTGTTTATCATGTGATATTAGTTCATCTAAACCTACTGATAATCCAGAGCCGGTATTTTCTATTAATAATCAGGATTTAGAAGGGATGAGTAAAGCATATTTTGCATCAGGCTGTTTTTGGTGTGTCGAAACTATATATGAAAGCTTAGATGGTGTTAAAGAAGTCTATTCAGGCTATGCAGGAGGATCTTCTGTAAATCCTAACTACTATCAAGTTATGTCAGGTAAAACTGGTCATGCAGAAGCTATTGAAATTATTTATGATAGTTCTGTAGTTTCATTTGATACACTTTTAAAAGTTTTTTTTGATTCTCATAATCCAACAACCCCAAATAGACAGGGTCCTGACTATGGAACACAATATAGATCTATAGCTTTCTATAATAATGAAGATGAACAAAAGCAGATTAAAAATTATATTGATTTTTTATCTACTAGTTCAATTTTTGGAAAAAACATTATTACTGAAATAAAGAAAATAGATGAGTTCTATTATGCAGAAGATTACCATCAAGATTATGAAAAGAAAAATCCATATAATCCTTACATTCAAAATGTTTCAATCCCTAGATTTAATAAATTCAAGCAAAAGTCTTCTAATTATGTCAAGGTAAAAGATGACCACTAGATTTTCATTTGTATTATTTATATTATTTCTTTTTAATTCTTGTTCTAAACAAGAATTATTTTCAGGTAGAGAACTTTGGAAATCTTTAAACATATC
>JAACCT010000081.1 GCA_009937255.1 Dehalococcoidales bacterium
CCACTAAAATAAACCCACTTAAAAGAGTGGGTTTATTTATTAATGACTACAGAATATCTTCTTCTCTTAGATCATAATCATCTGGCACTAATGGTGCTCTATAAAATTCATAGGTAATCCAGTATAAAACTACTACAAAATATATTATCCCTATGACAAAACCTTTACTTATATTTTAGAATGGTATTTAAAATATTCTCTTCTATCTTTTATAATTTGGAGTGTTATTGTAATAATCAATCATAAGCAAAATGTTAATACTATAATCATAATTTTCTATTTTTTAATTACGCAAATATATTATGTTACAGAATCATCTATTTTAAAAAATTGTTAACACTATGTTATCAAATGTTAAATTTGATAATTAATCTTAAACCCAAAAAACCTTCCTGGACTATATGACCTGAAGAACTCTTTTTTTGCCCCATATGAATCAGTACTCATTGTTTTATTTTGGTCAAGGATGTTTCGCAATGAAATTCCTAAAGAAAAATGTGAATTTATCTTTTTATTTAAATTGAAATTTAGACTATTAAATGGATCTGTATATATATCTGGGTTTGAATTCATAGAAACAATAGAAAGAGTTTCTCCTTTCACATTATAATACATGCCTGTTTCTAATCCTAAATCATTGTTTTGATATGATAGTGATAGATTGATTATATATGGTGTTTGACCTTGCATCTGTCTATAGTACTCTCCATTTGATTTAGTTAGTGTTTCATTATCTCTTAAATTATTTATTCTAGAATTTAACTCTTCTCCTTCTATGTAAGCTTTTGAATGTATATATGATGCATTTAAACCTAAATTTAGGTTATGTACTAAATTAGAAAATATATTTTTTCTTATATCTATTTCAGCTCCTGATATTTCTGCCATTTCTGTATTTATTGGCTGTATATTATCTGGGTCGGCTTGAAATGATGAAATTTCTATAGGGTCATTTAATTTTTTATAAAATAAACTAAACGAAAATGTTTGATTTTTTTCCAAATACAGTTCATATCGAAAATCAACATTATTAATATTTGTTACTTTAAGATCAATATTTCCATTAAATGTAATTGAAGATATACCATCATATATTGTTGCTAAAGATTTTTCTTTAAATGATGGCCTAGCAGTAGTTTGTGATAACGAAAAACGAAGTTTAGATTTGTTACTAATATCATAAATAACATTTAAACTAGGAAAAATACCGATGTCTTTAAGGACTAGTTTATTAGAGTATTTATCACCCGCCTGGTTTTGACCAGTATAATATTGTTGATAATACTCTGATCTTAAACCAATGATTGATTTTAATTTTTTATTAAGATTCAATTCTTCGGATAAATATATGGATGCATTCGAGAGAGATCCATCATATATATTACTTAATTGTCTTCCCCCAATAATATGAAATCCTGACTGGCTATTTGTTTCACTCAATAATGAATTCATAATTTCATCAGGATTTCCTGTAAATGAAATTTGTCCTACATTATATGCAGTTAGACTATATCCTAATACATTATATGATCTATTCTTAAATGAATAATTGATTCCAGAATTTAACTTTGCATCAAAATCAAGTAGTTTATGTTTAAATAATAAATTTGCAGATGCAGCCACATTATATTCATCAAGAAATCTCCAAGTTCTTGTAGGATTTCCTACATTACTTACATCTACACTGTAACTAGTATCATTTCCCATTATAGACATTAAATAAGGGGTTTCTCTTAAATCTTTATCTCTTATTTTAGAATATGTAGGTGATACTTTCCAATCAATTTTATATTTTCTATCATTTAAATAATATTCGCCACTAATAAACATATTTGTTATTGATCTTTCTGAATATTCTAAAATATCTTTCTTAAATTTATTTACATTTGAAAATAGATTCTCACCATAAAATATCCCCGCTTTATTTTCTGTGTCTCTAAGGTAAAGAAGATTTACTTTATGAATAGAACGTTGATTTTTTATACTTGAACCAAGCATAGAGCTAATTTTTGTATTCTGGACACCTATTTCTCCATTAAGTATTTTTGCTGGCTCTAAATTATATCTATTTGTCTCTATTGGTTTTCTCCAATAGTTTTGTTGATGATTTTCATAATAATTATAATTATTTTTAAATGATAGAGCACCAATATAACCTATTTTATTTTTTTTAACATTTATTTGATTACCACCGGAAACACTGAATCCTCCATCCATAAGATTCATCTTTCTACTTACTGATAGAACTTTGTTAAATTTATTGCTCCAATCAACTAAATTTTCAAAATTAATTACTCTATCAACTTGAGTAATTTGCAATTCTTGACTAATTGGAAGTTTTCTACTACCATCATCGATACCAAATCCATCATATTTCCCTCCTCTATAAGTCAAAAAATTATTGTTAAAATGAGTATTAGTATTATAGCTAAAGTTAGATGATATTTTGAGAGTTTTTATCTCTGGAAAATCTTTAGTAGCAATATCAACAATACCACCAGTAAAATCAGCGGGAAGATTAGCAGAAAATGATTTGTATACTTTAATATTATCAATAATATTAGTAGGAAATATGTCAATTTGAATTGTATTTCTATCTGGGTCAAGGCCTGGTAAATCTAGTGAGTTCAGCTGTGTTTTTGTATATCTATCTCCTAAACCTCTTACATATACATATTTCCCATCTGTTACAGATATGCCTGTTACTCTTTTTAAAGCCCCTGCCGCATCACTATCTCCTGACTTTTTGAGTAATTGAGAAGATATAGCGTCTATTAAGATAGGTGATTTCTTTTTTATGGAAAGAATAGCTGCTTCAGTATTTTTTACAGACTTTGCTGAAATGGTAATTACTTCTAAAGCAACTGAGCTAGGAGCTAGTTTAATATTTTCTAAAAGATATATATCATCAAATTTAATTTTGATATTTTCTATTTCCATAGTATTATAGCCAATGTAAGATATAATCAATGTAATATCATTAGGAGCTATCGAAATTTCAAATTTACCATCAAAATCGGTCGTTGTTCCTATCGAAGTCCCTTTTACACCAATAGAGGCTGCAAATAATGGTTCTCCAGTTTCTGAGTCAGTAATATACCCTTTAACAAAACCAATATTTTGACTGAATAATATTAAATTAAATAACATTAGTATTAATAGCAGTATTTTATTCATAATTAGTTAACTTTTAGTTAATATTTTATATTTATGTAAAAAAAAAGCCCTGAGGCTTTTTTTTATTATTTTACTAAAAATTAATAAGCATTCATATAACTTGCACACGTCCATCCATCAAAATTTGATAATGTAGCTCCACCTGTACCATTATTATTATCATTCCAAACCGTAGTTCCTAAACCATCTACTAATGTTTGAGTATAACCTGCTTCAAATGAGATATTAGAAAATGTAACGCCAGTCGCACCAGCATCCACTGTCAAAGTTGCACCATCTTTCATGTTTTTAAATAGCATGTTAGAAACACTTCCGGAAGCATTACTTTTAAATTTTCCGCAGTTATTTTTATCTCCTGACGCACCTATAATTGTACCATTCATTAGAGAAAAGTCTGCTTGCATAGTACCTTCCCAGCCATCTATTTCTAACCCCTGATCTCCAGAAATCATAATACCTAAAAAGTTATCTATTGTTCCACTATAAGATTGATCAACATCAAACGCATCATCTCCTTGCCCCCATACTAGTATATTACTACAATCTACACTTCCACCAAAACACTCAAGACCATCATCTAAATTTGCAATAATTTCTACATGGCTTATCTGAGTTCCTGAACCAACCCCTCCTAATGTTAAACCATTAATTTCGTTCCCTTCTCCAATTTCAGCTCCTCCATGTCTAATTTGAACATATCTAAAAACACCAGAGTTATCAGAATTGTTTGAAGAACTTCCTCCTCCGTACAAACCATTTGTTTCCTCAACAGGAATTCCTTCGATTTGAAGTGGATTAGCATCAGCAGAAATATCTGCATAACCTAACATTAATACACCTCCCCATAATCCTTGATCTGATGAAGATAGACCAGATCCAAAACCAGAAGTTCCATTTGTGCTATTATCTGCTGATGAAGTAAATACAATTGGATTAGCAGCATTTCCATTAGCCATAATTTTACCTCCTCTTGCAATAATTAAGGCTGATGCATCAGCACCAGTACCCGGCGCCCCTTTAATTACGGTTCCAGCTTCAATTGTTAATGTAGCTCCATCAGCTACCATTACTCTACCATCTAAAGTATAAACATTGTTAGATGTCCATGTAACATCTTCAGTAATTTCTCCTGAATAAGTTGTTGGAATTACAGGAGTAATTGCGTCGTCACCTGAATCTGGAGAGCATGACGCAAATAATCCACCTATAAACAAATAGGCTATTAATTTAATTGTTTTTGTTGTTTTCATTTTTTTGTTTTTGTTATTTAATTATGGCTCCGTTTAGGTGGTTGCCTATTACCTTTTTTAAGAACTAATTATTGCCAATAAAGTAAGTATGAAAATTATTACTCTTTAATTTTTTTTTCATGTTATGCATGATTATGCTTCAACTTTGTACCCAACACCCCTGAATGTTTTTATATTGTTATTAGGTAATGACTTTCTTATTTCCCTTATATGAACATCTACTGTTCTATTATTTTTAGATATTCGAGAACTCCATATTTTTTCATATATTTCTTCACGAGTGAAAACTTTGCCTGGTTGCTCACATAATAAAGCGAAAATCAAAAACTGTTTTTTAGGTAACTCATAATGTTTATCTGAAGATATAACCTGAAATCTTGATGTATCAATAATTAATGAATTGTATGAGATCCTATTTTTCTTATCAAGAATTCCATCATATACTTGAATGATTTTTTTTTGAAACACTTTATCTGACACAATTTCAGTAAGAAAATAATCAACTCCAGCATCATAAGCAGCAAGTTCAATATATTGTTCATGCTTAGTTGAAAAAAGTATTTTATAAGCTTGAATATTTTGATCACTTAATTTTTGAAACAATTCAATACCATTAATATCCTCCAGATCAATATCTATTATAATAACTTGAGGGTTATATTTTTTTATATAATATATACTCTCATATCCAAACTTATAAGTTGTAATTTTTGTATTAACAGACTTTTCAATATTAGCTGATAAAGATTCTAGAACATTTTTCCTGTTGCTTGAAATAAGCGTATTAATCATTGAATAATTTTTTGTCAAAAATATATTGAATAACACGCATTTGTGTTGTATTAATTTTATCTTAACATTAATAAAAAGTTAATTTTTAAATACAAATGTTAATTATATGTAAAGTGAGTGAATGAGTTTTTATTTTAAATAAATTAGCTCTAACTATTCTTAAAAAAGTTCAAACTTAGGACCGTAAGGCCCACCAAAATAAACCCACTCAATTGAGTGGTTTTTTATATCTTTTCAAAATGAATGAAAAAATCAAAAAGAAAGATAAAGAATACTATATTGGAATAGGATTGTGTCTTGGTGTAGCTTTTGGTGCTGCTATTGACAATATAGGATTAGGAATCTGTCTTGGATTAGTATTTGGTGTAGCCATGCAAAAATCTAAAAAAGTTCGAACTTAGGACTGAGAGGTCCAGCAAAAAATCCTCATAAATTTATGAGGGTTTTTTTTCTTTTAGCAAGATTAGAAACCCCTATCCTATAATAAGATTACAACAAGAATTAATGCTAATCTTAGCAACTAATTTATAAAGTCTTACAAAGACTAATTTCTAAGTGTGTTTAATAACTTTAACTTCAAGATGATAAATTATTTCCTCTCCGATTTTCTTTAAGCTATCACCAGCTCTTTCAATTTTTCTAATTGTTGACAATAAATATAAAAGCATGTTTTTATCATATTTATCCAAATTATCAATAATTATTTGATATGCATCAGTGTTTATTTTATTAATTAATTTATCTTTCTTAAAGACTTTTCTTGCAAATTTTGGGTCTTCATTTTCAAACGCTTCTATAAGACAATCCATCATTATGTTAAATATATCAAACATTTCTGTTAGTCTTGTCTCTTGGAGAATCTTTTGGTCGTATGGAACATTATTATTAGCAACATATTGCGCTATGCTTTCAGCAATATCAGCGATATGCTCAAGAGCATGATTAATTTTATATGTTGATAGTATAAATCTTAAATCAACTGCCACTGGAGCATGAAGTGCAATTATATTTTCACAATCACTATCAATTTTTAGTTCTTGGGCATTAATTCTATTTTCACTCGATGAAATTTCTTCAGCTATATCTTGATCGTAATTAAGAATTGCGTTAGCACCTTTTTTCCATTGTTTTTCAACTAGTAAAAACATTTTTAATAGTGATGATTTTAAATCAAATATTTCTTTTTCAATATTATGCATATTATATAATTTTATCCGAAACGCCCAGTAATATAATTTTCTGTTCGTTCCATTTTTGGATTTGTGAAAATGGTATTAGTTTTGTCAAATTCAATTAGATCCCCCATGTAAAAAAATGCGGTATAATCACTAATTCTTGCAGCTTGCTGCATATTGTGAGTTACAATTATAATAGTATACTTTTCTTTTAAAGTATGTATTAATTTTTCAACTTTTGCTGTAGCAATTGGATCTAATGCTGATGTGGGCTCATCCATTAATATAATTGAAGGCTCGACCGCTAAAGCTCTTGCAATACATACCCTTTGTTGTTGTCCACCTGACAATGCAAGTGCAGATTTATTTAAATCATCTTTTACTTCCTCCCATAATGCTGCTTGTTTTAAGGCATCCTTTACTCTTGTATTGATAAATTCTTTATCTTTTATTCCTTGTATTTTTAATCCGTATGCTACATTTTCAAAAATTGATTTTGGAAAAGGATTTGGTTTTTGAAATACCATTCCAACATTTTTTCTAAGTTCGTCTACAAATACATCTTTTTCATAAATATTCTTATCGTCTATTAGTATGTCTCCATTTAATTTAAATGAATCAATATAATCATTCATTCTATTAAATAATCGTAAAAAAGTTGATTTACCACATCCAGAAGGACCAATTAATGCTGTAACAGCATTTTCCGTTATACCAATATTTATGTTATTCAAAGCTTTTAACTTACCATAAAAGACATCAATATTTTTTGCTTCTAATTTATATTTCATTTTACCAATTTATTTTTTTCTGCCATTTGTTTCTGAAATACACCGCTATTCCGTTCATTGTAAAAGTTATTAATAGTAAGATTATTATGGCTGCAGCTGCGTTTATTGAAAATTCATGTTGTGGACGAGAAACCCAATTAAAAATTTGAATAGGAAGAACAGTAAATTCATCCATTGGCCCCGTAGGTGTGAACGGAACATATGCCAATGCGCCAACTACTATTAATGGAGCTGTTTCTCCTAAGGCTCTTGAGATAGCTAATATTACACCAGTCAATATGCCTCCAGATGCTGCTGGTAGTACCTGATACAATGTTGTTTGCCATTTTGTAGCACCTAAACCGTATGATGCTACTCGAATTGATGCTGGCACTGCTTTAAGAGCTTCTCTTGTTGCTACTATTATTATTGGAAGAATTAATAATGCTAAAGTAAAGCTCCCAGCTAAAACACTACTTCCTAAATTACTATATCTAACAAATATTTCAAGACCTAATAATCCATAAATTATTGAAGGAACTCCTGCTAAGTTTGAAATATTTATTTCTAATATTCTTGTTAATTGGTTTTTTCTATTATATTCCTCAAGGTAAACACCAGCACTTATTCCTATTGGTACGGCAATAATAAATGTGAAGATTATTATCCATAATGAACCCGACCAAGCAGTCAAAATCCCAGCTTTTTCAGCTTTTCTTGATGGTAGTGAAGTTAAAAAGCTCCAATCAATTCTGTTAAAACCATCATATAGTATATTTCCAATAAGAAT
Source organism: Dehalococcoidales bacterium (assembly GCA_009937255.1). Lineage (GTDB taxonomy): Bacteria > Chloroflexota > Dehalococcoidia > Lucifugimonadales > Lucifugimonadaceae > TMED-70. The sequence goes on from JAACCT010000081.1 coordinate 7,955, forward strand.
TGCCAAAAGAATTAAACCTATGAAACAGGCAAAAACACCAATATATTTAAATATTGAATCTTTCAATCTATTTTTATATCCATTATTCATATTCTTCTCTGAATTTTTTTCTTATCCAAAAGCTAATATTATTAAGTATGAAAGTAAGAATAAATAAAATCATTCCTGCCGCACAAATTGTTCGGTATTCTAATGAATCATGTTGTACATCTCCTAAACTTACTTGAACTATATAGGCAGTTATTGTTTCAACTGGAACAAATGGATTTAAAGTCAATCTAGGCTGTTGCCCTGCAGCGATAGCTACAATCATTGTTTCCCCAATTGCTCTAGAAAATGCAAGAATCACAGATACTATGATACCAGAGGAAGCAGCAGGAACCATTACTTTAAAGGAAGTTTGTAGCCTAGTTGCTCCCATTCCATATGATGCTTCTCTTAAATATTTTGGAACAGCGCTAAGTGCATCTTCGCTAAGGGAGCTAATAAAAGGAATGATCATAATACCCATTACAATTCCTGCAGATAATGAATTAAATCCAGCCATTTCAGGTATTAATTTTTGTAAAAAAGGAGTAACTACCATTAAGGCAAAAAAACCATATACAACTGTAGGAACAGCTGCTAATATTTCTAATAGTGGTTTGATTATTTTCTTTAATTTTTTAGGGGCATATTCACTTAAGTAGATAGCAATTGTTAGCCCTATAGGAAGTGATACACTTATTGCTATTATGGTGGTTAGAAGTGTTCCTGAAATTAATGGTAAAATACCAAAATGCTTATTTGCAAAAAGCGGTGTCCATTGTGTGTCAGTTAAAAAATCAATAATGGAAACTTCTTTGAAAAAGATAATACTTTCGTTTAAAAGAACCCAAATAATACCAATAGTAGTTAGTACGGTAATAAGAGCTGTTGTCTTTAAAATGAATTCTATTATTTTTTCTTTTGTCTTATACATTTATAAAATTATTAGATAATAGTAAGACCCGTACTATTTAAGTACGGACCTTACCAATGAAACAAATTGATATTATAAATATCAGTTGCTATTATTTACAAAATCATTAAACTTTTTTATTTCAATCTTATATTCTTCCTCAGCTAAAGGAATATACCCAACGTCTTCGACCAATTTTCCAGCATTTTTTAAATAGAAAGAAATAAATTCTCTCACTTCTTTTCTTTCTTGTGCGCTATTATTTGCATAAATAAATATTGGCCTAGATAAAGGTGCGTATGTTCCATTTGAAACAGTTTCAATACTTGGTAATACTGAACCATTACCATTACCATTATCAACACCAACTAATTTTAACTTTTCTTTATTTTCCTCATAATATGCCAATCCAAAAAAACCAAGCCCATATTTATCAGTAGAAACACCTTGTACTAGCACATGATCATCTTCTGAAGCAGTATAATCTCCTCTAGTACCTACCTTTTTCCCACATATTACTTCAGCAAAGTAATCATATGTTCCAGAAGCTGTGCCTGGTCCAAAAAGATGAATTTCTTCTTTTGGCCAACCTTCTCTAATCTGACTCCAATATTTTATGTTATTTTGAGCATCTGGGTGCCAAATTGCACTAAGTTCTTCAACAGTAAAATAATCTACCCAATCATTTTCTGGATTAATGATAACTGCAAGACCATCATATGCAACACTTAATCCTAAGAATGAAATATTATTTTCTTCCCATTTTTGAGCTTCTTTATCTTTAATTGGTCTAGATGCATTACTAATGTTAGTTTCACCTCTAGAAAATTTTTTAAATCCTCCTCCAGTTCCAGAGACACCAACTGTTACACGTACATTTGGCTCAACAGCTCTGAACTCTTCCGCTACTGCTTCAGTAACTGGATATACTGTACTAGAACCATCGATTTTTATATCACCAGATAAGCTAGCAGAATTAGTTGAGTTGTTAGAATTTGAGGAGCAACCAAATAATATTATTGATAATATCATAATATTAAAGTTTAAAAAAGAAAATTTAGCCATAATTTTATTTATGTTTTATTGATTTATAATTACCCGCAAAAATATATGTTTTAATAAATTTATTTTTGATTAAAAGTTATGTTTATATTAATAAATTGTTAAAATTTATATGAAATGTTAAGCAAGTGTTAACTAAGTGTTATAAAAAAATTAATAAAAAAAGTTCGAAATAAGGACCGAGAGGTCCACCAAAGCGGAATACTGAAAAGTGTTCCGCTTTTTATTTGTTATTATATAACTTTAAAGCAGCAATCATACCAAATATTGAACACAAGCTATATGGGAGATTAATTGACCAATCCTCTGCAGTTTTACTTCCAAATAATGGATCTTCAATAATTAGCACAATAGTCCATAAAATTTGTGCCAAGCCTTGATGTTAGCCAAAATACTTTTTTAGCTAGTTTAAGGTGTGCTAATAATCAACTAAGCAGTCTTGATGTAAGAAATGGAACCAATAGTTATATGTATCTTTGGGCGCCTAATAATCTGTTATTGTACTGTATAAATGTTGATGATGCAGCTTGGTCAACTGCAAATTGGACTTATATTGACCCTCAACATTACTTCAGCGACAACTGTCCTTAATAAAATAAACTCAAATAAATAAGCATATTTTCTATTATATAATATGCCATTTAAGAAAGGAACAAGCGGAAACTCTATAGGTAGACCTGTAGGCTCTATAAGTAGCTCTACAAAGCTTTTAAGAGAACAAATAGGCTTGGCTATAGATGGAAACAAACTAAGCGATATGCTTAATCAAATCACTAACCCAACTGAATACATAAATGCAGTAAGTAAGCTCCTTCCCTATGCTATTGGCAAAAAGAAAGCATATGAAGAAATAGAAGAGATAGAGCCTATTGAAGTAACAATCAATTTTACAGGAACGGACGAAAATAATTAGTCAAATCGACTAAAAGAGGATTAAAATATATCCAAAGAATCAATATAGTTATTAACTTTGAAACATATAAAA
>JAACCT010000082.1 GCA_009937255.1 Dehalococcoidales bacterium
TAGACATTATCGATGAAATTGTAAATGTCGCAAAAGATCAAAATGACAATCCACTTGAGAGAGTAGAAATGTTGTCAGTTCGTATTGCTAAAAGAAGTGAAGTATTATCAGAATAAAATTATTCTACCTATAAAAGGAATATAAGAAGAAAGAAAGGTTTTAAGTAAATAGCTCACTTTCTACTAAAGATTTTTTTCCTTCTTCATAGCCGATATCAATCAATTCTTTTGCTTTATGAAAATCCCAACCCCTGAATTGATCGATTGGAGGTTCAATAAGTAAATCTGGTTTATTAAGCTTGAAACTAAGGTGAGTGATATTGTTTAAAACAATTTTTGCTGAACGATCAATGATATCAATAATGTTATATTTTTCATCTTTTTTTTCAGATGATTCTAATCCATAAAGATTTACTGCTATAGTATAGTCTGCACCCATTTTTATAGCAGATTCTAGTGGCACAGGATCTATTAGTCCACCATCAACACAAAGTGTTTCATTAACATATGTAGGGCTTAATACCCCTGGTATAGCAATGCTGGCTTTGATTGCATTAATTATATCTCCAGAGTTACACTCTATTTTTTGATTGTTAATAATATCTGTTGCTACCGTAGTAAGAGGAATATTTAGCTCTTCAAAGGTAGTGATATCAGTAAGTCTCTTAAAAACTTTTATTACTTCATTACCATTCATTACTGCTAATTTTGGATAAATAGGATCGAGTTTAAATAAGACATCTCTTATAAAGCTATTTTTGCTTCTTATTTCCTCTTCAAATTGATTCAGCTTTCCAGACGCATATAAAGCGCCTATAAATGATCCAATACTAGTCCCAGATATAAAATCAATAGGAATTTTTAATTCATCAATAGCTTTGAGTACACCAATATGTGCATATCCTCGTGCAGCACCACCGCCAAGAGCTATACCTATTTTATAATTTTCTTTCATAGTTTATTTTTTTTCATAGTTTTTTTCGTTATAATATGTGAATCTATATTTTAATTAACAAAGAAGGAATATTTACTATGTATTTTAGACTAATTATTTTTTATCTTTTTATCCTTATGGCTTGTGCCGAAAACAATAACTCATCAAATTTAGAAATACCTTTAAGATCTGAAATTGATTCAAAATATAAATGGGATTTAACAGCGGTATATGAAACAGATGCTGCATGGGAGCTCGACCTAGAAGAGCTTAAAAAGCTTTATCCTAAAATGGCAGATTATAAAGGTAGACTACTTTCAAATCCTGAAACTCTATTAAGTTCAATAGAGTTGAGTGAAAATATTAATCAATATTTTGGAAAATTATATCATTATGCATCAAATTCATTGAATGCAGATTTAACAAATGAAAAATACCAAGAGATGGTACAAAGGGTAAGAAATGTAGCTATAAAATCTGGAGAAGTAACAGCATACTATACTCCTGAAATGCTTATGTCTGATTATAGTGTATTGGAAGGATATATGCAAAAAGAGCCGAAGTTGAGAGTCTATGAAAAAGATTTTAAAGATATGTATATTGCTAAGCCATATATATTGTCAGAGAAAGAAGAGAGAATCTTAACAATGGCTGGGAAACTATCAGGAGTCCCTAATGAAGCTTACGACATAATGAGAGCTACAGATTTCAAATGGGGAACATTCGAAGATGAGAACGGGAATGATCTCACAATGTCTCCTGGAAGATATGGTAAATATACTAAGTCAACCGATAGAAGAGTTAGAGAAGATATGTATAAAGCTTTATATGTCCCTTTTAAGAATTCATTAAATACAACTTCAGTATTGATGAAAGGTAATGTAGAGGGTCATATTTTCTATGCTAAAGCGCGAGGATATGAAAATACCTTAGAAGCGAAAATGAAAGGGTCTGGAATATCCACAGATATATACAAAAACTTAATTAAAAGTGTAAATAATAATCTTCAACCCTTGCATAGGTGGGCAGAACTTAAAGCCGAACTCCTTGGTGTAGATAAAATAAAACCATTTGATACATATGCTCCTCTTGCAGACTTTTCAAGAGAATATACATA
>JAACCT010000083.1 GCA_009937255.1 Dehalococcoidales bacterium
AACGAAGCTATTTCTTCTAAAAATAAAAACGAAGCTATTTCTTCTAAAAATAAAAAAGAAGCTATTTCTTCTAAAAATAAAAAGTAATCATAGATTTTTCAGGTTTATATTTTCTAAAATATAACTTTCTTTCGTAAAAAAATTATAATTATACTTTTTTTATAATTTGATTATTATTAGTTATTATGAAAAAAATAAAACTATCAGAACAAATTATAATTGAAAAAGAATTATTCATAAAAAATAATCAAGAATTATCTATTCATACTAAACAAAACCATAAGTATGATATTCAGAAATTTATAAATTTTTTATTAAAAAATAATAAAGAATTAGACTTAGATTTAGTGCGAAAATTTATTTCAGAATTAAATAAAAAATATGCTAATAAGTCAATATTAAGGATTATTTCTAATTTAAGGAGTTTTTGCAATATTTTAGAAAAAAAGAAAATTATTGCTTATAATTTTTTTAATGATTTAAGTAATCCTAAAATTGAAAAAAAACTTCCTATGGTTGCAACAATAAAAGAAATAGATCAGCTTATAAATAGTATAGATTTATCAAAGAAATATGGAATTAGAGATAAATGTATAATTGAAATTATTTATTCCACAGGGATGAGAGTTTCAGAATTAAATAAATTAAACATAGAAGATATTGATCTGGAAATGAATCAAGCTATTGTATTTGGTAAAGGTAATAAATATAGAGCAGTAATTTTTGGAAATTCTACTGCAAATTTACTTAAAAAATATTTATTGAAACGAGACAGTTATAAAAATAATGAAAAGGCTTTTTTCTTAAATAATAGAGGAGAAAGATTATCAGTAAGAACGATTCAGCATATTATAAAAAAATATGTAGCAATAGCAGGTATAGATAATAAATTTCATACTCATACTCTAAGGCATTCTTTTGCAACTCATCTGCTTGATGGAGGTGCAGATTTAAGAGTCGTACAAGAATTACTTGGACATAGCTCGCCAAAAACTACAGAAATATATACTCACATCTCTGTAGAAAAATCTCGAGACATATATACAAAAGCTCACCCTAAAGCGTAAAATTAAATCATAAAGTAAAAGGAGATCTATATGACGATATCATCTGGAGAAATAAAAAGAAATATGCCTATTTTGCTGCAAGATGAAATATATCAAATTTTAGAATGGCAACATCGGCAAGCACCTAAAGCTCCTCCAACTTTAACTTTAAAGCTTAGACATATACAAAGTGGAAATGTGTATGAGAAAAAAGTTCCTGGTAACCAAAAATTAGAGCTTGCACCAACTGAAACTAGAGAGGCTCAGTTTCTATATAAAGATAAGGATTTTTATGTATTTATGGATAATTTAAATTTTGAACAATATGAATTAAATGAAAATTTAATAGGAGAGTCTTCAAAGTTTTTATCTGAAGGAGTAAATATTTCAATAATTTTTATGGAAATAAATCCTTTAGCCATTGAGTTGCCATCATCTCTAACTCTTACTATTGAACATACTGATATAGGATTAAAAGGAGATACACAATCTGGTGCTACTAAGCCAGCAACAACTTCTTCTGGATTAACTTTACAAGTTCCATTATTTATAGAAAATGGTGAAAAAATAAATGTATCAACTTCTGATGGATCATACCTTGGAAGATCATAATATTATCTGAGTAGTTTGAGTAGTTAATGATTAAAACTGAAAAAAAATAAAACTCGGTTGGCTTTCAACTGGAAATGGCTCTGGCTCATTAGGTTTATTAAAAAAAGGTATTGAGCTTACAAAAAAAAATATTTTAGAAATTAATTATATTTTCATCAATAGAGAAATTGGAGAAAAAGAAGGTTCAGATAAATTCATAAATTATGCTCTTGAAAATAATATTAAAGTTATAAGTTTTTCTTCAAAAAAATTTAAAAAAATTAGTAATTTAAAATGGAAGGATTTAAGAACTAAATTTGATCAAGAGGTACTAAAAAAAATTTCTAATAATAATGTTGACTTTTTAGTATCAGCTGGCTATATGCTTATTTCTCCTATTATATGTGATCATTATAAAATAATAAATCTTCATCCTGCTTTACCTGATGGTCCAAATGGAACATGGAAAAATGTAATAAAAGAATTAATACTTAAGAAAAATTATATTTCTGGTATTTCCGCTCATATAATGACCAAAGATTTAGATGAAGGACCAAATATAAGTTATTGTAAATTTAATATTCATGACACAGAATTTAAAAAATACTGGAATGAATTAAACAAATCTAATGAACCAATAGAAAAATCTATTTTATTTAATGCCATTAGGGAAAAAATCCTTATATATGAAAGAGAGTTATTAAGTGTTACTTTATTAAAAATCTCTCAAGGAAGCATAGACATCAATAAAGATAAATTAGTTGATTTATCAAAAGAAGTTAACGAAAAAATTAAGCAACTTTTTTTGTCATAAAAGATTTTATTTTTTCACCTTCATCAGAAATCAATTCAACTATATTTTTATTATTTTTTTTATCAAATTTCACTATACATTCTGATACATTATCGATACTTGGAATTTCAAACATTACATCTAAAAGTAAACTTTCTAAGATAGATTTTAAAGCTCTTGCTCCATTTTTTTCATTTAAAGCCTGTTCAGCAATATAATTTAATGAAGATTCTTTAAATACCAATTTAACATTATCTATTTCAAAAAGTCTTTGATATTGCTTAACTAAGGAATTTTTTGGTTCTTTTAAAATTTTCAATAAATCTGATTGAGATAATTTTTTTAAGCTTACTATAGATGCTATCCTACCAACAAATTCTGGGATAAAACCAAAATTTAGAATATCTTGAGTTTCTACTTTTATCTCATCAAAACTATCAAGTCTCTTTGAGCTTATATTATCAAATCCTATAGTTTTATCATTAACCCTCTGGTCTATTAGGATATCTAATCCTTCAAAAGCTCCTCCGAGTATAAATAATATACCAGTAGTATCTATTTGTAAGAAATCTTGCTCAGGATGTTTTCTTCCACCTTTTCTAGGGACATTAACTACTGAGCCTTCAAGAATTTTCAATAAAGATTGTTGAGTTCCTTCGCCTAGTTCTTTTGTTAATGAAGGATTTACTGACTTTCTTGCAATTTTATCAATTTCATCAATATAAATAATTCCTTTTTCAGTTTTTTCTATATCACCATCTGCAGCTTGATATAAGCTTAATAGAATATTCTCAACATCTTCTCCAACATATCCAGCTTCTGTTAAAGATGTTGCATCAGAAATACTAAAGGGAACATCTAAAATTCTAGAAAGAGTTTGAGCAAGATAAGTTTTACCTGAACCCGTAGATCCAACTAAAAGAATATTAGATTTCTGAATTTCGATATTTTTTTCATTTGTATCTTTTAGTCTTTTATAGTGATTATAAACTGCAACAGATAATACTTTTTTTGCGTGTATTTGACCTATTACATACTCACTTAAAAGAGAAGATATATCTTTAGGGATTTTTGTAAAATTCAATTCAGGTTTAGAAAAAGTTATATCTTCTAAATTATCATCGAAACCAGACTGAATATAATCAAAGCAATTAAGGCAAAAATATAATGAAACTTCAGGATAGCCGAATCTTTCACCTGGATATCCTTTTATTTCTTCAGGATCATTATAGATTTTTTTACATAGCGTACACTGCATTAGAATTTATTTCTTTGTTTTTTTTGAATTTCCAGTATCTGGGTAAATCACTTCATCGACTAATCCGTATTTAACAGCTTGCTCTGCATCCATCCAAAAATCTCTATCTTCATCTTTTCTGATTTTTGCTAAGGTTTGACCAGTATGGTGAGCCATTATTTTGGCCAATCTATCATTTATTCTTTGCATTTCTTTAAAATTAATTTCAACATCTGCCATAGTTCCTCCTCCTCCACCAGAAACACTATGCATCATCATAGTCGAACTTGGTAAAGCATATCTTTTACCTTTGGCACCAGCAGTAAGTAGAACTACTCCCATACTAGCTGACAATCCAACAGAATAGGTACTAACATCGTTTGGAATCATCTGAATGGTGTCATATATAGATAAACCTGCATATACCGATCCTCCAGGAGAATTTATATACAGATTTATATCTTTATCAGGATCTTCTCGTGATAAATATAATAGTTGAGCTACAATGGTATTTGCAACAAAATCGTCAACAGGAGTACCTAGAAATATTATTCTTTCTTTTAATAAAAGTGAAAATATATCATACTGGGC
>JAACCT010000084.1 GCA_009937255.1 Dehalococcoidales bacterium
ATGAATTTAATAATAATTATAAAAATACATTTGGAGTTGGTGATGGAACTATTAAGGTATCATATGATGAGTATGATTCATTTGATAGAGAATTTGGACATCTTTTTTATACTAAGAAAAAATTTAAAAATTACCATCTAAAGTTGGATTATAAGTTTTATGGAGAACATATTAGAAATGAATCATGGTCATACAAGAATAGTGGAGTAATGTTACACTCTGAAGATCCAAAACAAATGTTTATTGACCAGGGTTTTCCCGTAAGTGTTGAAGCTCAGTTCCTTGGTGGGTCAGGGGAGGGTGATAGACCTACATTGAATATGTGCTCCCCTGGCACAGAGGTTAATATAAACACTTCAAATTATAACATTGAACCAAGATTCAAAGCGACAATGCACTGTATAAATTCTAATTCAAAAACTTATCATAAAGATGATTGGGTTAGCGTTGATCTTGTTGTTTACTCAGATTCAATTATCCATCATATTATCGGCAAGGATACTGTTATTTCATACACAAATATTAAGTTTGGTGGAACATATTTATCTGATAATTTTACAGATAAAGTTGGTGAGCCATTAAAAGAGGGATATCTATCACTTCAATCTGAAGGTCATCCGATCGAGTTTAGAAATATTATGATTAAGGAATTAGATTAATTTCTAAAGAATTTTACCCCAATCACTACCAGTATAAATCTCAATAGCTGTCCAAATAATAAATATAGAGGATATTAAGAAAAATGTTATTCCATAAAAAATCCAGAATAGTTTTTTTTTGAGTAGATAAAAAATTGAACCAATTATTAAGGATGGAATATTAAGTATAAGCACTATTATGAATGGGTCAATAAGTATAAAGAATTCAAAATTAAAGTTGTTAATTATAAAAAACATTAATCCAAAGACATAGCTAGTGGTAATGTAAAATTTGAACCTATTCATAAAGATTTTATATTTTTAAGAATAAATAAATATACTATTAATGAAAATAAGAGAGGCTAAAATATCTGATATTGATAATCTATCTGGTTTGTTTAATTCATATAGAATGTTTTATGGTAAAGACTCTAATATTGGAGTTGCAAAAAAATTTCTTGAATCAAGAATTAAATTATGTGATTCAAAAATATATGTATCTGAAGTAGATCAATGCTTGACAGGGTTTGTTCAGCTATATCCAATTTTTTCATCAACAAGAGTAAGTAAATATTGGCTGTTAAATGATTTATTTGTAGATGCTAATGAAAGGGGTAAAGGTTATTCAAAACATTTAATCAAAAAAGCTAAAAATCTTGTAAAAGATACTTCTGCCTGCGGAATGATGCTTGAGACTGATAAAACTAATAACATAGGTAACTATCTATACCCTAGTCAAGGATTTAAAAAGAATATAGCGTCCAATTTTTATGAATGGGTTCCTAATTAGTTTTTTTCTTAATATTTCTAAGGTTTATATATAATACTATATTTTTATATTAAAATTAAATTATAGTATAGAGTTTATTTGTGCTCCTAAATTATTATTGTACCCCTAATATGATATTTTAAAAGATTCTTTAATAAAACAATTTAATTTCTGATATTTTTTTAATTTTAGATATGAGAAAAATTCTATTCTTATCTTTTTTTATTGTTAGTTGTGGAAATGAAATATATTATTTAGATAGTTATAACTTCAGTCAATCTGGTGAATCAACTTATGAAACTAAAGAACTTTCTTCGTCTGAATTAAATGTGGCTTCTATTGAAGCCTACCAATTAATTGCTGATGAAATCACATCTGTTTATTCTAATGCACTTGATAAAGACAACAGCATAGGAGGGGTCACAAACGAAATTAAAGCTTTAGAATTTTTGAATCAAGCTTTGTTTAATTTTGAAATATATACTGTCAACCGAGAGTTAATGAAAATTAATGTTACGGATTCTGAATTTGATCGTAAATCATTTTTAAGAGATAGTATTTTAAATAAAGAAAGAATAAAACAGCAAGCTCTAAATTCACTTACACAATGAGAAAAAGTTTAATTATTATTTTTTTTACTTTATTGGTTGCTTGTTCAATGAGGCTCTCTGTTAGTGAAATTGAGAAAGATTTGGGGCCAAGTTTGATTAATGATATTGCTGAATATTCCAATCTGAGTAATTCTGAAATTATTCTAAATTCTTTTGATTTGGTTTATGATGAAGGGAATAGCTATTCAGGAATTTTGAATACCACTTATGATGGAATGCAGCAAACATTCAGTGTAGAACTCTTATATGATGGAGAGACTTATTTATATGAGTGGGAACTAATTTCTGAAAAATAATTTTCACTGAACGTCAGAATTAAGAGATAGTATTTTTAAAATCAAGAATTAAAGCGGAACAACCAATAAACAATAACCATTTCTATTTAATTATATATTAATTTGCACATCTTATGAAAAATCTAACTCTTTTTATTTTCTCATTTTTTTTAATATCAAGCTCCCCTAATTCTGATATAGATAAAAGAATTGATTCTATTATGTCAAATATGACTATTGAACAACAAATTGGTCAAATGGCTCAAATTAACTTAACAGTCATTGCAAATGGTCCTGATAAATGGAGTTCTTTTGAACCTCTTCAAATAGATAAAGACAGGATTGAAAAAGCTATACATAAATATCATGTTGGATCTATTTTAAATACCACTAATAATAGAGCTAGAGATATTTCCACCTGGAATAAAATTATTGATGAAATTCAAGGTTATGCTTTATCTTCTGATACTGCTATCCCAATATTATATGGCATAGATGGTATTCATGGTGCTACCTATATTGATGGTGCCACTATGTTTCCTCAACAAATAGGTACTGCTGCAACTTGGGATATTAAAAACTCTTTTAATATGGGAATGGTAACAGCATATGAAACAAGAGCAGCAGGAATACCATGGAATTTCTCACCCGTGCTTGATTTAGGTCAAGACCCTAGATTTCCACGTCAATTTGAGACATTTGGTGAGGACCCTTATCTAACAACACAGATGGGTTTAGCTTCTTTAGAGGGACAGCAAGGAATTGATAATAATATG
>JAACCT010000015.1 GCA_009937255.1 Dehalococcoidales bacterium
AACCAAAAGCTAAAGCAGAACCAAAAGCTAAAGCAGAACCAAAAGCTGAAGCAGAACCAAAAGCTAAAGCAGAACCAAAAGCTAAAGAAAACGATAAAGAGAGCTAAACTAAATAACTTTAGGAGAATTTAATGGTTGAAATAACAGCTAAATTAATAAAAGAATTAAGAGATAATACTGGTGCAGGAATAATGGATGCAAAAAAAGCACTTGAAGAATCTCAAGGAGATATGAAACAGGCCGAAGTATACTTAACCAAAAAAGGTTTAGCTTCTGTTGAAAAAAGAGCAGGAAGAGCTACTGAAAATGGGATCGTAGAATCTTATATTCATAATGGAGGAAGAATCGGTGCATTGGTACAATTATCATGCGAGACTGACTTTGTAGCTAGAACTGATGAATTTTCTAATTGTGCAAAAGAGATAGCTATGCAGGTAGCAGCAATGAACCCAACTTCTATTTCAAAAGAAAAAGATAGCGAACTATCCGATGATCAAATTCTTGAGTTACAGGCTTATATCAGAGATTCAGCAAAAACTGTTGGTGAGGTTGTTAAAGAACTTTCATCCAAAGTTGGTGAAAATATAGTTATAAAAAAAATAAATAGATTTGAAATTGGAAATTAATAAACCTAGTAGAATCGTTTTAAAACTTAGTGGAGAATCATTAAAAGGTGATTTAGAGTTTGGTCTTGATGCTGGAATTATTAAGACTATTTCTACGGAAATCAAAAAAACTTCAGATTTAAATGTTCAAATTTCTATTGTTGCTGGTGGTGGTAACTTTTGGAGAGGAATTGAATACGAAAAAAGAGGTATGGATAGATCAACTGCTGATTATGCTGGAATGCTTGCGACAATAATGAATGCCTTAGCACTTCAAGATGAATTAGAAAAAAATAGCATAGAAGTAAGGACACAATCAGCATTAAATTTACCCTCTGTTGCAGAACCTTATATTAGAAGAAAAGCTATAAGGCATCTTGAAAAAGGAAGATTGGTCTTATTTGCTGGTGGTACAGGAAATCCTTTTATGTCTACAGATACAGCTGCTGCCTTGCGAGCTATAGAAATAAATGCAGATTTACTAATAATGGCAAAAAATGGAATCGACGGAATGTATGATTCTGATCCTAAAATAAATCCTTCAGCAAAAAAAATTGACAAAATTACTCATCATGAAGCATTAAGTAAAAGATTATCAGCATTGGACTCTACTGCTCTTACATTATGTATGGATAATAATCTTCCTATTGTGATTTTTGATTTATTTAAATCTGATAATTTGTTAAATGTTATTTCTGGAAATAAAGTAGGTACACAAATATATACTCAAAATAAATCTTAGGTATTATATAAATAAGAATTGAGGTAAATTATGGAATTATCTGAAATATTAAATGACTGTTCAGAAAGAATGAAATCAGCTAATGATTTTTTTGTTACTGATATTAAATCTATAAGAACAGGTAGGGCTGCAACAAGTCTTTTAGAAAATATTAAAATAGATTACCACGGGTCTGTAATGCCTTTAAATCAACTAGCGCAAATATCATTGAGTGATCAAAGAAGTATGACTGTTCAACCTTGGGATAAATCTGCTTCTCAAATAATTGCAAAAGGTATTCAAACATCTGACTTGGGTATTACCCCTCAAATTGATGGACAAATTATTAGAGTTAATATTCCTCCTATGACAGAAGAAACAAGAAAAGATGTTGTAAAAGTATTAAAACAAAGAAGTGAACAATCAAAAATTTCGATTAGAAATATTAGACGTGATATTCAAGACGAAATAAGAAAACTTGAAAAAAATGGTGACTGCTCCGAAGATGATTCCAGAAGAGCTATTATTGATTTGCAGAAAATAACTGATGATTCAATTAAAATAATTGATCAAGAATCTAGTTTAAAAGAATCAGAAATAATGCAAGTTTAAAAAATGCGCAAACAAAGTATTATCCCTAATCACTTAGCTATTATTATGGATGGTAATGGTAGATGGGCTACTGATAAAGGTTTAGAAAGATCTAATGGTCATATTAAAGGTTATGAACAGATAAAACCTATAGCTATACATGCAAAGAAATTAGGAATACAGTATCTAACTTTATTTGCCTTTTCTACTGAAAATTGGAAACGATCAAAAGATGAAATAGAGTTTATTCTAGATTTGGCAATCAATGTTATTGCAAAAGAATCTAATAGTTTAAATGAAAATAATATTAATATTACTCATTTAGGTAACAAAGATAATTTACCAAAAGAATTAGTATCAAAAATTCATATATCTGAAAATTTAACAAAAAATAATGATGGACTTTTTCTTTCAGTAGCATTTAATTATGGTTCAAGGGATGAAATTATTAATGCTGTGAATAATATTTTAAAACAAAAAATTAAAGTTGTAGATGAAAATGATTTTAATTCTAATTTAATGACTAACTCTTTTCCTGATCCTGATATGATTATTCGAACAGGGGGGCAAAAAAGACTTTCTAATTTTTTACTATGGCAATCTGCTTATTCTGAGTTATTTTTTTAGATAAATTTTGGCCTGATTTTAATATTTCTGATCTCGATAATATCATTTCTGATTATAAAAAAAGAAAAAGAAATTATGGTACTTAATAATAGAACTAAAAGAATAATTACATCTACCATAGGCATTCTAATTATTTATTTGGGCTTTAAATATTTACCTTCTTTAAGAATAAATAATTTTAATTTTCATCCTTTAATTCTTTTATCTTTTTTTGTTTTTTTTATGGAAATTTTTCTTCAATTAAAAACAAATAAATTTTCAAGAAATTATAAATATTTTTTATTTTCAATTATTTATACTATTTTTTTCATACATGTTTTATTAATAGAAAACTTAATTGAAAATTGGGAAATAGTTTTTTTATTTAATTTATCTGTAGTATTTATTGTAGATTCTTTTGGATATATTTTTGGGCAATTTTTTGGAAATAATAAAATTAAAATCTTAGAAAATATTTCACCTAATAAAACTGTAGAAGGTTATATAGGATCAGTAATTTTTGGATTTACTTTTGGTTTTTTTATACTTCTTTTTATATATGATAAATTCTTTTTAGAGACAAATTATATTTTTATAATTTTATTTATATTAGGATTAATAACGACAAGTATTTTTGGTGATTTATTTGTTTCTAAAATAAAACGTATGATAAAAGTTGATGATTTTTCAAATTTTTTTTACGGACATGGAGGAATTTTAGATAGACTAGATTCTATTTTACCTAGTTTTGTATTGTCTTTTTGGATATTCTTTTTAATATGAAAAAAATTGCGATAATTGGATCAACTGGCTCTATTGGAACCCAAACTCTAGAATTAATAGAGAATAATCTAGAAAATTATGATGTGTATGCTTTAACTGCTGGTAATAATATTAGTTTACACAAAAAACAAATAAATAAATTTAAACCTAAATTTTATGATAATTTAAAACAAATTGACTATGATATAGAAGGATCTTCTTTATTGGATTCATTGAAAATAGTTAATGATAAAAATCTTGATTTCATTCTTTTTGCGACTTCTGGATCTGATACTTATTCACCGATTGTTAATGCAATTAATTCAGGAAATAATATTGGTTTGACTAATAAGGAAGTTATAGTAATTTTTGGCCCATTACTTTTTAAAGCAGCTAATAGAAATAATTCAAAAATATTTCCAATTGATTCAGAGCCATCAGCTATTTGGCAATGTATTGATAATGAACCAAGAAATATATCAAAAATTATATTAACAGCCTCGGGTGGAGCTTTTAGAGATATTGATTTCAAAGATTTAAGAAATATTACTCCAGATCAAGCAAGTAGACATCCTAACTGGAAAATGGGTGAAAAAATAAGTGTAGATTCTTCTACAATGATGAATAAAATATTTGAGATAGTTGAAATTAGCTATATGTTCAATATTCCTTTTGAAAAAATTGAAGTACTCATTCACAGAGAAAGCTTAGTTCATTCAATGGTAGAATTTGATGATGGATCTATAAAGGCTCAAATATCTCAACCTGATATGATACTTCCTATAAAGCATGCTCTAGATTACAAAGAATTTAATTTGAAGTATGAAAATAAATTAGATTTTTCAGAAATTAGTCAATTTTCATTTTCACAGATAAAAAAAGGTAAATATCCTTGCTATGATTTTTCTTATGAATATATAAAAAAAGGTCCTTTATATGTATCAGCTTTAGCAATTACAAATGAAATTTTAGTTGAACTATTTTTAGCAGAAAAAATTTCATATATTTCTATTTCAAAATACTTAGAAATGACTTTATTAAATCAGAAATTCAATCAAGAATTTAATTATGATAATATAATTGAATTAAGAGAATATTTGACTACTAGAATCTCTAAATTAATTCAAAATAAAAAATAAAACATATGCAAATTTTTATAAGTATAT
This sequence comes from Dehalococcoidales bacterium, assembly GCA_009937255.1. Lineage (GTDB taxonomy): Bacteria > Chloroflexota > Dehalococcoidia > Lucifugimonadales > Lucifugimonadaceae > TMED-70. The sequence goes on from JAACCT010000015.1 coordinate 4,452, forward strand.
TTACCCTATCTTTAATTATTACTCCTTTAGTAGTTTTACATGAACTTGGACATTATATTTTTGCTAAATTATTCAAAGTAAGAGTTTTAGAATTTGGAATAGGTTTTCCTCCTAAATTATTTAGTCTGTGGTCTCATTTAAGTACTTATAAAATTTCAAAAAATATTATAACTGAAGTAAATGAATTTAAATCTGGTGAAATAATTTATATTTCATTAGATAATTATGGTTTTATAAATGAAATTTATAAAACTAAAAACCCTGAAATTTCTTCAACTCTAATACCTGTTAAATTTATAGAATTTAATGATGACATAATCGTAGTAAAAAGTATGTTGTGGAGTTTAAATTTAATACCTTTTGGAGGTTTTGTAAGATTATTTGGTGAAGAGAAAAATAAGTCTAAAGATTCTTTAAGTCAATCATCATATTTTGGAAGATTTATAATTATTTTTTCTGGTGCTTTTATAAATTTTGTTCTTCCATTCATAATGATATTTTTTGTAAATATTTTTATTACAGAAACTAAAATTTCAGATTTAATTGTACAAAATGTTATGGAAGATTCACCGGCATATCAAGCTGGTATAAAACCTGGAGATAAAATTGTAGATATTAATAATAAGAAAATTAATTCAATTTCTGATTTACAAAATATTCTTACTCAAAATCTTGGTGATAATACTGAGTGGACAGTAGTTAGTGGTATCCCTAATATTTTCTTAGATCCAGGTCAAAAAACTAAATATGAATATCCAAAAAATAAAAGTAAGACACTTAAATTAAAACCAAGATGGAATCCTCCTGTTTATCAAATTGGTAAAGATATTTCAGTTGAAAAAGCTAGGACTTATGACCCATATTCTGGATCTATTACCTCCTTTAAAGTATCTGAATCTTCTGATTTTGGAAATATTTCATATGAATTTTCAAATAAATTTATCAAGTCTAAAATTGGAGATTTTGTTCCAGTTGTATTTGATAAAAGTTTTGAAGGAATTCCTTTGGATGAAGCAAGAAAAATAGAACCCAATGCTGGAATTAATGACACTATTACTGAGGGTTCAGTTGGTATTCTCATAAGTAGTGAAAACAGGAGAAATTATAAAGAATCTTTTAGTGATAATCTAAAAGATTCAATTGATAAATCCATTGGAATTTATACACTTAGCTATTATTCAATTAAAGGAATTTTTATACGATCATCTAACCCGATTTTTCAAGGGCCTAAAGCTATTGGTCCTATTGGACTTGGACAAATATCGGGTAATATCGTAGCATCTTCGAATTCTTTTTCTGAAAAATTAATTATTTTATTTACCCTAGCTTCATCGATAAGTTTATCGCTAGCAATAATTAATTTAATTCCTTTTCCTGCTTTAGATGGAGGCAGGTTAGCATTTTTATTTATTGAAATATTAAGAAAAGGTAAAAAGGTTCCAGAAAGTATAGAGTCCTATATTCATGGCCTAGGATTTATTATACTTATACTATTGATAATTTATATTTCGTTTAAAGATATTTCTAGATTATAAAAAATGGGAGAAATCTATGAGGAAAATCACACATGTTGTGAAAGTAGGTAATGTAAAAATAGGAGGAACAAATCCTATTGTAGTACAGTCTATGACAGATACTGATACATCGGATATCCCTAAAACTGTAAATCAAATTGAAGAACTTTATACCGCAGGCTCAGAAATTGTAAGATTAACTATTAATAATATTGAAGCAGCTAAATCTGTTGCTCTCATAAAAAAACAACTTCTAGATAGAGATATTAAAGTTCCATTAATAGGTGATTTTCACTTTATAGGCCATAAGATTTTACAAGCTGTTCCTGAATGTGCTGAATATTTAGATAAGTATAGAATAAACCCTGGTAATTTAGGTAAAGGTGATAGAAAAGATGATAATTTTAGAACTTTTATAGAATTAGCTAAAGACTTTAATAAACCTGTTCGTATTGGAGTAAATGCAGGTTCTCTTGACCAGGAATTATTGAATTTTAAAATGGAAGAAAATAATAAGTTAAAGATTCCAAAAAGTGCTGAAAATGTAGAATCTGAAGCTCTTATATCTAGCGCTTTAATTTCTTATCAAAAAGCTATGAATTATGGCTTAGATAAAAATAAAATTATTATTTCTTGTAAAGTTTCTAGATTGTATCAAATGATTCATTGCTATAGAGAAATTTCTAATAAATGTTCAGCTCCTCTACATCTAGGATTAACAGAGGCTGGTCTAGGGATGAAATCAATTGTTGCTACCACTGCAGCACTATCAGTTTTATTGGAACAAGGAATAGGAGATACCATAAGATGCTCTTTAACTCCTGAGGTTGGAGGAGAAAGATCTCGTGAAGTAGAACTTTGTCAAGAAATATTACAATCCTTAGAAATTAAGAGTTATAAGCCACAAGTTACAGCTTGTCCAGGTTGCGGAAGAACAACTTCAACCTTTTTTAGAGAATTAGCTTCTGAGATTAAAGATCACTTAGATAAAAAAAATAAAAAATGGATAAAAGAATTTCCTGGATCTGAGGAATTGAAAGTAGCTGTAATGGGATGTGTGGTAAATGGTCCTGGAGAATCTAAAGCAGCCAATATTGGAGTGTCACTTCCTGGTTCAGGAGAAAGTCCCGTTGCTCCAGTATTTGTAGATGGTGAAAAAGTTGGAATTTTAAAAGGTGATAATATCTCATCTGAATTTATTAATATGGTAGAAAATTATGTTGTAAATAAATGGGGGAATAAATGAGTATAAACAAACTACTTGGATCAAAAAAACTGACAAGTTATTTTTGGAAAACTTATAGAGAAGACCCACAAAATATAGAAACAGAAAGTCATAGATTATTGCATAGAACAGGATTTATTTCTCAATTATCAACTGGAATATTTAGTTTTTTACCTATGGGTTGGAGATCAATAGAAAAAATAAAAAATATAATTAGAGAAGAAATGAATTCATCAGGATTAATTGAAATTAATTTACCAGTTATTCAACCATCTGATCTATGGAAAACTTCAGAAAGACTTGATACTTTTATCCCTCCTTTATCAAAATTTCAAGATAGAAGAGATAATCAATTAATAATTGCTCCTACACACGAAGAAGCCGTTACAGATATGGTAGCTAAAAATGTAAATTCATATAGAGATTTACCATTTACTCTATATCAAATTCAAACAAAATATAGAGAAGACCCTAGGCCCAGAGCAGGTCTTCTAAGGGTAAGAGAATTTGAAATGAACGATGCTTATTCTTTTGATGTTGACGAAGAAGGGTTAGATTTATCATATAAAAATATGATTAAAATATATAAAAATATTTTTATGAGATGTTCTACAGAAGTTATTATTGTTGATGCAGATTCGGGAGCTATTGGAGGAAAAGAATCCAATGAGTTTGTTATGTTAGCTGATAGTGGCGAAGATGTGATTTTAATTTCAAAAGATAAACTTTATGCTGCAAATGTAGAAAAAGCTATTTTTAAAAAAGAAAAATTCGAAAAAGAAAATACTATAAATCTGCAATATTTAGATACTCCAAATAAAAAAACAATTGATGAATTGAAAGATTTTTTATCTATTGATAATAAAAAAATGTTAAAAACAGTAATTTATAAAGCAGATGATGAAATCGTTGGATGCGTAATACGTTCAGATTACAATTTTAATGAAACTAAAATAAGAAATTATCTTAATGCTACTAATTTGAACTTAGCTAGTGATAAAGTAATTATTTCAAAAGATCTAGTTCCTGGTTTTATTTCTCCAATAAATATAGAAAACATTAGATTTTTATATGATGATTCTGTATTACTTGGTCCTGGTAACTTTATTGTTGGAGGTAATACAAAGGATAAACATTATAAAGGTTTTAATCTAGATCAAGATTCAATATCATATGAAATTTTAGATATAGCAGAAGCTGAAGAAGGCCATATTTCAATAAATGAGTCTATTTTGGAATCTTTTAGAGGAATTGAAGTAGGTCATATTTTTAAATTAGGAGATGTTTATAGTAAAAAAATGGGAGCAAATTTTTCTAATAAAGAAGGTAAAAATCAAAATATTCTGATGGGGTGCTATGGAATCGGTGTAGGAAGGTTATTAGCAGCTTGTATTGAGGCTAATCAAAAAAATAATTCCATGAATTTACCGTTATCAATTTCACCATTTTCAATTTATCTTGTAGCTTTACAAATAAAAGACGAAAAAGTGAAAAATTTAGCTGAAAAAATCTATAAAGAATTAACTGATTTAGGCTTTGATTTATTGTTTGACGATAGAGATATACAAACAGGAGTTAAATTTAATGATTCAGATTTACTGTCTCTTCCTGTTAGAAGAGTTATTTCAAAAAGAAATATACAAAATGATTCTATTGAAGTTTTCGAAAGAGATACAGATTCTACAATTTCTTTGACATATGATGAGACCATTACTTATTTCAAAACTAACTTGATACCTTAGTCTTTTTTTACTATACGTGATAAACTGATTAGAGATTTATAAATATTTAAAGGAAAAATTATTTGAAGGTGGGCTATGCCCACTTTTTTTATTTTAGAGTTATCTTGGGAGGTAACGTTGAAGAATGAACTTTTTTTAGCTTTGACTCAATTAGCAGCTGAAAGAAATTTGCCTCAATCTATAGTTGTGGGTGCAGTGAAAGAGGCTTTAGCTTCTGCTTATAGAAAAGATCCAGCTTCAAAAGGGCAAGATATTCTTGTAGAAGTTGATTCAGAAACAGGTGATGTAATTATAAAAACCATCTTAAATGTAAGAGAAAAAGATGAAATAGAAGATCCCTTATCTGAAATATCTGAAGAAGAGGCACAAAAGATCAATAAAGAACTAAGAGTTGGTGACTTTATTGAAACAGGAAATATGGAATATAATCCAGGAAGAATCGCAGCTCAAACAGCTAAACAAGTTGTTTTGCAGAAATTGAGAGAAGCTGAAAGAGATCTAGTATTTGGGAAATTTGCTGACAAAAAAGGACAAGTAATAGTCGGAACAATTCAAAGGGTAGACTCAAAAAATGTCTTTGTTGATATCGGAAGAACAAATGCTTTAATGCCGCCTTCTGAACAAACATTTTATGAAAGATATAGAGTAGGTCAAAAACTTAAATTTTTTGTAACTGAAGTTCAAAGAACAGCTAGAGGACCGGAAATTATTGTATCTAGAACTCATCCTGATTTATTAAGAAAACTTTTTGAAACAGAAGTTCCTGAAATAACCACCGGAGTTGTAGAAATAAAAGCTTTATCTAGAGAAGCAGGTGCAAGATCAAAAGTTGCAGTAGCTTCTGAAGACCCTGAAGTAGACGCTGTGGGAGCATGTGTTGGATTACGAGGAATTAGAATTCAAAATGTAGTTAATGAACTTTTAGGAGAAAAGATTGATGTAGTTGATTGGGATGAAGATCCTAGAGTATTAATTACAAATTCTCTTTCCCCAGCTAATGTTTCTAAGGTTACTACAAACGAAGATGATAGAACTGCATTAGTATTAGTACCCAAAAAACAACTTTCTTTGGCTATAGGAAAAGAAGGTCAAAATGCTAGACTCGCAGCTAAATTAACTTTATGGAAAATTGATGTTCAAGCTGAAGAAGAGGTAATAATCGAAACTAAAGAAAAAATTATAGAAAAAAGTGAAATAATTCCTGATGAAATTAAATTAGCAACTGTAGAAACTCAAAAAGAAAAAATTGTTCAAAAAGAAATTTTAGTTAAAGAAGATCTAATTGATGATTCTGCAGAGTTAATGGCATTAGAAAAAGAAATACAAGAACTTGAAGAAAAAGAGAAAAAAGAAAAAATCATCCAAAAGCAAAAAGAGGATATTTTAGATTTTTCTTCTGAAGATATTTGGAATTTAGGGGGTAAATCTAAATCTAAAGATTCTGATGATACTATAAGATTTGCAGAAGATATAGAATCTTTAAATACCTTCAATTCTTCAGCTAACAAAAATGCTAAAAATGCAAAAAAAAAATCAGGGAAAAAAAGACAAAAATAATTATAAATATGTTACCTTTAAGGAAATAAATTGACTACAGACCAACCAGAAAATTTAAATCAAGAACAAGAGTCAAAAGATCCAGTTTCTTTGCCTTTAATAATTTCTGTAGGAGATTTAGCAGAAACTTTAAATGAATCTCAAGTTGATGTAATTAAATCACTTATGAAATTAGGTGTAATGGCATCTGTAAACCAAGAAATTGATTTTGCTTTGTCTGCAAGAGTTGCTCAATCATTTGAGATACCAGTTTTAAAACCTAAGGAATCTATAGATAACACCTCAGCTTTAAATATTGGTTCTTCCATAGACATCATAGAAAAAAATACTGGTGAGAATAGAGCACCTGTAATTACAGTTCTTGGTCATGTTGATCATGGTAAAACAACATTACTTGATGCAATTAGGCAAACAAATGAAGTTGATAATGAGCACGGTGGTATTACACAGAAAATTGGTGCATATCAAGTGAAGTATAATAACTCTGAAATGACTTTTATTGATACCCCAGGTCATCAAGCTTTTTCATCAATGAGAGTATCGGGAACAAGTGTTACTGATATTGTTGTTTTAGTTGTAGCTGCTGATGATGGATTAATGCCACAAACAATAGAATCAATTAATCATGCTAAAAATGCTAAAGTTCCTATGATTGTTGCTATAAATAAATGTGATCTTGAAGGATCTGATATTGATAGAATCAAAAGTCAATTAACTGAGCATGAAATAATAGGTGAAGATTATGGTGGCGATGTTTTGGCTGTCCAAGTTTCTGCACTAAAAAGAGATGGTATGGATACTTTACTTGATTCTATTTCATTGTTATCTGAGATTAATGAATTTCAGTCAAACTCAAATATTCCAGGAAAAGGTGTTATTATTGAATCTTATAATGATCCTAAGAAAGGATCAATTTCTACAATACTAGTAAAGTCTGGATCTTTTAAAAGAGGAGATATTTTAGTATCAGGAAATAATTCAGGTAAAATTCGTCAAATGATAGATGGATATGGTTCTGAAATAAATACTGCAAAGCCTTCTACTCCTATACAAGTAATGGGTATATCTGGAATCAATAATATTGGAGACGTAGTAGAAGTAGTCAAGGATGACAAACAAGCAAGAAAAATAATTCAACAAAGAAGTAGAACTAAACAAACTAGCAATAATAAAATAACAACTCTATCACAAGTAGTTAAGAGAGCTAAAGCTTCTAAAGAAAATGAAATTAATATTGTCATTAAAACAGGTTCTAACGGTGCATTAACTGCAGTAGAACAAGTTGTAAATGATTTAACAAGTGAAGAAATTCAAGTTAAAATAATTTCTGGATCGGTAGGAGCTGTTACTGAATCAGATGTAATGCTTGCCTCAAGTGCAGAAGATTGTATTATAGTTGCATTTCAAACTATTGTTGAAAATGGTGCTAAGAGTCAATCTGAAATGAATAATATTCCAATCAGAACATTTGACATAATTTATACCTTAGTGGATGAAATTAAGGAAATAATTGAAGGTTTAAAAGGTCAAGAAAAATCAGAAGTAAATATTGGGTCAGCTAGAGTATTAGAAGTATTTCCTAGAGGTAAAGTTCAGAATATTGCAGGTATCAGGGTTACTGATGGGAATATACTAAGAAATGCAAGAATAAGAGTAGTAAGAAACAACGAAACTATTTTTGATGGTGGAGTTGAATCAATGAGACACTTAAAACAAAATGTTACTGAACTTAAAAATAATATAGAGGGTGGAATAGTCTTAAATGGTTTTCATGATATAGAGATAGATGATACTATAGAATCCTATGAACTAAAGTGATTATATTTTGGATTTCAGAAAAGAAAAATTTGATAATTCTATAAAAAAAATTCTTGGTGAATTTATTTCAAATGATGAAGATTTTACTAATAAATCTATAATTATTACTATCCTAACTGTTGATACAAGTAGAGATTTTTCCCGTTGTAAAATTGGTGTAAGTATTTTTAATGGTTATTCTAAAAATAATGAATTTATACTTGAAGAACTTAATAAAAAAAGATTTTTATTTCAAAAAATAATTTCAAAAAAAATCAGAACAGCTAGGATTCCAAAATTAAGTTTTTTTGAAGATAAATCTTTAGAATTTCATAGACAAATCGATGATTTGATAGATAAAGTATCATCTGATGGTAAAGAAATTTAATATATGATTTTCAATAAAAATGGATTATTTATTGTTAATAAACCTATTAATTGGACTTCAAATGATGTTATAAGAAAACTAAAATCACTTCACAAATTTAATAAAATTGGGCATGCAGGAACTCTTGATCCTTTAGCAACAGGAATTTTACCTATTTTAATTAATAAAGCTACTAAATATTTTGATTATTTTTTGAAATTAAATAAAACTTATTTAGCTGAAATAACATTTGGATACTCTACTAATACATTTGATCTTGAAGGAGATATTATTGAGAAAACTGATGTTTTACCTAAAAATCTCTTAGATATACAAAAAAAAATCAATCTTTTTGAGGGATTAATTGAACAAAAACCACCTATTTATAGCGCTTTAAAAAAAAATGGAAAAAAACTTTATGAATATGCAAGAAATAATGAAAAAGTAATAATAGATTCTAGGAAAGTTTTTGTTGAAAATATTGAAATTATTAAATGGGAAAACTATAAGTTATTAGTAAAGATTGATTGCTCTAGTGGCTTTTATGTAAGAAGTTTTGCAAATGATTTAGCAAAATCATTAAATTCCCTAGGTGTTTTGTCGAAACTTTCAAGAATTAAGTATGGTCCATATAGTTTAGAAGATTCTAATTTTGATATAAATGAAATTGAAAATTTAGAAAATTTTTTATTACCAATAGATTCTATTTTGAAAAATAATAAATCATATATTTTTGATAAAGATTTAGAAGAAAGATTTTTTAATGGAGAAGTTTTTTCTGATAAAAATATATCAGTAGATATATTGAAAAATACAGAATTGAAGATATATAATATCAAAGAAGAATTTATAGGACTTTTGATTTATGATCCTATAAAAAGCTTCTGGAAACCAAAAAATATTATTAAGTGAATTTATATTATCATAGCTATTATTAATTACTTCAGAATAGAGAAAAAAAATGCTGATAGAAAATATTAGAAAATTTTTTCATTTAAAATCTGCTCCAGGAATTTTATTACTATTAGCTGCAATTACTGCAATACTTGTTGAAAACTCTTTTTTAAGTAATTCTTACTCTAAACTTTTATATAGTTCTATGAGTATAAATATTTCTAATTTTTCTATAGATAAAGATTTACATCACTGGATTAACGATGGCCTCATGGCTATATTTTTTCTCTTGGTTGGATTAGAAATTAAAAGAGAATTAGTTCAAGGCCATCTTTCTACAAGAAAACAATTTAGTTTACCTGCTGTTGCAGCTATAGGTGGAATAACTATACCTGCAATTATTTATATCAGTTTAAATTTTAATAATGCAGTAACCATTAATGGATGGGCTATACCTACAGCTACAGATATAGCATTTGCTTTAGGAGTTATTACACTATTGGGGAATAGAGTGCCAATTTCTTTAAAAGTCACCTTAGTAGCGATTGCGATAATTGATGATCTAATGGCTATAGTAATTATTGCGTCATTCTACACATCTGACTTATCAATTAATTACTTGTTATTAGCAGCTATAACTACTTCTATTTTATTTGTTTTAAACAATAGGAAAATCAAGAAATTATCCCCCTATGTTATTGTAGGAATTTTACTTTGGGTATTTGTGCTAAAATCGGGAATACATGCTAGTTTAGCTGGAGTCTTATTAGCTCTGTTTATACCCATAAAATCTAAAGGTAACTCAACTTACTCACCCTTAAATAAACTAGAACATTCAATAGAGCCTTGGGTAAATTTTATTATTTTACCAATTTTCGCTTTTGCCAATGCAGGTGTTTCTTTTGCAGGAATGAAATTGAACCTCCTTTGGGATCCAGTCACCTTAGGTATTATTTTAGGATTGTTTTTCGGTAAACAAATTGGTGTAATGTTATTTACCTATTTGGGGAGTATTTTAAAAATTTGTCAATTACCACCTGACCTATCCTGGACACAATATTATGGACTTTCATTACTTACAGGGATTGGATTTACAATGAGCTTATTTATCGGGAGCCTAGCCTTCATAGATCCTGAATATCAAACATCTGTAAGGCTTGGAGTTTTAATTGCTTCTTTACTTGCAGGTATCTTAGGCTATTTAACATTAAGACTCACAACTAAATCTTCATAAAAATAAATTTTATTTTATATTTATTATAAAAAAAACTTTAGATTTTAATTTTTAGACCATCGTAAGCAAGTTGCATATTAATATTTGTTTTTTTAGAAATCTCTGCCAAATATTTATTTGTTTCATTATGTTCTATATCATGACATATATCTGTAAAATAAGCATGATTAGGATTTAATTCTATTATTGTTTCAATTGCTTCTTCTAATGTAAAGTGAGACTTATGTTTGCCATTTCTACGTAAAGCATCAAGAACAATTATTTTGCTGCCTTTCATTTTATTCATAGTCTTTTGAGAAATAAATGAACAGTCACTTATATATGAAAAATCATCGATTCTATATCCGTTAGCAAAAAAATTATTTCCATGGTTAACTTCAAGATGAATAAACTTTTCATTTTCTATTACTGTATGATCATTATCTATAATATTAAAACTTAATTTTGCAACAGTTCCTCCAGAAGATATCATACTAGTATCCACAAGATAGTAGAAAGTTTTTTTCACAACATCAAAATCTTCTTTTCTCAAATAAATAGGTATACTACTTTGTGTATTATTGGTCCAATCTCTTAAATCGTCAAATCCTCCTGCAGCATCTTGATGTGCATGTGTTAATAAAACTCCATCGATTTTTTTTATTTCATATTTTGGGAACCACTTGATAGCAGATTGATAAAAAAACTTTCCAGCATCTATAAGTATATTTTTACTATATTCTTCACCAGAAATTTTAATCATTAAGCTTGTATTATGTCTTCTGTTTTTTGAATTTTTTATCATCGCATCTTTGCAAACCTTACAGTTTTTATCATTTGTTAAACAGCTTACTCTAGGAACACCTTCGGACGTGCCAGTTCCTAAAAAAATTACCTCTTTATTTAATTTAGTCATTAAATATTCCTTTAATTGGATTAGCTCCAAATCCTAGATATTCATTTGTATATAAAATACCTTTATCTAATTTATTAATTGTTTTATTTTCCCATTTTGACATACTTATTTTTTTATCTTTTGGATTATGAATTTCTGCTAAATTATTTATTAAACCAGATTGAATTAAGGGTAATCCCCAAGGCTCTCCACCTCTATGTAAAATTATAGGATATTCTTTATCAGAAATATCAATTATTTTTAATAGAGAACTTATTCCTCCGCACCAAGTTATATCTGGTTGCCAAAAATCATAAGTATTATTTTTTTTCATAATTGAAAAATTATTATGATTTAAATCATGTTCTCCACCCGCTAAAAATGCTCCATCTAATTTTCCTAAAATTGATTCAGAATTTAAAAGTGTTTCGGGTGAAGAAATATCTTCAATCCAGTATATTTTCAAGTCTGATAAGAATCTAGACATTTTTTTTGTATATTCAATATCCCATGACATATAGCAATCTATCATAATTTTTTTTGAATTATTATATTTTTTCTTAATATTATAAATAGAGTCATATAATTCTTTTTTTTCATTCTCAAAATCTCCGTTAGATTTTACAGAAAGCTTAAAGTTTTCTATTCCTAATTGGTTATAAATATTAATATTATTACCAGTTGCATATGTATTAATACTTTCATTATGAAGAGTTTTATTTTTTTCTAGTAAATTTTTTATTGGTATTTCATAATATTTACTAAAAGTATCCCATAAAGCTAAGTCAATAGAAGATATAGCCATTGAACCAACTCCACCTCTACCATATGGAATGGTTTCTTTGTATAAGTTATCGTATATAGATTTTATATCATTGATATTTTCAACTTCTTTTCCTACCACTAGCCCAGCTAAATGACCTCTAATTATTTCTATAGAAGCTTTTCCTCCCCCTCCGGTACCAAAACCATAAATTTTATTATTATTTGTATATATTTTTGTAATAATTTGCCATAAATTTGGTCGCCAGTCTTTTAAAGTTTCTTCATAACTTGGATATACTGCTTCAATTTTAGTTATTTTCATGGGTATAACTTTCTATTTTACATATAAAATGAATACTTACGGGGTGTGGCGCAGCGGTAGCGCACTCGCTTTGGGAGCGAGGGGTCACAGGTTCAAATCCTGTCACCCCGACCATCATACTTGTTATTTATGTTGTCTATCTATTAAACTATAGCAATATATTTTTTTTTTATAAATAACACATGGAGAAAAATGAACTGGCTAGTAGGAACATACTCAAAAAGAAGTAGCGAAGGAATATACCTTATAAATTTAAATGAAGATTCAGGAGAAATGAATCAAATTGAATCTTTTGAAAATATAAGTCCTAAAAATCCTTCTTTTTTAGTTATTGGAAATAATAATAAAGTTTTTTTAGTTGGAGAGTCTTCTAAACTCGAACCTGGAATAGTATGTTCTTATAAAATTATTGGACAAAGTTTAGTTAAAATTGATGAAATTTCAACTAATGGTTCAGGTCCTTGCCATCTTTCTATAAATAAGAAGAATAATTTTTTAGTCGTAGTTAATTATAACTCTGGTGATTTTTCAACTTATAAAATCTCTTCAGACTCAAAATTTGAATTTATTGAAAAAATTTCTCATGAAGGATCTAGTATTAATCAAAATAGACAACAAGAGCCTCATGCTCATTCAATAACTTTCTTAAACAATGAAACTTTTTATATATGTGATCTAGGAGTGGATAAAATTTTTAAGTATCAAATTGATCCAGTATCTTTAAAAATAATTGATTCTTCTTTTATAAAATCTCCTGAAGGTTCTGGTCCAAGGCATTTTGTAATTAATTCTGATAAAAATAGAGCTTATTCAATAAATGAATTAGATTCAACAATTAGTTTATTTGATATAGATGCAAATAAAAGTCTAAATTTATTACAATCATTTTCTACAATTCCAGAAAATTATATTTTAGATACAACAACTGCAGATATACATTTTTCTAAAAATGAAAAATATATTTATGGATCTAATAGAGGACATGATTCTATAGCTAAATTTTTTATAGAGGAAACCGGGACCCTGATTTTTGAAAAAAGTTTTTCAACTTTAGGTAAAACACCAAGAAATTTTTCTATTTCTAATTCTGGAGATTTTTGTTTAATTGCAAATGAAAATACCGATGATATTTATAGTTTTAAAATTGATTTAAATGGAGATTTTATTCCAACAGGATATAAACTTTCAATTCCTTCTCCAGTATGTTTATCCGAGATTTTCAAACGAGGGTCTTAATACTTTCTTAGTAGTTTCTAACGTTAGAATTACAAAAGCTCCTAATATTGAAAAAAATGCTGAAATCCAAATTGCATATTCATATCCTCCTGTCACATCAAAAACTAACCCAGGTATAAATCCTCCTAGAGCCATTCCCAAACTTGCAGCTAAAATTTGCCAACCATAAGTTGTATCCATGGGGAAAAACCCATAATATTTTCTATTCATTATTGGAAATAAAGTACCTTCACCTCCATATGGAATTGCCCAGAGTATTCCTACTAAATAAAACATCCATTTATCTTCAGTAAACACCCAAGGTATAACAAATAGTCCTTGCCCTAAAAAAGAAAGAAACATAATTATTTTAGGATTAATGCTGTCACCTAAAATAGGGGTTAGAAATCTAGTTGAGATTGATACAACCATTATAATAGTTAAGCACATTACAGAATCTGTATAACTAATACCTTTACTAATCATTAATGGAACTAATCCAATTAAAATAACTGCATGACCTACACAACCTAAAAAATGTACATTCATTAAGCTCCAAAATGCATTTGTATTATAAACAATTTTTTGTAAATTCATAGAATAAATATTTTCACCTTGAATATTTGTATTTTTGTCTGAATTAATAGTAGTAGCACCATAAGGTAGTAAATTCATTTCTTGTGGTGTATTTCTAAAAAACTGTAGAGAAATCACCATAATAATAGTTCCTACAATTCCACTTATAATAAAGGTTTGTTGCCACCCTAAAGAATCTAGCATTATTCCCATTAATTGAATAACAATTGCAGGACCGAGACTCCACATACCAATTATTAGACCAGTCGCTAGTCCGAGCCTTTTCTTAAACCAGATGGCCACAGCTGGTATAACAGGAACTAGAAATAAAGATTGAGCAAAACCAAAAATGACTCCATATGAAATATAAAATTCAAAGATTGTGGTTGCCAAGGCTGTCCACATCATACCTATTAAAAAAAGAAGTAATCCTATATACATTGTTTTTCTTGCACCTATTTTCATAGAACAATAACCTGCAATAGGTGACGAAAATGCAGTTACTATTGACATGATTGCATAGGCTATTCCGATTGATTTAGGATCCCAAGAAAATTCCTCAACAAGTGGATCAATTATAATACCAAATGCCATTCTTATTGCCGAACCTATCATTTGAGCGACAGCTCCTACTGCTACAATTACCCATCCATAATGTTTGAAATCAATATCTGAAATACTTTGTCTGATTTTTAGTGCAAAGGACATATAAATATACTACTTTCTTGAAACCATGAAGTTTTATAGTTAGAATTTTCATCTATTTTATTTTGTGAATCCCAAGCAAAAAAGTAAATCAAAACGACAAATGAAGATACTATTGTAAATAAGAAAAGAGAAATTCCTTTTACTGGTATTGTATTTTCTATCATAAGACGTTCTTACTTGTTTTGATAAACTTTTAATAATTATTAACAAGTCTATTATCTTATTAATTTAATAAACTTGTAGTAAAAATAACATGCGAAAAAAACTTATAATTATTATTATTCAAGAAAATTAAATAATAATAATTATATGCTCTATTTAAGTTCATGCCCAAAATGTAAAAAAGGAACGATTGAATACACTGAAGATAAACAAGGAAAATATATTCAATGTTTAATGTGTGGTTACAATAAAAATTCTAACTCTAAAGATACATTTAAAATTAAATCAAAAATTTCTTAATACTTTTTTAATAAATCTAAATATATAATATTTTTAGATACATTATTTTAATATAAGTTTACAAGTTAATAAAATTTTGAATATTGATAAGAATAAAATAAGAGTGCTTATAGTTGAAGATGATAAAAGTATTAGAGAGGCACTTAGATATAATTTAATTGCTGAAAATTATTTAGTTAAATACGAAGAAGATGGTATTTCAGCCATCAATACTATTCTATCTGAAGAATTTGATATAATTCTTTTAGATATAATGTTACCTGGCCTTGATGGGCTTGAAGTATGTAAAAGAATTCGCTACGAAAATATAGACACACCAGTAATAATTTTAACAGCAAAAGAAACAGAAATAGATAAAATATTAGGTTTGGAATTAGGCGCTGATGATTATGTATCTAAACCATTTAGTATGCCTGAATTACTTGCTAGAATTAAATCAAATCTAAGAAGAAATAAATTAGTTAAAGATAAAAATAAGATAATATCAAAAAAACAATTTACACACTTAGGCATTGATATAGATTTAGATAAAAGACAAATAAAAATCAATGAAGAAGATGTTTTTTTTAGAAATAAAGAATTTGATCTTATTTATCTTTTGATGTCAAATCCAGGAAAAGTTTTTACAAGAGAAAGTTTGGTTCAAGATATTTGGGGATATAAATATCTTGGAGATACAAGAACAGTTGATGTTCATATAAGATGGATTAGAGAAAAAATAGAAGAAAATAGTAAGACTCCAAAAAAAATAATTACAGTTAGAGGAGTTGGTTATAAATCTAATGTTGACTAACTTTTTTTTTAAAATTAAACTTCAAATTTTACAAATTCCTATTTCGCTTTTAGTTTTAATACTTAATTTATTTGTGATACTACCTTTTTTAGTTTTAATTTTTTATTTAGGATCTGCCTTCCAATTGCTAGTAACTTTTTTGCTATTTATTCTTTTAAGTATAAATAGCATATTTTTATTTAAATTTAAAATAAATAACTATAATTTTGAAATATCTAAAAATATAGAAATAGAAAAAATTAGTAAAAAATATTTCTCAGAATTTAATGAAATGACTAATACAATAAATAAAAAAACAAATTACTTGAGAAATGAAATTAATATTTCAACAAAATTATTAAATTTATACAAAATATCCAAAAATCATTTTTCTGATGGAATGATTTTTTTAGATTATGATATGAATATTTTAGATTATAACGAACAAGCTGTTAATTTATTTGAATTAGAAATAAATAATGAAAAAGATATAAAAAAACTTACTGATTTTTCAAATAATTTAGATTTATTTAACTTTTATAATAATTCAAAAGAAGAAAAATATTTAGAAACGGATATTATATTTTCATTCCCTCAACGATATTTTAACTTGAAATCTGTTAATACAAACAATTTTATAATTTTAATTCTAAAAGATATGACAGAGTATGTTAATTTAGATATTACAAGGAAAGAATTTTTTGCAAATACATCACATGAATTAAAAACTCCAATAACTTCTATGAAATTAAATTTAGATGCATTAAGTAATAGTAAAAAAAATAATAATGATTTAGATTTTGATTTTTTTCTTAATAAAATTAAGGAGGATTCAGATCGTTTAGAGAAAATTTCTAAAGAAATTATAGATTTGCATGAAATTGAATCTGGTAAATTATCTTTAAATATTCAAAAATGCGAATTATCAATATTCTTGGAAGAAATCAAAAGAGATTTTTATATAATTTTGAAAAAAAATAAAATTGATATAGAAATTATTACTCAATCAGGATTTCCTGAAATATTAATTGATAAAAATATGTTTAGAAATGCTATTGAGAATTTAATTTCTAATTCTGTTCGTTATAGTCCACCTAATAGCAAAATTCAAATCAATTGTATTTACTCTGAGAAATTTTATAACATTTCAATTAAAGATTATGGAATTGGATTATCAGATAAGGATCTTCCTCATATATTTGAAAGGTTCTATAGAGCTGAGGGATTAAGAAGCGAAAAACATTCAGGAATTGGTTTGTCTATAGTAAAACAAATTATAGATGTTCATAATGGTGAAATTTACGCTGAAAGTTTATTGAATGAAGGATTGACTATAACGATTAAGATTCCATATTTGTAATTTTTTAACATTTATTTAATATTTTAAAACTTAACTGTAATAACCTAGTTTTGACTTTCAATTAATATATTTTAAAATATGCAAAATTCTGATACTTCTAGAAAATTGACTAGGCGGAAAACTGAAGAATTTATAATTATAAATTTGTTAAGATTAAGTGGACTTATATCTATAATTACTACTGTAGGAATAATTTCTATATTAGGAGTTAATTCTATTCCTTTTTTTTCTGAAGTTGGATTTAAAGAATTTTTTACGGGGCTAAAATGGACTCCTCTTTTTATTCCACAAAATTTTGGGATACTTCCTCTAGTTAATGGTACTTTTCTTGTTGCTTTTATTGCTGCTTCAACTGCTTTAGTGTTTGGTCTTGGAAGCGCTTTTTATTTATCTGAATATGCATCAAGGAAATTTCGTAAAATTGTAAAGCCTTTTTTAGAAATTCTTGCAGGGATCCCAACTGTTGTTTATGGATATTTTGCTCTAACATTTGTAACTCCAATTATTCAATTTTTTTTTCCTGAAACAATTATATTTAATGCACTTAGTGCTGGAATAGTTATGGGTATTATGATTATTCCAATGGTTTCAACTTTATCTGAAGATGCTATGAATGCTGTACCTAATAGCTTAAGAGAAGCAGCTTATGCAGTTGGTGCTAAAAGATATCAAGTAGCTTTAAGAGTAGTATTCCCTTCTGCAATTTCTGGTATTGTAGCATCTTTCATATTAGCTATTTCTCGAGCTATAGGTGAAACTATGATAGTTAGCTTAGCAGCAGGAGGGAAGCCTGCTTTAACAATAAATCCTTTAGATGCTATCCAAACAATGACAGCTTACATAGTAACTGTAAGTCAAGGAGAGACTCAACAAGGATCTGTTGAATATAATAGTATTTTTGCTGTTGGATTACTTCTTTTTTTCTTGACTTTTCTAATGAATATAATTGGACGACTTATAGTAACAAAATATGCACAACAATATGATTGAAAAATGAAAGATAAATTTTTTAACTTAATATTTTTACTAGCAGTTATGGTTGGATTAATATCTTTAATGGTTTTATTTATAGATATTATTTCAGATGGGTATAAATATCTCACTTGGGATTTTTTTACAAACTATGCATCGAGAAAAGCTGAAAAATCTGGAATTTTAGCTCCACTTGCAGGTACTTTATGGTTAATTTCAATGACAGCTATTTTAACTATCCCTATAGGAATTTCTACAGCGTTATATTTAGAAGAATTTGCTACTGATAATTGGTTTACTAAATTAATAAAACTCAATGTATCTAATTTAGCAGGAGTTCCTTCTATAATATATGGATTACTAGGATTAGCTTTTTTTAGTTATACATTATCTTTAGGTAAAAGCCTTTTAGCAGGTGCTTTAACTATGACTTTATTAGTTTTGCCAATAGTTATCATAGCTTCCCAAGAAGCCATTAGGACTATACAACCATCATTAAAGGACGCAGCTTATGCACTTGGAGCAACAAAATGGGAAGTTTCTAAAAATGTAATTTTACCTCATTCTATAGGAGGTATTATGAGTGGAATAATTTTAGCTATGTCTCGAGCCGTTGGTGAAACAGCTCCAATTTTGATAATTAGTTCTCTTGTGTTCATAACTACGGTTCCATCAGGACCTATGGATAGATTCACCATTTTACCCTTGCAAATTTATACATGGGCTGCATTTCCCCAAGATGAATTTAGAGCAATTGCTTCAACGGGAATTATAGTATTATTATGTATACTAATTTCAATGAATTCTATAGCCATATTTATTCGATTGAAAAATCAAGATTGAAAATAAAAATATTATAAATGTTATAATTTTTATTATGGCAAATACATTTTGGTTAATAAATTTATCTTCAGAAAATTTTAAGATTTCCCAAGAAAGATCTTTTGATATTATGGGATTTTCAAAAAAAGATAATAAACTCACAAATAAAATTGATAAAAATGATAATGTTATTTTTTATGTTTCTGAATTAAGATCATTTGTTGGATTAGCAAAAGTAAATTCAAAAAAGTATTATGAAACAAAAAAAATATGGAATATTTCTAATAGCGATGAAATACTTCCATATAGAGTTAAATTAAGTACTCCAAAAATTTTATCTGAAAAAAAATTCGTAAGTGCTTATGATGTTTCTCCATCTTTGAGTTATGTAAAAAAATGGGCTCCTGAAGATTGGTATTTAGCTTTTATCACACCAGTTCATGTAATTTCTCAAAATGATTATTCTATAATTTCTAATGATATTGAAAATAATCTAGATAATTCTAAATTATTAAAGAAAAAAGTAAAAAAAGTAAAGAAGAAAAGAAAAGTTTAAATACTCAGTATATATTTACTATTATCTGAGATTATTTCTTTGATTTCTTCTTTGCCTTTTTGAAAAATTCTACTCAGTTTTTCAAGTATATTATAAAGATCTTTAGGCTCAGTCCATCTGGTTCTATTTTTTTTAAAATATTGAGGGTAAGAATCTGTTTCAATTACTAATCTATCTAAAGGTAATTTTTTAATTGTGCTAGATAATTTTTCATCTCTTAAAAAGGGTTTTGCAACAGAAATAAACACACCATTATCTAGTAATTCTTTAGCATATTGATAGTCTCCTGAAAAATAATGTGCAACTGATTTAATTTCATTTATTTTTTCACTTTTTATAATTTTTATAGCTTCTTTATTTGCATTTCTAACATGAAAAGCTATAGGTAAATGATGTAGTTTAGCTAAATTTATTTGTTCAGAAAAAAATTTTCTCTGTAATTTAATATCTACTGAGTTTTCTTGTATATCTAATCCTATTTCACTCACCATTATAGTTTTTTCAAATTGAATTAACTTTTCGAGTTTTGCTATGTAATTATTCGTACTTTCATTATGAATATTTTGAGGATGAATTCCTACTGCAGCATAAATTTCTTTATACTTATTTGCTAATTCTAAAGCTTTAGTTGAATCTGATAATGTTGTACCAGCAGCTACGATTATATCAATATTTTTTAATCTTGAATTTTTTATCAATATATCTAAATCTTTATCTGAAAATTGTTGTATGTGAGTATGGATATCTATTAGCATTTTAAAAACTTTCTAATTATTTGATAACTTTTTTGGAGATAAAGAAATAAATAAACATGCAATACTAGCTATGACTGCAAAAAGTGGGAAACTAAATTGGTAGGATCCCGAAAAATCATATATTAAGCCAGCAGATATTCCTCCTGCTGCTTGTCCTGCACTCACAAAAGGTTCAGTATAACCTCTAATCGCACCTATATTATCTTTACCAAAAATATCAGATAAAACTACTGGCGGGATTACTAATAATCCACCTAAGGTAATTCCAAATAAAAATGCTACTAAATAAGCAGAAAAAATACTATTTACTAGTAAAAATAGTAGAGAACTAATTCCTAACCATAATGTAGCAATAAGATATACTTTTTTAGAATTAAATCTATCTGTTGCCCACCCTGTTATAATACTTCCAAAGCCAGTTCCTACTGCCATTAATGTCAATGCAGATGCTGCGATAATTGGACTTAAGCCTTTATCAATTAAATAAGCAGCTTGATGAATATTTACTCCTGTATGGATAAAATATGTAAGAAATCCCACAAAAGATAGCATCCAAAATGACTTAGATTTAATAGCTCTTTTTAAACTTATAGATTTTTCTGATCTAATCGAATCATTTGTTGATTGCTTAATTTTTAAATACTTGCTATTTTCTTCAACTACATCTTTAGGGTTATTGATCATAGTAAAAAAAACTAATGGAAAAGATAATAACCAAACAGTTATTCCTATACAAACCCAACTTAATCTCCAAGAATCAATATTATTTCCATCTAAGTTCATAATCACTTGTGCAAATAAAGGAAATAAACCCATTCCTAAAGAATGCATCAATCCTAATATACCTATTGCTTTGCCTCTATTATTAATAAACCATTTGGTCACAACTGTAGATGCGCCAATTTGAATAGGCGAACTGAAAATTATTCTTCCTACTCCAAATAAAACATAAAAAGTTATAGGAGTAAAAGTTCGACTTATAAGTATAGTAGTGACTCCCAACAAAGCTACAGAAAAAAGTAATGTTATTTTTGAACCAAATTTTTGAATTATATATCCAGATAAAGGAGATATAAAAATAGAAATTATTCCCGCTAATGAAGAGGCTCCAACTATTAAAGTTCTTGACCATCCTAGATCTTCACTCATTGGATAAACAAACACTGCTATAGTTAAAGTAGCTGCTGAATTTCTAACAAACATTGTGGAGCCAGAACCAGCTACAATGATCCAACCATAGTAAAAAGGGATGTTTTTTTGAATTAATTTAGCTATTTGATTCATTCTAACTCTTTATTTATTCTGATAATAGAATGTAACATTAAAATTAATAATAGACTTAGATATACAGGGGAGAGAATGTCTTTAAGCTTAAATAATAAAAATTACAAGAATCATATAAATTTACAAGAAGGAGAAAGAGCTTTTTATGATATTGGCTCTTTAGCTTCGGATAATAAAATAGATATTAAAAAATTACCTTTTTCTATAAGAGTTTTATTAGAAAATGTTTTAAGATCTCATGATATGAATATTTCTAATGAACAGCATATTGAACAATTACTTAGATGGGATAAAAATTCAGTTCCGGAGAAAGAATTTCCATATATGCCAGGTAGAGTACTTCTTCAAGATTTTACGGGAGTTCCAGTTGTTGTAGATTTAGCTGCAATGAGAGATGCTGTTTCAAAATTAGGTGTAGATGCATCAATCATTAACCCAATTGTTAGATCTGATTTAGTCATTGATCACTCAGTTCAAGTAGACTCATTTGCAAAGAATTCATCTTTAGAATTAAATATTTCTCGAGAGTTTGAAAGGAATGAAGAAAGATATAAATTATTAAAATGGGCACAAAATGCTTTTTCTAATTTTTTAGTTGTTCCTCCAGGAACAGGAATTGTGCATCAAGTTAATTTAGAAAATTTGGCAGAAATAGTTCTTTCATCGACAGAAAAAAATATAATCTATCCAGATACTTGTGTAGGAACTGATTCACATACAACAATGATAAATGCAGTTGGAGTATTGGGTTGGGGAGTTGGTGGAATTGAAGCTGAAGCTGTAATGCTTGGGCAACCTTATTATATGCAAGTTCCTGAAGTAGTAGGAGTAAATTTATTTGGAGATATAAATGAAGGAACAACTGCAACAGATATTGTACTTGCGATTGTAGAAAAATTAAGAAAAGTTGGAGTAGTAGAAAAATTTGTGGAATTTTTTGGTCCTAGTTTAGGAAAATTATCTTTAACTGATAGGGCAACTATTTCAAATATGGCTCCTGAATATGGAGCGACTTGTGGATTTTTCCCTGTAGATGAAAGAACTATTGATTATCTAAAAATTACAGGAAGAGATAAAAAAATAATTGATAGAGTAAAAAAATATAATAAAGAAAATAATCTTTTTTATGATGGGATCGCACCAGATTTTACAAAAATTGTTGATTTTGATTTATCTGAAGTTAAGAGTTCATTAGCAGGGCCTAAACGACCTCAAGATAGGCTTCTTTTATCTGATGTTAAGACAAATTTTTATGAAAATTTCAATTTATCATCAGATCAAATCAATACTTCAAAATTAGATAATGGATCTGTTGTTATCGCAGCTATAACTAGTTGTACTAATACTTCTAATCCTAATGTTATGGTTGGGGCAGGTCTAATAGCAAGAAATGCTTATATGAAAGGAATTAAACCTAAAAATTGGGTAAAAACCTCTTTAGCTCCGGGCTCTAAAGTAGTTAGTAAATATCTTGAAGCGGCAGGGTTGGATAAATATTTAAATAATATAGGATTTCAAACGGTAGGATACGGATGTACGACTTGTATTGGTAATTCTGGTCCTTTACCTCAAAAAATAGCTGAAGAAGTTGAACAAAAAGAATTATCAGTTTCTGCTGTACTTTCTGGTAATAGGAACTTCGAAGGTAGAGTTCATCCTCAAGTTAAAGCTAATTATCTTGCTTCTCCTATGTTAGTCGTTTTGTATGCACTAGCTGGAACGGTAAATATCGATTTTACAAAAGATCCTATTTCATATGACGAAAAAGGAAATCCAATTTATTTAGAAAACTTATGGCCATCATCTGAAGAAATTGAAAATACTATTCAAAAATCTTTAACTTCAGATATGTTTATAGAGGAATATAAATCTGTATTTGAAGGACCTAAAGAATGGAAAAAACTTACCTCAAACAAAAGTGATAAATTCAACTGGGAACCTGATTCAACATATATACAAAAACCTCCGTATTTCGAAGATTTTGATTTAAGTTTGCCTGAAAAAAATATTATTGAAGGTGCTAGATGTTTAGTTAAACTATCTAATTCAGTAACAACTGATCATATATCACCAGCTGGATCAATTCCTCAATCTGCCCCATCAGGTCAACTTTTAATTTCTAGTGATGTTCCAAGGTTTGAATTTAATTCCTATGGTTCTAGAAGAGGAAATCATAATGTAATGGTTAGAGGTACATTTGGAAATATAAGATTAAGAAATCAATTAGTTGAAGATGAAGGGGATTGGACAATTCATTTTCCTACAAATGAAAAAATGAGAATTTTTGAAGCTTCAGAAAAATATTTAGAATCTAACACACCATTAGTTGTTATTGCTGGTAAAGAGTATGGAACAGGCTCATCAAGAGACTGGGCAGCTAAAGGTCCTGCTTTACTTGGTGTAAAGGTTGTCATAGCTGAAAGTTTTGAAAGAATACATAGATCTAATTTAGTTGGAATGGGAATTATTCCATTACAGTTCTTAAGAAATGAAACCCCAGAAATTTTAGGTCTTGATGGATCAGGAATTTATGATTTTCAAGGGCTTGAAAAAACAATTATTCCAAACTCAAATATTAAGGTAAATGTAACTAAGCTAAATGGAGAAAAATTAGAATTTAATACATTGATTAGAATTGATACAGAGATTGAAGCTCAGTATTTTTATAATGGTGGATTACTACCATTTGTACTTAGAAAAATGGTGAAAGAATCTAAGTAAGACTTTCATTTATGGTACTTTTCTCCCATATAAAATTTGATTTTAAAAGTTTTGATGGAATAATATTTTGATTATTTAAAAATAACTCTTTTCCGATTTCTCCAAATATCAAAGAGATAATTTTTTTGTTGATTGAAAATTTTACCAAAGGTTTGATAGAAATATTTATATCATGCAAAATATTTTGCATATTTGATGTTTTATTTGATGTAAGGTTTACAGGACCATTTAAGTTTTCATTTTTTATAATATGATCTATTGCTCTTAAGGTATCTAATAATGAAATCCAAGGGAATAAATTTTTGCTTGATCCTAATTTATCTATACCAATAATATTACTAAATCTTTTCATATTTTTTATCATTGGTGATTGATGAGAAATAATCGTTCCTAGTCTGAGAAATATGATTCTAGTATTTTTTAGATTTTGAATTGATTCCCATTCATTTACTAAATCTGATAGTACCCCTCTACCTTTGGGTGAACTTTCAGTAAGGATTTCACTAGGTCTATTCCCATAAAAACCACATGCAGAAGCAGAAATTAGTAATTTTGGAGGGTTTTTTAATTTAGCTATAGTATTAATTAATGTTTTAGTTGGGTTGATTCTACTATTTCTTAATTTATCTATTTTTTTTCTAGGGAAATTACCAATAATTTTATTTCCATTTAGGTTAACTATTACATCTGAATCATAGATTAATTTTTCATCTAAATAATAATTTTCAGGATCCCATTTTTTTGATAACTTTTTTTATTATCTCTAATTAGTAAATTAGTTTTATAGTTCTTTTCTGACAAATAACCAATTAAGTTTTGTCCTATAAAACCACTTGAACCACTTATAGTAACTTTCATATACATTCTAAATATTTTTACTTAAGTGTTATACTATCAATAATATTTTATAAAAAATATTTATATAGTTTATAGAAAATAGAAATAATTAATCTTAATTTTTTTAAATGCAACAATATAATACTTTAATAAAAAAACTTTCGACTAAAGTTCTAGAAATACTTAATTCTTTAAATGAAAATCAATTGGAAAAAATCAAATTTCCTTTCGAAGATAATGAAAGATATATTTGGTATTACACTCCACATCCTCAAAATGGATTATTGATTTTTGATATGAAGCCTTATCAAAGAAAATTATCATACGATTTATTAGAGCTTTCATATTCATCTAATGGTTATAAAACTGCTAAAGCAATTATTAATTTAGAAAGTATATTAGGAGATTATGAAGCTGCTCATTCTGATAGTTCTGAAGGAGGATCTGGACAGTGGGTTAGATCTACAGAAAGATACTGGTTGGCAATTTTTGGTCTGCCTAACTCTGAAAATAAACCTCGGGGATTTAGAATTGGTGGACACCATATCGGTTTAACTGTTAATGTCTTAGGAAATGATTTTTCTATGCATCCTCTTTTTTTTGGAGCAAATCCTGCTAAAGTTATTGATGGGCCAGATAAAGGTTTTAGAGCCTTAGCACCTGAAGAAGATCAAGCAAGAAAGCTAATTAATTCATTAAGTACAGAAAAACAGGCAAAAGCTATTATAACTCAAAATGCTCACTCTGATATTTTAACAGCTAATTATAGAACATTTGATCCCTCTAATTTTGACCAAGGATTAAAATTTACTGAAATGACAGACACACAAAGAAAAGGTTTGATAGACCTAATAAATATTTATGTAAAAAGATTTAATTTGCCTTTTGCTAATTCATATCAAAAAAAAATTATGTCCATAGGTTTTGAAAATACTAAATTTTCTTGGGCTGGATCAACTGAAATATCCCAAGGTCATTACTATACTATTAAACATGACTCTTTTTTAATAGAATATGATAATGTCCAAAATGATGCTAATCACATTCATTCAGTACTTAGAGATTTCGATTCAGATTATGGAGAAGATATTTTAAGAAATCATTATCTTTCTAGTCATTCCTAAGTCGATAAAATATTTATAATTTCACCTTTATCATTTAAGTCTATATCAAATGCATTTGGGTTACTTGGTAATCCTGGTAATGTGATTATATCGCCAGCTAAAGTAACAATTTGTTTTGCTCCCCCAAGTACTCTAACTTCCTTTATAGGTAATGTGTGACCTACCGGTGCTCCTCTAAGCTTAGGATTAGCTGAAACTGAAAGATGAGTTTTAGCCATACAGATTGGAAAATCCCATCCTTGAGATTCAAATAACCTTAGGGTTGTTCTTGTCATAGGGCTCCATGATACTTTATCCGCTGAATAAATTTCTTTAGCAAGTTTTTCTACTTTATTTATAGGTGATTCTTTATTTTCATATAATAAATTAATACCTTTTTCATTTTCATCTAAATTAGATATATAAGAAGCAAGGTCAATCATTCCTTCTCCTCCTTGAGAAAAACCATTAGCTTCAATAGCAACAGAATTATTTTCTTCACATATTTTTTTCACTAAATTTATTTCTTCTTTTGTATCATTTGGGAATAGATTTATTGCTACGACTGATTTCAAACCATATTTTGAAACAATTCTTATTGCATTTATTAAGTTTTCTGAACCTTTAATAATTGCTTTATTATTTTTTCCCATCAAGTTTTTTATATCTACTCCACCATGCCATTTTAGGCCTCTAATTGTTGCAACTATTACTGCACAAAAAGGTTCTGGGCCTCCTTGCCTTACTTTGATATCCATGAATTTTTCGAAACCTAAATCTGCTCCAAAACCCGCTTCAGTTATAACAAAATCTGCAAATGTTGACGCTACTTGGTCTGCTAAAATTGATGAACAACCATGAGCTATATTTCCAAAAGGACCCATATGAACTATAGCTGGTTGACCTTCTACAGTTTGAGCTAAGTTTGGTTTTATTGCATCTTTAAGTAGTGCCATCATTGATCCAACAGCATTTATTTCTTTAGCTAAAACAGGTGTTTTATCTTTTTTCCATCCTACAACAATATTTCCAAGTCTTTCCCTTAAGTCTTTGTAAGAATCGGTTAAAGCTAATATAGCCATTATTTCTGAAGCTGCTGAAATATCAAACCCTGTTGATCTTATTGGAGAAGTTGTAGGACCACCAGTTCCTGAAATAACAGATCTCAATGATCTATCTTCAGCATCAGTTACTCTTCTCCAAGTAATATTTTCTGGATAAAAGTCTTTAATAATGTTTCTATAGACAGTATTATCTACCATTGCTGATAATAAATTATGTGCTGATTCCATAGCATGGAAATCACCATTAAAGTGAAGATTTATATCTACTGCTGGTTCCACAGTAGTTTTACCTCCACCAGTACCACCTCCTTTATGACCAAAAACTGGTCC
Source organism: Dehalococcoidales bacterium (assembly GCA_009937255.1). Lineage (GTDB taxonomy): Bacteria > Chloroflexota > Dehalococcoidia > Lucifugimonadales > Lucifugimonadaceae > TMED-70. The sequence goes on from JAACCT010000015.1 coordinate 32,280, forward strand.
TAGGGATGGCTGTCTTATAGTAAGCGCAACATTCTTATTTATTTTTCCTAATCCCTGTGTTAATCCAATTGCAGTTGTAGATTTACCTTCTCCAAGTGGTGTTGGTGTTATAGCTGTAACGACAATAATTTTAGATTTTTTAGTTTTATTTATATTTTCAAGAGGTATTTTAGCCTTGAATTTCCCGTAAAATTCAAGAGATTTTGAATCTATACCAAATTCGTCTGCAATTTGCTCAATATGTTTTATTTTTTTCATAGTTTATTTAATATTTTATTAGTTTTATTAGGGTTCTTAATTATAACTATCAGAAAACATGACAGTGCGCATAGTAATGACATAACCAATAAGGAATAAAGATAAGTATTATATGTATCGTATAAGTATCCTACAATTACTGGTGCTGCCATCATTCCAATTCCCATAGGAAATGCATTAAGACCTAAGATTGTTCCATAATACTTTCCACCAAAAAAATCACCTCTAAAAGCATGAAAGATTGGAGTTCTCATTCCAAATCCAATGCCATAAATTATACAGAATATTATAACTAAGAAGTAACTGTTTGAATAAGCAAGTATTATTATTGCAAAGGATTGAATAATTAAAAAGATAGGAAGTAAAATTTTTTTATTATATATATCTCCAATTAATCCTCCAGCTATTTGCCCTAAAAAATTAAAAATAAACATTATGGGTAAAATTGTTCCAGCTTGAATTACACTTAAATTTACACCATTTGTGTCAGTTAGATATAAAAAAATATGTGCTGAAATAGCACCAACAGAAATATTGGCAAAAAAATGAGAAAATGCAAGAATCCAAAATGGCTGAGTTTTTAAAGCATTTTTAGGTGTCATGTCAGAATTAGCTATAACTTTAGGATTAGATTTAATTTTTTCTAATATTGAATAATCAGGTTTTTTTCTCATTATCATAGAAAGTATAGGTCCAGATATTAGAAAAATAATTCCTAAAATTACCATAGTTAAACGCCATCCATATTCTTCTATAGAAAAAACCATAAATGGCATAAAAAATCCACCAATTGAACTTCCTCCAATAACCCAACTCATAGCAGTAGATCTTTTATGAGGCATCCAAACATTTACTGTTGCCATAGATGGTACAAAACCTCCAATACTTACACCGATTGAAACGACAAGATAAGAAATATAATAAAAAAGAATAGAATTTATAGTACTTAACCAAAATAATCCTAAACTTGCGATAATGAATCCTAATATAATCATTTTCCACGCACCAAATTTATCACTTAAATAGCCCTCAATAGGACCTAATAAAGCACCCCCAAATCTTCCAAAGGAAGAAACACCTGAAACAATGGCTCTTGACCATCCAAATTCATCTTCTATAGCTTTAAAAATTATGCTTCCACCAGTAAAAGTTGGAATACTTGATATTAAGGTATTCATAGCACCAGCAATACTAACCCACCACCCATAATATATTTTTTTTACTTTTAAGATCATTGTTTTCCGTGTACACGGTAAAAGGTACCTATTTACAGGTAAACGTTACCGTGTAAATTTATTTTCTTTTGAATTTTTTATGACTATATGTATAAAAAATGGGCTTTCCAGTTGCCACTTCAATTTTATTTATATCAAAATCTGAAATATTTTCGAAGATTTTAATCATTGCTCTAATGCTATTACCATGTGCTGCAATTAAAATATTTTTTCCACTGTCTAATTTTGAATATAGAATTTCTTTACAAAAGCCTTCGACTCTTACTAGGGTGTCTTTTAATGATTCACCTCTTGGAAAGTCACTATCTTTTATATTTTCAAAAATCGGTAGTGATTTATCACTATTCCATTTGTTCTCATTTAATAAGGGAGGTTTTGTTAAATAGTCTCTTCTCCACTTAAATACCTGTTTTTCCCCATATTTTTTTGAAGTTTCTTTTTTATTTAAACCTTGTAAATCACCATAATGTCTCTCATTAATTCTCCATTCTTTTTCAATAGCAATATCTTTAATCTTTATTTCTTCAAGAATTATTTTTGCAGTATTATATGCTCTTGAAAAAATTGAGCTGTAAACTAAATCGATTTTTATTTCTTTCAATTTTATATCCTGAGCTGCAGATTTTGCTTCAGATATGCCTTCTTGTGCTAGATCTATGTCCGTCCATCCAGTAAATCTATTTTCTTTATTCCAGTGACTTTTACCATGTCTAACCAAAATTAATGATGCCAAATAAAATCCTTAGTTGATAATTATTAATTAATTATTAATCATAAGTTTTAGTTTGTCATCGGCTAAAATAGTTTTTATTTCTTCTAATTTTTCAAATGACTCGAATAATTCTAAAGAATTAATATAATTTGTTTGAGGAATATAATCTTTTGACTCTTCATAACACTTTTGTTCGTAGTCAGTCATTATTTGAAATAAAGTCCTTTTACAAGGTTTCATCTCAAAAAAATCTACAGATAAATTATTAGTATCAAAATATATTATTGTTATTGGAATGAATGTCTTAAGCATCCAAAAACTAGATTTTTGCTCATTTTTATAACTAAAGAGCATTCCGTCTATAACTTCTGAGTCTCTTATACACATTAAACCTCTTTGATGCTCAATATTAGATTTTCCATGATAAACATTTATATTAACTGAACTCGAATTATTACTCAAAGTAATATTTGTGGTTTCATATTTTAAATCTTCTGATGAACAATTGTAATAATTATCTCTAATTTGGTCACATGCTATTAGTAATATCAATAAAGAAAGAAAAATTATACTAATTAACTTATTCTTCATCTAGTAGTTGTTTAACTTTTCGAGGAATTTCAAATTTAATTTCTTCATCAATGTCATGAAACCGTATAACTTTATTTGGATTAAGTTTCTTCACAATTTCATATACTAAATTTTCTGGAGTAGATGCTCCTGAAGTTAAGCCTAATTTTTTTATACCAGTTAACCAATTTGGATTTATTTCATCATAAGAATTTATAAGATAAGAGTTTGTACCTGATTGTATAGATACATCTCTTAATCTATTACAGTTAGAAGAATTAGATGCTCCAACTACTAATATTAAATCAACTTTACTTGCAAGTTTTACTGTAACTTCTTGTCTATTAGTTGTGGCGTAGCATATATCATTACGAATCTTTGCATTTGGATATACTTTTTTTATTTTTTCTACTGTATTTTCTGTATCTCTTACTGATAATGTTGTCTGAGATAGAACTACAACATCACTATCTTTTTTTGCATTATTTAACAAATTGAAACTTTCTCTATCATCAATTATTTGCATATCTGCTTGACCAGAGGTTCCTATAACTTCTTGGTGTCCTTTATGACCTACTAAGATTATATTTTTACCTTCTCTTGAATATTTTTTTGCTTCATTGTGTACTTTTGTCACCAATGGGCAAGTAGCATCTATAACTCTTAAGTTTTTTTCTTTTGCTAATTTATAATCTTCAGGGGGTGATCCATGAGCCGAAAAAACAACAGTAGAATTATTTGGCACATCACTGACATTATCTACAGTTATAGCTCCCATTTCTTCTACTTCAGAAACTACAACTGGGTTATGTACGATTTGATGCTTTACATATACAGGTGAACCATATTTTTTTAAAGCTATTTCCACTAGGTCTATAGCTAGAACTACACCTGCACAAAATCCTCTTGGGCTTGCTAAATAAATATCCATAAATTTAAACTTTATAAATAAATTATAAACTTTTTTTTTTTTAGATTATATAAATATGATTTTTTTTACCCTTTTATTATTCTCAAAACTTATTATTTTTATGTTTTTTTTTGATAAATTATGAATAAGAGATTAAATATGACAAATAAAAATTTACAAAAAGACCCTTTAATAATAAGTGGGAATGCTCACAATGATTTGGCAAAAGATATTGCTAAATATATGGGGCAAAATCTAACTAGATCTGAAGTGTTTAAATTTATTAACGATAATACGTTTGTAAGAATACTTGAAAATGTTCGAGAAAGAGATGTTTTTATTATTCAACCTACTGCTTTTCCTGTAAATGATCATATTATGGAATTACTAATAATGATAGATGCAGCTAAAAGAGCTTCAGCAGGTAGAATAACTGCAGTTATTCCATATTATTCCTATGCTCGGACAGATAAAAAAGATCAACCTAGAGTTCCTATTACAGGAAAGCTTATTGCGGACCTAATCACTACTGCAGGAGCAGACAGAGTTATGCTTATGGACTTACATGCAGGACAAGTGCAAGGTTTTTTTTCTGCAACAGTTGATGAATTGACTGCTTTGCCTATTTTAGCTAGGTATTTTATAGATAAAAAACTAGATGACTTAGTTGTTGTTTCACCAGATATAGGTGGTACAAAGAGAGCTAGAGACTTTGCAAATAAACTTGGAGCTCCTTTAGCAATTATTGAAAAACGAAGAATTGGTAATAAAGATAAAGTTGAAACTTTAAATATTATTGGAGATGTTAAAGATAGATCTGCTGTTTTATTTGATGATGAAATTAATACGGGTGGAACTATGACAGCTGGATCTAAATTATTAAAAAATAATGGAGTTAAGGATGTTTATGTAGCAGCTACACATGGTGTTTTTCCTGAAAAGTCAATTGAAACCATTGTTAATTCAAAAGAAATTAAAGAAGTTGTAGTAACTAATAGTCTTCCAATAAACTATATAAGTGACAAACTAAAAATATTATCAATTTCTGAACTTTTTGGTGAAGCTATAAAAAGAACAAATAGAGGAGATTCTGTTGGAGCTCTGTTTCTTTAGTCTATGTTTAATATTCTAAAAAAAATTATAGGTAATTCTAATGAAGATGAGGTTAAAGCTCTATATAAAACTGTAGAAAAAATCAATTCTTTAGAATCTTTCTATGAAAATTTATCAGATGATGACTTAAAAGAACAGACGAGTATATTAAGAAATAAATATCTATCTAAAAATTCATTAGATTTAATTTTAGAAGAAGCTTTTGCTGTTGTTAGAGAAGCTTCAAGAAGATGTTTAGGAATGCGCCACTTTGATGTTCAATTAATAGGTGGTATTTGCCTTCATCAAGGTAAAATTGCTGAGATGCGGACTGGAGAAGGTAAAACGTTGATAGCTACTTTAGCTGCTTACTTAAACACCTTATCTGGAAATGATGTTCATGTAGTTACTGTAAATGATTATTTAGCTAAAAGAGATGCAGAATGGATGGGTAAGCTTTATAAATTTTTAGGTTTATCTGTTGGTTGTATTCAAAATAGTGGTTCTATGATTCTAGAAAAAAATCAAAAATCTGAATCACTTGAACTTATAAAAGTTGAAAGAGATAAAGCTTATAATTCTAATATAGTTTATGGAACTAATAATGAATTTGGTTTTGATTATCTTAGAGATAATATGGCGCAAAATAAATCAGAAAAAGTTCAAAAAAATCTTACTTTTGCTATTGTGGATGAAGTAGATAATATTCTTATTGATGAAGCAAGAACTCCACTAATTATTTCTGGTCCTGCTCCTGATGAAACTCAAGATTATAAAAAGTTTTCAAAAATAGCATCTAAATTAAATTTAGAACAAGACTATCAAATAGACTCGAAAAGACAATCTGTTGCACTCACAGAAAATGGAATTAATAAAGTTGAAAAAGATCTTAATATTGAGAACTTATACTCCGAAAATAATCAAATATGTTCTCATCTTCTAGAAAACTCTATCAAGGCAAATAATTTTTATATAAAAGATGAACAATATGTTGTTAGAGACTCTGAAATAATCATAGTAGATGAATTTACTGGAAGATTAATGGAAGGTAGAAGATATTCTGATGGATTACACCAAGCTATAGAAGCCAAAGAGTCAGTTTCTATAAATAGAGAGTCTGTAACCTATGCAACTATAACCTTACAAAATTATTTTAGACTTTATAAAAAACTGTCTGGAATGACAGGAACTGCAGCTACAGAAGCAGAAGAATTTAAAAAGATATATAATTTGGAAGTTCTTGAAATTCCTACTAATAAACCATCTATGAGAGATGATTTAGTTGATCAGATATATATGACAGAAGAATCAAAATGGAATGCTGTTTCTCAAAAAATAAAATCATTAAATGAAAAAGGAACTCCTGTATTAGTTGGTACTACGACAATAGAAAAATCTGAATATCTATCAAAACTATTGAAATCAAAAGGTTTAAAATGTAACGTTTTGAATGCTAAGCAGCATGAATCTGAAGCATCTATAATTTCAGAAGCTGGAGCACCATTTTCTATTACAGTATCAACAAATATGGCAGGTCGAGGAACAGATATTATTTTGGGAGGGAACCCTGAAAATTACTCTAATGAAACTGACTGGGAAAAAAATCATGATCTAGTTATTTCTTCTGGAGGATTACATGTAATTGGCACTGAAAGACACGAATCAAGGCGTATAGATAATCAATTAAGAGGAAGATCAGGTCGTCAAGGTGATCCAGGAACTACTCAATTTTTTATTTCAACTGATGATAGTTTAGTTAAAAGATTTGGTGGTGACCGTATTAAATCAGCCATGACTATGTTTAAATGGGATGAAAGCGAAGCAGTTGAAAATAAAATGATTTCTCGATCAATTGAATCAGCTCAGACTAAAGTAGAAGCATATCATTTTGAAATCAGGAAAACATTGGTTGATTATGATGATGTAATGAATACTCAGAGAGATGTTATTTACAAAATAAGAAATAAGGGTTTATTTAGTTTAGATTTAGAAGAAGATATTTTTAATTATTTGGAAGAAGAAATTAATAATTTTTTTGATCAATCTGAAGGAATTTATGAAAAGGATGAAGGCAATATAAATAAAATTTCATTTTTAAGAAATTTTTTCCCAGAAGAATACTTAAGTTCTTTATCTAATCTTGAAGAATTTGATAAAGATTTATTAATCAAGGATGCAAAAAAAATATATGATGAAAGAACAAATAATCTTACCAAAGAAATTTCAAATAGGCTTGATAGTCAAATTTTTGTTCATGCAGTAGATTCAAAATGGGTGGAACATCTAACAGTAATGGACAATATGAGGCAGTCTATAGGCTTAGAAGCTGTGGGTCAGAGAAATCCCTTGATTCAGTATAAAAAAATGGGATTTGAAATGTTTGCTATATTAATTCAAGGTGTTAAGTCTCAAATAGTAAGTGATGCAATTAGAATTAGTTCTATACAAAATAGAAATAATGAAAAAAAATATACAGAAGAAAAAAAGAATTTTAACTTTGAGCAAACTAGACAAAATATGTCATCTGCCTCTATTAATTCAAATAATAATCAAAATTCAAACCTTTCAAGAAAAGAAAGAAGAAGAATAGAGAGACTAAATAAAAAGAACGATAAAAAAAGAATATGATCTTACAATGCAAATAATTACGAATGAAGAAAAGAAAATTATAGATCAATATTCAAATATAGATTCATCTAATTTTAGAACACAGATTTTAAGTATTATTAAAAATTGGAAAATTGATGTTAATCGAAAATATGATTTTATTGTTAATAATGAAGCTTTTAACTGGAAAAAGTTAGCGGTTTACATAATTGATAACTTAAAGCTGGATGGAGAAATGTATGATTTGGCTATAAATTGGGTTTTAAAACCTCATTTATTTGCAACATTATCTGAAAATAATTTTAAGAATTTAATTGGATTTGAAAAATATACTTCACATTTATCATATTTATACGGAATAATTATTGAAAGATGTCTAATAACTTTTGTTGAACAGGAATTACATAAAAGACAAATATCTTATGGTAACTTTTTAAAATTTAAAAAAGACGATGCTTTTTTAAAAATATATGGATATTCATTTGACGAAATGTTTAAAGAATTTATAAGAAATAATGAAAACAAAACAAATAACTTTTATGAAACTGATGATGAAAATTTTACTTACTGGTGTTTTAAAAAAAGAGTAGAAGTATCTGAACCATCAAAACTTGCGTCTGATACAAAAAAAGGAACAATGTTCTTATATAAATTATTAGAATCAGAATCAAAAAGAATTAATTTATCCAAATCTACTAAAACTTCAACTAAAAATAAAGTTGATTTTGTTTTTTGATAATTAGAGAATATAACTTATGGTATATAAAAATGGAGGAAATGAGATTAATAAAAAATTTAAAATAATTGATCCAAAAAAATTACCCAAAAGATTTGATTTTACAGATAAAGAACTTTTTTGGAGAAATATTTGGGAAGAAAAAAATATTTATTCTAGAAAGAAAAATTTATCTAGAGAAAAATCTTTTGTTATAGATTCACCTCCACCTACTGTATCTGGTTCTTTACATGTTGGTCATATTTTTTCATATACTCATCAAGACATAATAGCTAGATATAAGCGTATGCAAAATTTTAATGTTTTATATCCTATGGGTTGGGATGATAATGGACTCCCAACTGAGAGAAGAGTTCAAAATATTTTTGGTGTGAGAATTGATAATAATGTACCTTATATAAAAAATTTAAATGTATCTAAAGAAAAAAAAATTCAAGGAATAGATGAATCATTACCTTTGGTAATTAATAGACAAAATTTTATAGAAATGTGTCATATTATTACTGAAAAAGATGAACTTGTTTTTAAAGATTTATTCAGAAGAATGGGCTTTTCTATAGATTGGCAAGATGAGTATGCAACTATAGATAAAAAATCAAGAAATATAGCCCAGCTTTCATTTTTAGATTTATATAAAAAAAATCATATTTATCAATTTGAATCTCCTACAATGTGGTATATAGACTTTCAAACTGCTGTAACGCAAGCAGAAATTGAAGATAGAGAAATATCGGGTGCTTATCATGATATAAAATTTGGAATTGAAAATTCTGAATCTGGAATTATTATCTCTACTACAAGGCCTGAACTATTAGCTTCTTGTGTAGGTATAACTGCTCATCCAAATGATAAAAGATACAAACATTTATTTGGTAAGACAGCAATCTCACCAGTTTTTTTTGCACCTATTCCTATTTTCCCAAGTGAACTAGTTGATATGGAAAAAGGAACAGGTATATTAATGGTTTGTACCTTTGGAGATCAAACAGATGTTTTATGGTGGAGAGAAAATTCATTACCTCTTAGACAATTATTTGGTTCAGATGGAAGAATTTTGGATATTAAGTTTCAAAGTGAAAATAAAAAAGAAAATTGGATAAGTAAAAAACCTGAAATTGCTAATGATAATATTAATAAAATTAAAAATAAATCACTTAAACAGACAAAAAAAATTATCTTAGAAATGCTGAAAATAAATGAAAATTCTAATGATAATAATCCAGCTTTAATAGCAGAACCAAAGAATATTCAACATCCAGTACGTTTTTATGAAAAAGGAGATTCACCAATAGAATATATATCATCGAGGCAGTGGTTTGTAAAAATTATAGATAAAAAAGAACAGTTATTAAAAATAGGAAATAGTATCAATTGGCATCCTGATTATATGTCTAAAAGATTTGAAAATTGGACTAAAAATCTTTCTATAGATTGGTGTATTAGTAGACAGAGATTTTTTGGAGTGCCTATACCTATTTGGTATAAACTTGACGATAAATCTGAAATAATATTTGACTCAGTCCTATTACCAAATAAAGATAATTTACCCATTGATCCTGAGATTGATTGTCCTGAAGGATTTAATGAATCTGAAAGAGGTAAACCTAATGGATTTATAGGTGAAACAGATGTGTTTGATACTTGGTTTACTTCTTCTCTAACCCCTCAAATTGTAGCTAATTGGGGCTTAGAAGGTAAAGATGAAATGGAATCAGTTTTTCCAATGGATATAAGACCTCAAAGTCACGAAATTATAAGAACCTGGGCTTTTTATACAATAGTAAAATCTTTATTACATAATAATTCTATACCTTGGAAAAATGTTGTAATATCTGGTTGGATTTTAGATCCTGATAGAAAAAAAATGAGTAAATCTAAAGGTAACGTTATTACACCAATTGAAACGATTGAAAAATATGGATCAGACTCAGTTAGATATTGGGCGGCATCTGCAAGATTAGGAACAGATACTACATATGATGAAAATGTATTTATAGTAGGAAATAAACTTGTTAATAAACTTTATAATGCTGCAAAATTTGTTTTATCCCATGAATCTGAGGAGATATATGATTTAAAAGATCTTGATGCTTCATTTATTGAAGATTTAAAAGAATTAGTTAAAAAAGTAACAAATTATTATGATAAATTTCAATTTGCACAAGGCTTACAAATTACCGAAGAGTTTTTCTGGAATACTTATACTGATAATTATTTAGAATTAGTTAAAAAAAGAGTATTTAATTCAACTGGTGATGAGAAAAATTCTGCAGTTACTTCGTTAAGATTAGGTTTATCAGTAATGCTTAGATTGCTTTCTCCTGTTTTACCTACAATTACTGATGAAATATGGTCTTGGTGTTTTTCAGAAGAAAATAATTCTTTATCTATTCATGAATCTTCTTGGCCGAATGAAGAAGATTTTTTAAATTTTAGTAACCCAGCAACTTCTAATTTACTTGAAATAGCTATGAAAGGTATTCGTTCAATAAGGCAGACAAAAACGTTAGAAGGAATTGGCTTAGGAAGACCTGTTGAAAAAATAAAAATATCAAGTAAAAAAAATAATTTGGAAGCTTTAGATTTTTTTATTGATGATTTTAGTAATGCTTCTGGTTGCTATGATTTTATTAAAGAAGAATCTGATGATGAAGAATTTACTACGGAAATAATAATTAAAACTCATAATCAATTATAAAGATCTAAGCCCTAATCTTCCTTTGTATTTATAATTTTTTTTTTAATTCATCAAATATTTTAGTTTCAAAATCTCTAACTTCTTTACACTGCAAAAGGGTTTCTTCTGCGATATCTAAAGGTATACTAGTAATTCCATCAGTATCACCTATAAGTAAATCTCCAGCATTAATTATTAAATCAGCTACTTCAACTTGTGTCTGAGTTTCAATTAAATTAAAAGGTCCGTGACCTGGAACTCTTCCTGTAGCCCAAACTGGCATTCCAACCTCTGAAATACCCGGGACATCTCTAATGGATCCTCCATTTATTACTCCAACAGCTCCTAATGTCTTATGTTTAAGGGCCATTCCATCACCCATAACAGCTCCTCTACCTTTTTCCTTCTCTATATCCACTATAACTCCAATTACAGGTAGATCAGAAGCATCTATATTATTATAATATTCATCCCAATCTATTTTTGTTTTTGGTTCTTCTAATGTGGTTACTTTACAAGTTACAGCAATACCAACAACAGGTTTTGATTCTATGTAATATGATTTTAGTTCAGGACCCGTATAATCTATACTCTCATTAACAAAACCTCTAATTTTTATCATCGCATTTTGAACAGTAGCTGCGTCATATTCTTTTAGTCCATTAATTATTTCTTTGATATCCATTATATTTTTATTCCATTTCTATGTTTAAATCTTCTCCAGGAAAAAACTCTAACCAAGGTTGAAAATTTTCTACAAAAATCTTTCCTTGCTCTAATGACTCTAGTCCTTTTATTGCTCTTGATGGATCATAGCCAGTAGTTTTAGCTAATGCTTCAATACCACCTTTTTTTGTTTCTCTCACACCACCAACTATAAAGATATCTTTATCATCATTTTCAACTACTAAATCCATCCCAACTTTTCTTTTTCTCCAGTAAAGTCTCACTTAATTTCTCCTATTTTATAAAGCTCTTGGTTTTATCTAATATTTTATGAGCTAGTTCTGATTTTTTCATAAGAGGGAGATCTTCACAACCTTTGTTATGTACTAAAGTAGCTTTATTTTCATCCGATCCAAAACCACTTCCAGGCAATGTTATATCATTAGCAACGATTAATTTACAATCTTTAGTAGATAATTTTTTCTTTGCATTTTCTATCAGATTTTCTGTTTCAGCTGCAAATCCAACTTTTATAATTTTACTTCCATCTATTGATTTTAAAATATCTGGATTTCTTTCTAATTCTAAGTGACTAATATCTTCTTTTTTTATTTTTTGATTAAATTTATTTTTTATTTTATAATCGGCTACTGCAGCAGACATAATAATTAAATCAAAATAATTTACTCTGTTCTGTATTTCATTTGTCATATCTTCAGCACTTTTGATAGAAATTTTTTCAACACCTATTATTGAATTATCAGATAAATTTCCATGTATAAGAGTTACTTTTGCTCCTCTATCTCTAAGTGCTTCTGCAATAGCTATCCCCATTTTCCCAGATGATTTATTTGAAATAAACCTTACAGGGTCTATTTCTTCAATTGTTCCTCCAGCTGTAACTATAGCTTTTATGTTGTTATAGTCTTTTTTTTTTGAAAAAATCTTTTCTATTTCTGAAAGGAGTTTGTCAGGTTCAGTCATTCTTCCAAACTCTTCAATTCCTGAAGCTAACCTTCCTTTTTCTGGACCAGAAATTTTTACTGATAAGTTTTCTAAAACTTTTAAATTATTTTGAACTTGTGTTGAGTTATACATATCTCCATCCATTGCAGGAGCGATTAAAACAGGTGCTTTGGATGCTAAAATAGTACCCACTATTGGTTCGCTTGATATTCCAAGTGCAATTTTTGCTATAGAATTTGCTGTTGCTGGAGCTACCACTATTAGATCAGCTTTCTTCGCTATATCTATATGATCTATACCTAATTTAGATTTACGATCATAATAACCAGTTATAACAGGATTATGCGTAATTCCTGAAAAGGAAGCTTCGCCTACAAATTCTAAAGCAGCCTCAGTCATAATAACTTGGACATTAGCATTTTCTTTAACTAGGCTAGATGCAAGATATATTGATTTATACGCAGCTATAGAACCTGTTACACAAAGTACTATATTTTTATTTTCAATCATTTTTAAGTAACTCATAAGTGTATTTTAACCCTAATAATGATAAATGTTCATTATAAATAAATTTAATATCTAAATTAGGAGTAATAAGATCAGCTCCTCCTCCTGTAATTATTAATTTAATTTCCTTATTCTTTGAAATAATTTCCTTATACATTTTGAAGAAGCCTTTAATTATTTCAACATACCCTAAAATAATTCCAGATTGAATAGATTCGGATGAGTTTCTTCCTATAATATTTTTTGGTATTTTTAGATCTACAGGTTTTAAAAGAGCAGTTGATGATGCTAAACTTTCTGCAGCCATATATAAACCAGGAAGAATAGACCCGCCAATATACTCCTTTTTTTCTGTAATGGCATTAAATACCAAGCATGTTCCAATATCTAAAATTATAGATGGAGCCCCATAAAGCTTAACTGCTGCAATACTGTCAATAATTCTATCTATACCTACATCTTCTGGTGGATGATATTTATTTGAGATAGGGAAATCAAAGTTATGATTTAATATTATAGGTTCTTTGCCTGTGACGATTTTAGATGCCTTAGCTACAACATGCGTTTTATTTGGAACTACGGAACTTATTATAAAGTCTAAGGTTTTTAAGTCTTCATTTTTTATATTTAAAAGTGATTTAATTGAGCTAGCAATCTCAAACTCAGATTTATTATCTTGTGTAGAAATTTTTGCAGTACTTAGCAAATTTTCATCAGCAAAATAACCTATATCAACATTTGTATTACCTATATCAACTGTTATCAAATTATTCATAAATTTTATAATTTATCTATAATTATAAACTATCTGCCATAGGGAAAATTTTTGAAATGACCAAGGCACATGCCTTTGCTATTTCAATATGTTCTTTTTGAGTACCATGAGAAGCTCTTAATTGAATATAGTGTATCCAACTTCTCAAAGTACCATTCATATAAAGTCTACTGACAGTATTACCTTCTGGTAAAACAACTCTTGCTTGTTCTTTAGCTATACCATTTTCAATAGCCCATTTATAATTTTTTACCGCTTCTTCAATGATAGTTTTTTGTCTATTTTTCCATTCTTCTTCTAATTTTATATCAATATTTTCAATAGAATTTTGTCTATTTTTTGTATCTTGAAGTCTTGTTTCTCTAATTATAAAATCTAAATCTTCAGTTGGATTAGCATATCTTTGACTAAATTCTTGAAAACTAAAACTTCTGTGTCTTAATATTTGCCTTGCTATATCTCTAGTTGTCTCAATTTCTATACATACATTAACCATTTCTAATGGAGACCAGTGATGATTTTTAATTAAATAATTAATCAGTTTTTCACTAGTTTCTGAGTTTAATTGGTTAGATGGATTTGAAACCCTTGCACAAAATGCTATTAGCTCTTGAATATCCTTTAAACCCAAATTTTCAAATTCATTTGATGCTTGCGAGTAACTTACAAGCTTCACTTTAGATGTCATAATAACAGTCTCGAAGGTTTTTCTAATAATTGTTTAAATTCATTCATGAATATCGCACCTTCAGCTCCATCTCCAACTCTATGATCAGCAGACATTGTAGCAAACATAATTTGTCTAATTTGAATTTCGTTATTAATAATTTTTGGTTCTTTTTTTACTACTCCTAGAGCAATTATTCCACTTTGAGGTGGTACTATAATTGCAGTGAAAGAGTGAGTACCAAACATTCCAAGGTTAGAAGTTGAAAAAGTTCCTGTGGTAAGCTCTTCGTTAGAAAGAGGATTCCCATTTCCTTTTGCTCTATTACCTAGATCTTTAGATTTTACAGCTAAAGAAATTAGGTCTAAATTTTGGGCATTTAAAATTGCAGGAACTATTAATCCTTGCTCCAATGCTATTGCTATACCTAAGTTTACTCCTGAGTGAGAAATTAATTTATCACCATCAAAAGAAGAATTCCACTTCGGATACTTTATGAGTGAATTTACTGTGGATTTTAAGATTAAATCATTTACGGAAACTTTAATTCCATTATTTTCTAAATCTTCATTTATATCCTCTCTCATTTTCATTGCTTCAGTCATATCTACTTCAACTATAACTTGAAAATGAGGTATATCAGTTTTTGATTTTACAGTAACTCTGGCAATTGCTTGCCTCATTGTGTTAAGAGGAATATTAGAGTCGTCTAGAGATATATTTTTACTAGAAACAATATCAGATGAAGAAACTAAAGTTGGACCAGGAATATAGTTATTTACATCGTCTTTTGATATTCTTCCTCCTGGACCTGTACCGATTACGTTAGAAAGTTCAATATTTTTTTCTTTAGCTAGTCTTTTGGCCATAGGTGAAGCTTTAATTCTTATAGAGTCTGCATTTATTGATATATCAACTTGATTAGATTTATTAGTACTTAAATTATCTGTATTGGTTTTAATCGTTTCTAAAACTTCTTCAGATATATTATTTTTTTCAGAAACTTCTTTTATTTCTTCAACTTTAGTTTCAATGGATTGATTTTGAGTTGGTGTTTCAGGTATATCATCATCCATATCTCCTATATATCCTATGATATTACCAACTTTAACACTTGAACCTTCAGAAGAAGTTATTTTTCTTAAAAAACCTTCATTATAAGCTTCCATTTCAACAACAGTTTTATCAGTTTCAATTTCCGCAAGTTTATCGCCTTTAGAAATTTTATCTCCTTCATTTTTTAGCCATTTAACTATCGTACCTTCTGTCATGTCTGCACCCATAGAAGGCATTGTTATTTCCTTAACCAAATTTTTCTCCTAAACTTTAATTAATTTTTCCAATATTGTATTTACAATATTCTCAGCAGATGGATAAGCTGCTCCTTCTAAATTTTTATTATAAGGCCAAGGAACATCTTTTGCTCCTACTCTTATTATAGGCCCATCAAGCCAATCATTGAAATCTTCTTGAATATTTGAAACAACTTCACCCATTATTCCACCATTTTTTCTTGCTGTATCTAGTGCTAATAGATGATTAGTTTTTTTGATAGATTTTCCAATAGTTTTATAATCAATAGGGTTGAGGGATCTAAGGTCTATTATCTCTGCAGAAATATTTTTTGATGAAAGGATTTTTTCAGTATCATTTATGACACTCATACCTGCTCCATAAGATAATAGAGTTATATCTTTACCTTCTTTGGAGACTGAAGCGGAGCCTAAAGGTATTTCATAATAATCTTCAGGAACATCGCCTTTCAATCCATATAATAAAGCAGGTTCAGCAAATATTACTGGATTATTTGATTTTATTGATGTTCTTAATAGCCCTAAAGCATCTTTTGGGTTTGAAGGACAAACACAATATAACCCAGGAACTTCAGCCAGCCATGTTTCAACGCTTTGTGAGTGCGTCGCTGCTAACTGAACACCAGCTCCTGTAGGCGCTCTAATTACCATTGGAACATGGATCTGGCCTCCAGACATATACCTCAAGTTAGCTGCCATATTAACAATTTGGTCAAATCCTACTAATGAAAAACTTATTGACATAAGTTCTATGATAGGCCTAAGTCCTGCACTAGCGGCCCCAATACCAGTACCTATAAATGTTGCTTCAGAAATAGGAGTGTCTTTTATTCTTTCTGGACCAAATTTTTTAAGAAATCCATCAGTCACGGCATAAGCTCCACCATATGCTCCAATATCTTCTCCAAGTATTAAAACATTAGGATCATTTTCAAGGGCTTCTTCTAACCCCATTTTTATAGCTTCTCTCATAACTATTTCTGGCATAAATAATCTCTTAATCTATTTTATATATATCTTCGTATAATTCTGAACTTTTTGGTTCTAAGCTTGTTTCAGCAAAATTTACTGCATCTTCAATATTTTTATTAACTTCTTGGTGGATTTTTTCTAAATCTGTTTTTTTTGCTATACCTGCTGATAAAATCCATTCTGGAAATTTAGTTAATGGATCTTTCTTTTCCCATTCCTTTATTTCGTCTGTTTTTCTATACTTTTGACCGTCAGCTAATGAGTGACCTACAAATCTAAATGTTTTACATTCTAAATAAAAAGGTCCGCCATTTTGACGAACCTTATCAACTGCAATTTTAGTAGCTTCTTTCTCGGCTAAGACATCCATTCCATCAACTTGAGCAGCTGGAATATCATAAGTATTTGCACCAGTATAAAAATCTTCTCCTCCAGCTCTAACTCTATCTATTGAAGAACCCATTCCATATTTGTTATTTTCTAAAATGAAAAGTATTGGAAGTTTCCAAACAGAAGCTAAGTTGAGAGTTTCATGATAGGTTCCTTGATTTGTAGATCCATCACCAAAAAAACAAACAACAATTCCACCTGTTTTTTTATACTGACAAGCTAGTGCTAAACCTGTGGCAAGTGGGAATTGTCCTCCGACAATTGCATGTCCACCCATAAATTTTTTGCCTGCATCAAAAAGATGCATTGATCCGCCTTTACCTTTAGATAACCCTGAGGCTTTTCCAAATAATTCTGCCATAGATCTGTTTACATCTAAACCTCTCGCTAAAGCATGCCCATGATCTCTATAATGAGTCACAATATAATCTTGATCGTTTAAGCATGAAATTGATCCTACAGCAGTAGCTTCTTGGCCAATATATAAGTGAAGAAAACCACGAATGTTACCTTTAGTATAATTTTCTCCACATGCTAATTCAAATTGCCTGATAAGAAACATTTGCTTATATAGGTCAAGCATTTCTTTTTTCTCATCAACTACTTGAGTAAGCTTAGAAGTTTTATTATTTTTTTCTTGTTTTAGTGTAGCCATAGTGAGATTTTAATTGAACTTTGTTTTTTCATCTAGCTTTAAAATTATCATTTACAAATTTTTAATATCATTATTTATAATAAATGCTTTGGTTACGTTGCTTAAGAGCATAGCTATAGTCATTGGGCCTACTCCTCCTGGGACTGGAGTTATTTTTGAAACTATATCAATAATTTCTTCAAAATCACTGTCGCCTATTAGTCTATAGCCGTTTTTTTTAGAACTATCTTCAATTCTGTTAACACCAACATCTATAACTATAGAGTTTTCTTTTACCATTTTTTTTGTAAGTGTACTTGGAAAGCCTGTAGCTACTATAACTATATCTGCTTTCAATGTTAATGAATCAATATTATTTGATTTACTATGACATATTGTAACTGTGGCATTACCAAGATCTGATTTAGCTGATAATAACAAAGCTAAAGGTATGCCCACTAATTTACTTCTTCCTATAATTACTATATTTTTCCCTTCAGTTTTAATTCCAATTTCATCTAATAATTTTTGAACCCCCAATGGAGTTGCAGGAACGAATCTAGGTTGACCTGATGCTAATAACCCTAAATTTTCATTAGTAAGTCCATCTACATCTTTTTGAGGTGATATTGATTGAATTATTTTTTCTTCATCTAATTTTTTTGGAAGTGGTAATTGGACTATCATTCCATCAGTTTCAATATCATAATTTAAATCATTAATATATTTTATTAAATCTTTTTCAGTTACATTTTCCTCTAATCTTTCAACATGACATATAATCCCAGCTTTTTTACACGCTTTTTCTTTGGCCTTTACATAAGAAATTGAAGCTGGATTACTACCAACCAAAATAACAACTAACTTAGGAGCTTTAAAATACTTTGATTTTATTTCACTTATTTGCTTTTCAAGAAGCTCATGAATTGAGCTACTTATCTTTTTCCCATCAATTAGTTTTGAGATCATTTTTTCCTTTCTTTAAAAAAAAATAACTTTATACTAAATATATATTCGATTATTAAAAAAATATGCTCTTAACTGGAATAGATATTATTGAAATTTATAGAATTAAAGATGTTTGTCAAAAATATCCAAATAGATTCATGACAAAAATTTTTACTCAACAAGAGATTTCTTATTGTAAGGGTAGATTCCCTCAAATTGCTGCTAGATTTGCTACTAAAGAAGCTGTAATGAAATTACTTGGTACTGGAATTAGAGGAGTACCTTGGAAATCAATAGAAGTATTTAGAGAAAGGGGAAAAGCCCCTCAAGTTATACTTCATGGGAATGCAAAAAAGAAGGCTGAAGAGCTAGGAATTAATGAGATAGCACTTTCTATTAGTCATTCAAGAAATTATGCAGTAGATTCAGTAGTATCTATTTAAGAATTTTATTTTTTTTAATTAGATAGTCAATTTGAATTATTATTCCTAAAACTAACGCTATAACAGAAAAAATCAATGCTCCAAAAATTAATTCTTGAAAAACTTCTATTCCTGCTATATTTATATTATTTATAAGCTCTTTTTGTTCCTTGGAATTTGATGTAAATATCTGTATGCCTGATACTAATTCAGAAAATCTAGAAGTCCCAAAAGCCGTCATAATTGATAACCCAAAAATCATTCCTGTCATCCTAGAAAAAGATATCATAGAAGAGGCTATTCCTCTGATTTTTACTGGAATTTTTTCTAGTCCTAAATTATGGATAGGTACAATATATAAACCAAAACCAGTACCAACTATAAAAAATATGTAAGCTAAATCATTTGGTGGTTTTGAAATATTAATTGAATATAATAAAATTCCAATAGAAGTTATTACACCTGCTAAATTCATACTGAAGAAATTACTAAATTTTGACAATAAAATACCTATAATTGATCCGACTCCTATGAATAATGTTAAGTTTAATAAAGATAAGCCAATCTCCAAATTACCCATTTCGTGAATTGTAGAAGATGATAAAGGTATTGTGACCATTATGATAATTAAACTCGCACCTATAAAAAAATGCGTACTGAAAGAAATTATAAAAGTTTTATATTTAAATATTTCAGGTGGAATAAAATCTTGTAAGCCTTTCAATACTCTATAAATAAAGAAACATAGCAAAAATATAATACTAATTATTATTACTAAGTTGAGGGAAGTAAGGTTTGAATATTCTGATATTAAATATGTTGTTAAAATAATTACGACTGAAAATAATATTGCATCAAATATTTTTATCCTTGCTTTACTAGGTTGACTATTAGGTAGAAAATACATTAAAAAAATTATTCCAAAGGATATTGGTATATTGATTAGAAAAGCTGTTTCCCAATTCCAATATTCTACAATTAAGCTTCCCCATAATGGTCCAATTACTCCACCTAGTTCTGCTGAAGCTCCAATTAAACCAAATCCATAAATCCAATATTTTTTTTCAAAAATCAACGAAATACCTACCATACAAATTGGAATTATAGCTCCTCCACCCATAGCTTGTATAAATCTAAAAAAAACCATCCATAATAATTTCGATGGTAAAAAAGGACTGTTGGGAATTATATTAGTCATTCCTATCATCAAAGATCCGAATGAGAATATCAATAAAGAAATAATTAAAGTAGATTTGTATCCATATTTATCACATATTTTTCCTGCAATTGGCATAATTAATGTAAATCCTAGTAAGTAAGAAGTAATTGTCCAAGAAACTTTATTTAGCTCACCTACAGATATCCTTAAATCTAGCATCATGCTCGGTAATAAAGTTACAATAACAGTTTGATCATCAGCTGCTATAAACACTGTTATACAAAATAAAGATAGGAATAATAATTTATTTTTTAAACTTAAGGTTCTATCCATATTAATTTTTTGTTCCAATTATTAAACTTAATTTCTCTAATGGTTTGTATTGAGTCTTTAGGTTGAACTTTACCAAATATATATATTTTTTTTACAAATCCATTTGAATTTATTAATAACTCTATATCAACATCACTATTAAAAATAATTATCTCTCCTACAAGAGAAGTTAAATTATTTGAATTTATTTTTGCTTTTATTTTGTATTGTTCATTTTTATACTCAATAATCTCAGTATTTTTAATTTCTAAGTAAATATCGCTTAAAATATTAATTGGATTAATATTTAAAAATGGATTATCTTCACTTGGAGTTTCCATCCAGTCAAAAGATATTGGATTAGTTATCCAATACTTTTCGTTTAAAGAAAGATAAGAAACTTTTAAGAGGAAATTATTAGAAATAATATCGGCATCTATTGATATTTTATTTGGTTTTTCAATATTTCCTTTAGCTTGTGAAATATTATAATCTCCAGGTAGTTCTGTAGATCCATTTTGGTGATTTAAACTAAATGTAAAAGATTTCGAATTTAAAATTTGATTACTTGATAAACTGATTACTTCTTCTACGCTTAATATTTCATATGATTCATCATTAGATGAACATGATAAAAAAAATATTATTAATAATATATATAAATAAGTTTTTTTGATTATGATTTTTCCTTTAATTATTTCTTAAACTGTTTACTTACTATTTTACTAATTATTAATAAAGTTTCACAAAAATATAAAGTATTGTATATTTAATATTGTAAATTTTCTTTTGGGGAGCTAATAAGTGCTGAGAGGGTATAAAAACCGACCCATATAACCTGAACTAGATAATTCTAGCGGAGGGAATAATAATCAAAAATATAGTTTTAGATAAAATAACATATAACTTCTCTGAAGATCCTCCTTTAATTGACCAATTATCTTATAATTTTCCTTTTGGTAAAACAATTGCAATTCTAGGTCATAGTGGATGTGGTAAAAGTACTTTATTACAAATGATATCGGGTGTTTTAGAACCAACTGATGGAGAAATTAAACTTAATAATTGTTCAAATAGATTAGGGAAAATTGCTTACATGCAACAAAAAGATCTTTTACTTCCATGGCTAACTGTAAAAGAAAATGTGATGTTGCCTTATAAAATAAATAAAAATAATGTAACTAATAATATTAATGACATACTTGAGAAAGCTAAAATTTTAGGAATTGAAGAATATTTAGAATTTTTCCCTCATGAGTTATGAGGAGGATTAAAGCAAAGAGTTTCTTTATTAAGAACTATCCTTCAAAATTCTGAATTTATTTTACTTGATGAACCATTTGCATCATTAGACGCAATAACTAGATTAGAATTATACTCTTGGATTGAAAAAATTAATAAACATATTAACAAGTCTATAATTTTAGTAACTCATGATATAGAAGAAGCAATTTTTTTATCAGATCATGTCATAATTATGTCTTCAGGAAAAAATAATTTTCGTTATGAATTACCTATTAATTTAAAACATCCAAGAAATTCAAATATAACAATAACCAATGAATTTTTTAATCTAAAAAAACTTTTACTCAAGAATTTAAGATTGGTGAGATCTATTGATTAATAATTTTCTAAAAAATTCATCTGTAATTGTTTTACCTCTACTATCTTCTGTTACCTTAATATTTATCTGGCAAATCTTATCTGAGCTTCAAGTTTTTGAATCTTGGCTTTTGCCATCTCCTCTGGCAATAATAACTGAGCTTTTCAATTCTAAGCAATTTCTTTTTCGTCATATGCTTGTAACAGCATTTGAAATTTTTATAGGATTATTTTTTGCAATTTTTTTAGGATCTATTTTAGGTTTTTCTATGACTTTATCTAAAATTTTAGAAAGATCTTTTCTCCCTTACTTAATTGCTTCTCAAGTTATTCCTATATTTGCATTAGCACCAATATTAATTGTTTGGTTTGGTGCAGGATTACTTTCTAAAATAATCGTAGTATTTTTAATATCATTTTTTCCTATTTGTATAGGTATTTTTGATGGATTACGACGAAATAATGATGATATGGAAAATTTGTTAAAAACTATGGGAGCAAATAATTATCAAATATATTCAATACTTAAAATTAAGTTAGCACTGCCAAGTTTTTTTTCTGGACTTAAAGTAGCTTCTGTTAGCTCTGTTATAGGAGCTGTTGTAGCTGAATGGATTGGCTCAAAAGCTGGTTTAGGGTGGATAATGAAAGTTTCTGGCCCGCTATTTCAAACTGAAAGAGTATTTGCAGCAATATTGTTATTATCACTTTTTGCATCTTTGCTATTTTTATTGGTAAAAATAACTGAAAAAAAATTTATTAAAGGAGTTTAATTATGAAAAAAATTATTTTAAGTTTAATTGCTCTGTTTGTTCTTTTGGGGTGCCAAAGTAATGAATCTATATCATTAGCTTTGGATTGGTATCCTAATTCGAATCATGCAGGAAGTTATTCTGCTATTGATGAAGGTTTTTTCTTAGATGAAAAAATAGACTTTGAAGTTTATACTCCATCAGATCCTACTGCAATAATTTCTGCTGTAGCTAGTGGAAGAGATGAATTTGGGCTTTCTTATCATCCAGATGTATTACAAGCTCAATCTGCTGGACTTGATATTATATCTGTATTAAGTATTTCGCAGCATCCATTAAATTCAATAATGACCTTAAGAGAAAATAATATAAATTCTCCTAAAGATTTAAAAGACAAAAAAATAGGTTTTCCAGGAATACCTTCTAATAAAGCAATGCTTGAAACAGTTTTGAATAATCAAGGATTAGATATTAATGATGTAGAAACTATTGATGTAGGATTTGAGTTAGTAAAAGCTTTAATTTCTGGATCAGTTGATGCAATTATAGGTGCATATTGGACACATGAATCTATAGTTATGGAGCTACAAGGTTATGAAATTAATATAATGAGATTAGAAGAATGGGGAGTTCCAGATTACTATGAATTAATTCTAATAACTAACTCCACTTATTTAAATGAAAATAAAAATGAAGTAGAAAAAGTTGTTGAATCTATTACCAAGGGATATCAATTTGCAATAAATAATCCTGAAAAATCTATAGACAGTGTAATAAGTATTGCTGGAAAAGAAATTGTAGAGGAAGATGTTGAAAGAAAAGGTATAGAGCTTTTAATACCAATGTGGGAATCTAAATCTATTCCATTTGGATTTCAAGACACTAAGAAATGGGAAGATACTTATAATTGGATGAATAATAATGGTTTCTTAGATAAAGAATTGAAAATAGAAAGCCTACTTTTTACTGAATTTTCAAATAATTAATTTAAGGCCATAGAAGGACTCCTCTTAAATCTGTTTCAGCTTCTAAAAGGTGTCCTGCTATGCTTGTAACGTAAATTTTATTTCCTATAAAAGTACAATTTGTGGGTCTTTCACATGGAGTTTTATGATTTTGGAGTATTTTGCCGTTAATATCAAATACAGTTATGTTACCACCAGGTCCTGAAATCTCCCAACCTGTTGCTGCTACTATGTATTTTTCCCCAGATTTATCTTCTGCTAAAGTCATACCATCAATTCCTCTATGAAACCCAAAATTATGTAGAATTTTCATATTACTTAAAGAACCATCCTCATTAATATCATAAGATCTAAGTTCTCTTTCTTGGTCAGCTCTATAATCAGATTGAGCAACATAAAGAATATCCTCGTTATCATTAAATAATAATCCATTTGGCATTGATGTATCGAATGTTCTTCTTGTACTTTTATAACTTCCATCAGGCTGTTTATCTGCTGAAATGATAGCTGAGAAATTTATACCTTGTTCAGGATTAATATCACCAACTCTATCTGAGAAATATATAGTACCTTTTTTATTAATTGCAAGATCATTTGGACTATTTATTTTTTCTCCGTTCAAAGTATCAACTATAGATCTTTTTGAACCATCTCTATAGTAAATAGATATATTTCTATTATTTCCTTCACATGCAAATAATTCTCCTTCTAAATTATAATTTAGACCATTTGCCCCTCCAGTATTTGAAGCATATTCTAAAACTTGGTTATTTGAGGGATTATAAGATAAAATTCTATTATTTGCTATATTAGAAAATAATAGGAGTTTTCCATTCCAACATGGACCTTCTGTTATAGAACCTAAATTAGGTATTACGTTTTTGAATTTCCAAGACATTTTTACCTCTGCTAGAATTGTTATTATAATAATTCTATAATCTAAATCATATTAAAGTAAAATCATGAAACCAGATGGAAAAATATTACCTATATGTATGACAATTGCTGGATCAGATTCAGGCGGAGGCGCTGGGATTCAAGCAGACCTTAAGACTTTTGCATCTTTAAAATGCTATGGAGTTTCTGTAATAACATCAGTAACTGCTCAAAATACTAAAGGTGTAGATGATATTCATATTATTCCTAAAAATATTATTAAAAGTCAGATAATTGCTATTAATAATGATATGAATTTTAAGGCAGTTAAAACTGGAATGCTACCTGATGAGAATACTGTTGTTACCGTTTCAAATGAACTACAAAATATTACAAAATTGATTTTAGTAGTTGATCCAGTAATTGTAGCTACGTCAGGAGATATTCTTGTTTCAAAAAATGCTATTGAATCTATAAAAACAAAATTATTGCCATTAGCATCAGTAATTACTCCAAATTTGCTAGAAGCAGAAGCACTTACTGGGGTAAAAATTAATAATAAAAACGAATTATTTGAAGCTTGTGAAATATTAAAAAGTTATGGTCCAAAATCAGTTCTTATCAAGGGAGGTCATTTTTTTGAATCGGAATTTGCAGAAGATACTCTTTATGATGGAAAAACTTTTGAATTTTTTTCAAAAAAAAGAATCAAAACCACATCAACACACGGTACAGGATGTACCTTTTCTTCTGCAATTACTGCGTTTTTGGCAAATGATAAAAATTTAATAGATTCTGTTAATAGTGCAAAATCTTATGTTACTAATGCTATAAACAAAGCTTATAAAATAGGTGAGGGGAATGGACCCTTGAATCATTTTTATATTTAGTGATTAAAAATATCTAGGTCAATTAGTTTATGAGTAAAATTTTTCCTAATAATAAATATCTAAATAAACTTTTTAAATCAAAAAAGCCGTTGATAATTTACAAAGTTAAAAATGGGTATGATTTACTTACTGATTTTTCTCATAAAATTCAGCTTGATAATAAAAATATTGACAATTTTTTCTCAAATATATTACATCTTGATCCTGATAAAGAAATCTTTGATGGATATGTAGGATTTTTTGATTATAAACTTTTGTGTAATTTAATTGGCTTAAAAATAAATAAAAAAAAATCAGATTTTTTCAATAAAAGTATTTTTTATAAACCAGAAACAGTAATAAAAATAAGAAAAAAGGTGAGAATCTTTAGCTCTCTTTCCATTGAATATAGAGAAAATGAATTAAACAATGAATTGAAAAATTATGAAGAAAATATTTTTTATCATAAAAAAAACTTTGATATTAACTACTCATTAGAAAATTTTAAAGAAAAATTTAATTTTGCTAAAAAGAAAATAATTGCTGGAGAAACTTATCAAATTAAAATTTCTCAAAAATATACTAATAATTCATATATCAATCCTATAGAATTTTTTATTAATTTGATGCAAGTTAATTGTTCACCAGAATCGTTTATGATTAGAGATGAAAATTATTCTATAGTTAGTTGCTCTCCTGAAAATTTAATTTATAAAAAAGGAAGTAAAATTACGACAAAGCCCATAGCTGGAACAATAAAAAAAAATAAATTAATGGATATAACCTTGGCAAAAAAAATATTTGCTGAAAATAAAAAAGAAAACAAAGAACATAATATGATCATAGACTTAGAAAGGAATGATTTGTCAAAAATTTGTAAACCTGGATCTGTTAAATTGAAGAATAAAAAACTGGTAGAAGAATATAAAGATCTTTTTCATTATGTTTCTGAAATTTCTGGAGAAATTAAAGAAGGGGTTGATATTAAAGAAATTATAACTGCAATGATGCCCGGGGGGTCAGTTATAGGTTGCCCAAAAATTAGTACTTTGAATATTATTAATAATTTAGAGGATTCAAGTAGAAATATTTTTACTGGAAGCTTTGGTTACATTAAATCCAATTTGGATATGAGATTTAATGTCATTATTAGGACTATACTAAATTATAAAAATTCTATAGAAATTTTAGCAGCAAGTGGAGTTATTTTTGATAGTAAATATAAAAATGAATATGAAGAAAACTTTATTAAAGCTAAATCTTTAATGGATTTATTTAAATTATGATTTATGTTATCGATCATAATGACTCTTTCACATTTAATTTAGTACATTTACTAGCTCTTTATGATGATGTCGTTGTATCGAACTATAAAAAAATAGATAAATCTTATATAAAAAAATCTCATCTAGTAGTGTTTTCACCTGGACCTGGGCATCCTAAAAACTATACTGAAACAATATCTTTGTATAAATCAATTAAAAACAATAAAAAAATACTTGGAGTTTGTCTTGGATTTCAAATAATTTTATATTCAGAAAAAGCAAAAATAATCCCTAAAAAATATATTCAGCACGGCTACAAATCTAATGTTAAAGTTAATAATTTAAGTTTAATATTTAAAAATAATACTACTTTTTCAGTCGCAAACTATAACTCTTTAAAATTATTAGAACCTTTCAAATCTGAAGAAATAAATATAACTATGAGAGATACAGAAAATAATATTGCAATGGCTCTAGAAAATATTAATAAAAATATATTTGGATTTCAATTTCATCCTGATTCATTTTTAACTAAAAAAGGAAAATTTCTTGTTCAAAAAATCATTTTTACATAAATCTTTTGAAGAAATAGAATTTAATTCTCTTTGGGAAAATAAAGGTGTATTTACTACAATGAGATTTATAAAATCAGCTAATAAGTTTTTATTTTATAAAGAACATATAAATAGAATTAATAATTCTCTTATTAGCCTTAATATTAATTTTCAAATAGATAGTTTTTTTATAAATAAGATTGTTTCATTTATTAACTTAGATAATTGCAACTCTGATTTATTAATAAGAGTTGCAATTAGTGAAAATATTATTTCTATTTCATCAAGAAAATTTTTAGAATCAAATAAAAACTTTACTTGCTATTTTAAAGAATATAAACGAGAAAATCCCGAAATTAAAAATCTAAAATATAAAAAAATAATTGATTTCTTAAAAACAATAGATAATCAAAAAGAAGAAATCTTGCTAAGTGAAAAAAATATTATTTTTGAAGGGTGTACAACAAATATTATTTTAAATAAAAGTCAAAATATATACATTCCTAGAAATAATTTTTATCGAGGAACTACTATGAGGTTTGTTTTAGATAAATTAGAAGAACCTGTAATAGAGAATGATATTTTAATTAGTGATATCAACAAATATGATGAAATATTATTAGTAGGTACTGGAAAAGGTGTTGTAAGTGTACGAAAAATAGAAAATACTTTATGGGAAAACAAGTCAAATTTTCTTTATAAAAAATTATCTAAAATTTATTATTCTAAAATAAATAAATTAAATACATAGTATGAATCTACCAAACACTATATCCACCATCAACTGCTATTGATGTTCCTGTGACAAAGTCGGACAGTTCACTAGATAAAAAAACTGCTGTTCCAGCTAAGTCTTTTGGGACTCCCCATCTTTCTGCTGGTGTTCTTTCTATAATCATGGCATATCTTTCAGGAAATTTAGATTTAAATCCATCTGTCATTTCAGTAACTATCCAGCCGGGTAAAATAGAATTAACTTGAACATTATATTTGGCCCAAGCAACTGCACAACTTTTTGTATATTGGACTACTCCACCTTTACTAGCGGCATATGCAGATGCATATCCAGTTCCAAAAATTGACATCATTGATCCTATATTTATTATTTTGCCAGATTTATTTTTTTTCATATGAGGAAATATATTTGAGGTGATGTCATGAATTGAATTCAAGTTAGTGTCTAAAACATCCTTCCAATCATTTTTAGATAGCAAATGAGGTTCATCACTTCTTCTTGTAATACCAGCATTATTAACCAAAATATCAATTTTACCGAATTTTTTTATTACAAATTCCACTAATGATTTAATTGTATCTTCATTATTTACATCAAGTTCAAAGCTTTCACATTTGCCATTTATGTCTTTTAATTTATCTAGCGCAGAAATATTTTTTGTATTGTTTCTTGCGGCTATTATTACCGTACTGCCTTGCAATGCTAAGCCTTCAGCTATTCCTAATCCAATGCCTCCATTACCTCCAGTAACAATTGATATTTTATTTTCAAGAAGAGAACTTTGCATTTTAATTCCTAGTTTTTTTTTTTATAATATAATTCTTCTAGCTTTATTTCCTTACTTAAAAGGCTATTCTTAGAATTATTGTCAATATATGAAATAGATATGTTTAAAATACTTTTTTTTCTGATTATTTTAGAACTATCTGGCTTTGGTTTATAATTTTTAATTTTATTATTTTCTGCAAACGAAACTGATGTTTCTTCTGTAAAAATTATTTTTTGTTCCCCTAATTTACCATGTATAAACTCTAACAAATCATGTTCTGAAATTTTCCAATTTATATTTTCAATAGTAAAGTCTAATGCATCTTGAATAATTTCTTCTATATTTTGCTTTTTATTCTTCATTTTTTTTTAGATTTAAACCTAAACTTAATTCATATGATTTTTTATCATTTAAGTCTAGATGAGTCCATTGAGAATTTATATCTATGGTTTTTACTAGACTATTATTTTCTCTAAATATATCTTTCAAACCATTTTTATATTGATTAATTTTCAAAATATTTTTATAGAAAGTATGATTAAAAATTACAGGATGACCTCTTTTGTTATCAAATAGTGGTGCTGAAATTATAGCTTTTTTATTAATATGAAATTGCATTATAGATTTTAAAAACCAAAGTGGACGTGGTTGATCTACAGCAATCATTAGAAGATTTTCATTTTTATTATTTATAGAATTAATTCCGGATAAAATTGATGATGATTTACCTTTTTCAAAATCTTTATTATAAATAATATTTATATCTATTTTATTAATTTTCTTTAAAATATTTTCATAATCATACCCTAAAACTAAATTTATTCTGTCACACCCAGCTTTTATTAAAGTATTAATTTGATAATTAATTAACTCTTCACCTCTCCAGTTAAGTAATGATTTTGTAGAACCCATTCTTGTTGATTTACCTGCGGCAAGAATTAAAGCATCTATAGTAGAATTCATAAAATTAATTAGTTATGTTGGAAGTCTTTGATATTTTATTTCTGATTTTATCAATATATTTTTCATCTAACATCATAGATTTTTGATCTCCACCAAGTCTAAATGATAATATTTCTGAAATTATAGACACAGCTATTTCTTCAGGTGTTCTAGCTCCAATGTTTAGACCTACTGGAGCTCTTAACTTACTAAAAGAATCTTCATCAATTCCTTCATGAAGTAATTTTTCTATAATTAAAATAGTTTTTCTTTTTGATCCCAAAAGACCTACATATGATGCATTCGTATCTAATGCTGCTTTAGTTGCAGCATCGTCTTGTCTATGCCCTCTAGTTGCAATAATTATAAAAGTATTTGCATTAACATTAAACTTTTTAAAACCTTCACTGTAAGAAGCAACTTTTACTTCATCAGCTTCAGGAAATCTTTCTTGATTAGCAAACTCTTTTCTATCATCAAAAATATTTAGTTCAAATCCTAAGGGTTTGGCTAGTTTTGATATTGCATTAGAAACATGCCCACCTCCTGCAATAAGTAGTTTAGGAGGCGTAGTAAAAGCTTCAATATAGATAGTTTTTCCTTCCAATTGAAGTGTTTTATTTTTACCTAAAGCCATTAGTTGTCTTGCTTCCTTAATGACTTTTTCATCAAATTTACTATCTACTAAATTAGTAGTTTTAGAACCATCTTCTCTTACTAGTATCTTTTTTCCTATTTCTAATTGTGAATCTGAATCTAGCATTTGAATTAAAGCAACAGGTTTTTCTCCATTGTATGCTTTTTTAATTTCATCCAAATAAAATTCAAATTCTGATTTATTTTCAATTGGGTCAATTAAAAAATGCATCGTTCCACCACAAACTAATCCATCTTTTGCAGCTAAATCTTCATTTAATTCATACGGTCTAACTTCAGCATTTTCTTTTCTTTTAATTTTTTCACTGGAAGCAAACCATATATCGCCTTCTACGCAACCTCCACCAAGGGTACCTACACCTGATCCATCTTCTCTTACCAAAAGCTTAGCTCCAGTTTTTTGAGGGGTAGAGCCGATCGTTCTGGTAACAGTAGAAATAACAAATTCTCTATTATTTCTAATTTCTTCTATTGCAGCTTCAAAAACATCTTTCATAAAACATCTTTCATATAATTCCTCTATATATTATATAATTTCTTTGTTCTAAACTCTATATGGTTCAAGGTCTTTCCATTTAGGATTTAATCCAAAACCTGGTAAATCAGGAGCAAAAACATAACCATCTTTTAAAATTAATTCATTTTCCCAAATTTTACCGTGCATGGGATTTACAGTATCTCTATAATATTCAAGTATTAAGCCATTTGGGATTGCAGAAACTAAATGAATGTGTACCTCTTGAGCACCATGGGGAGCAATATCTAAATCATTACTTTGCGCCAATGCACATACCTTCATAAATTCAGTAACTCCACCTAAAATAAGACAATCAGGTTGTAAAATATCAGCAGCTCTATGGTTTATCATATCTCTGAAACCATATCTAGTATATTCATTCTCACCCGCTGCAATAGGAATAGAAGTAGATCTTGTAATTTCTCCTTGTCCTATATAATCATCAGGTTCAACAGGTTCTTCAAACCAAAAAAGATCATATTTTTCAGCTTTTCTAGCAAATTCTATTGCTTCATAATGTCTATAAGCGTTATTTGCATCTACCATTAGCTTTACATCATTACCAATAACCTCTCTACAAACTTTTACTCTTTGAATATCTTCATGTATAGATAAAGCTCCAACTTTTATTTTTACAGCCTTTGCCCCTATATTTAAATTTTCTTCCATCTCATTTGCAAGTTCTTTTAATCCTTTTCCTTTTTCATAATATCCTCCAGCTATGTATGTACTCACTTTGTTAGTAAATCCTCCTAATAATTTATATACAGGCAACTTTGCAATTTTTCCTTTAATGTCCCATAGAGCTATATCAATACCAGATATTATTCTTGTAGTAATACCTCTTCTACCTACTAATTTTGGTCTCCACATCTCGTGCCATATTCTCTCATTATCTAAAGGATCTAATCCTATAATGCCTTTTTTAAAGTGCTCAACTAATTCTCTACCTACATTTGGGCTAACATCTATTCCAGCTGAAATTCCAATCCCTGTAATTTCAGGATCATCAGTTTCAATTTCTATTATGTTAAGTATATTATGTGTATAGGTATAGAGACCATTTGTTATTGGAGTGGTCCTTTCCCATCTATATATTTTTAAGTTAATATCTGTAATTTTCATTTTTAGAGTCCTATTTTTGCTTTTTTATGAAATAATTATTTTAGAAAGTTTAAACCTTTTCTTCTATTACGTAAATGTGTAATATATTTTAGATCGATAGATACATAATAAAGTATAGGGGTCCGTAGCTCAGTGGTCAGAGCAGTCGGCTCATAACCGATTGGTCGCAGGTTCAAGTCCTGCCGGACCCACCATATAAGGGGGAATATATGAAGGCAGCTCAAATAACTGGGTACAGGAAGATAGAAATTAAAGATGTACCTGATCTTGGTGAATTAGAAAATGGAAAAGTAAGATTTAAAACAGAATGCATATCTATCTGTGGATCAGATATACATGGTGCATTTGATAAAGTTTTACCTGAAGAAGACTATCCATTGCCTCCTGGTATGCCTATTCATGAAGTTGCGTCTATTGCAGTCGAATCTAAGGATGATAGATATCCTGTCGGAACGCGAGCTATTATTATTCCAAATTATAGAAATCCTGACGGAAGTATAGGAACTGGAGGAGCTGTTGAATATATAGACCAAACTCATGATAAAATCATTAAACTTCCAGATTGGGGAGATTTAGAAGATTGGATAATGCTTCAACATTCAGGAACAGTTTTATATTCTGCTAAACATTGGGGAAATATTTTTGGAAAAAAAATTGCCATTTTAGGCCAAGGTGGAATTGGCTTGTCATTTACTATGTTCGCATCTAAACAAGGAGCTGCAGAAGTAGTTGGTATTGATAAGCATGATTATAGGCTAGATAAAAGTATTTCTTTGGGCGCAACAAAAACTATAAAATATATTTCTTTAGAAGATTTAATAGAGAAAACCGAAGATATTACTGATACTGAATTATTTGATGTAGTAGTAGATGCTTCAGGAAATGAAGCAGGTTTTAATACATGTTTAAATATTATAAAACCTCAAGGTAAATTTATAACATTTAGTATTGTAACTGCAGATATGGTTGAATTTGAGCATAGCTTAATGCTCAGAAAGAATATTGATATTCATGCAACTCAAATAGCAACTACTTCAGAACCAATTGCGGAAATTAGAGAATTAGTTTCTCTTGCTGAAAGAGGTTGGTGGGATCCAAAGACTTTAAAATCTCATGTTTCTGATTTATCAGATTTACAAAAAAGTTATGAAGAATATGCAGATCAAAAAAATAACGTTATAACAAATGTAGTTAAATTTAATCCTTAGGATCCAAATCTTTCTGTATATAATTTAAAATTTAAATTCGAATCATCTATAATTTCTGAAGCCTTTTTAACAAATGAATCAGACCCACAAATATAGATTTCATATTTTTTATTTTTGTTGAAATTTATAAAATTCTCAGCTGAAATCCTTGAATTTCCAGCTGTCCATTTTTTTTGCTTTTCACGAGTTACAAAAGGAAAGTAATTAGCTTCATTGTTTTTTTTAGAAAAATAATCATAATCTACTAAACCACTAAAATATTTTGACCAATGAAATAAAGAGAATGTCTTATTATTATTTAATAAGAATTTAGACATTGATAAAAAAGGTGCTATACCTGATCCTGATGCAATCATTATAGTATACGAGTGATCTTTTAAAATAAATCTTTGTCCTATAGGCTTAGAAATTTTTACTAAATCTCCAACTAAAGCAAAATCATAAAAAAAAGTGGAAATCTCTCCATTAGGTATTTTTTCTAGTAAAAAACTTAAAGTTTTTTTATTTGGTTCACTAGCTATAGAATAAGGTCTTATTGCTTCATATCCGTCTTCTGATGTTAAGCATATTTCAGAATATTGACCAGGAATATGTCCATCCCAATTATCTAGTTTAAAATCAATTATACAAAGTTCATCATTGATAATTTTTTTTTTTGATATTTTAGCTATTTGAAAATTTTGTATATCCATTCTATTAAGAATATCTTTGTTCTTTCCAAGGATCACCATACATATGATAACCATAGTTTTCCCAAAATCCTGGCTTATCTGATTCTATAAAATTTATTTTATTAAACCATTTAGCAGATTTCCAAAAATATAAATGAGGAACGATTAATCGTATAGGTCCACCATGTTCAGGTGTAATAGGTTCATCTTCATATGAATATGAAATTATAGTATCTTCCTTTAGTAGGTCACTAGTAGGAATATTTGTTGTATATCCTGTAGATGAACCTATCATTGTCCATTCAGTGGGTGCAATGATACCTAATGATTTTAAAATACTAGATACTTTTACTCCCTTCCATTTCATGTCAAATTTAGTCCATCTAGTTACACAATGTATATCTTTAGTGATTTCTTTACTTTCAATATCTGATAAATAATCCCAATCAATTTTTGCTAATTCTTCATCATCTTTTGTAATAGAAAGATTCCAATCTTTAATATCTAATTTTGGGGTTGGTTCTGCTGAAAGTACAGGGAACCTATTTTCTATATATTGACCAGGAGGAACTCTATCATTATTTTCTTTTTTACCAAAAAAGCCTCTTGGTACCAATTTGTAAAACTACCATCCTCTCTTTTAAGTTGCGGTGAAAACCCTGTTGGATTAACTCTCATTTTTTCTGCAACATCCATATTTATTTCTACACCCAAACCTGGAGTATCAGGACTCCAGGAATATCCATCTTTCCATTCTATCTGTTGTGGAAATAAATCTCTTGCATAAGTTCCAGGTGCTTTTGGCATTTCTTGAACACCAACATTACTTGAAGCCATACATAAAGCTATACAAGCTGCAGCAGATACTGGCCCTAGAGGATTATGAGGTACTATATTTATGAAATGAGTTTCAGCCCAGTGTGTAATTTTTAAAGCCTCAGTAATTCCACCAACAATACATAAATCTATTCTTACATAATCAATTAATTCTTTTTCAATAACTTCTCTAAATGGCCATTTAGTAGCCCATTGCTCACCAGCAGCAATTGGAAGGTTTATTTTATTTCTAATCATCTCGTATGATCCTGGATTTTCTGATCTTATAGGATCTTCTATAAAAAATGGTTTTAAAGATTCCATATCTCTACACATTTGAATAACTTCTGGAGGGGCTAGTCTTGTATGAACATCAAAAGTTATTTCAGGTTCATAACCGAATTGTTTTCTTACTTCACTCATAATTTCTACAGCATATTTTATAGATTTTCTTGGCTCTAAAATATCTGATTCAAAATTTTCTAATTGTGTAGGCTGATGCCATCTTAAGAATTTCCAACCTTTATTTAAATGATCTTCACATATATTTAAAAAATCATTTAATGTTTCTCCTTGTGTATGAGGGTAGCAAATAACTTTATCTCTATAAGGGCCACCTAATAATTTATATACGGGCATATTTACTGATTTACCTTTTATATCCCAAAGAGCTATGTCTATTGCAGATATTGCACATGAATAAACTTTATCTGCAGGGAAAAAAGAGCTTCTAAACATTACTTGCCATAATCTTTCCGTTTCCCAAGGATCAGCACCAATAACAATTTCACTTAAATGTTCTATTGCTTTGGCAATAGCCTCTCCTTGACGGGCTATACCCACTTCACCCAAACCATGTATCCCTTTATCTGTATCCACTCTTACAAAAAAATAAATTCTTCCTTCTTCATCTTGAATTGGAAGGCTTGTAATTTTAGTGATTTTCATCAAATATCTCTCTTTCTAATCTTTCCAATTAACTTCGTTTTTTTCAAAATCATGAATATATAATCCTGCACCTTTTCTTCTACCCCATGGTTTTTTAGGTGCCCTATCAATTTTTTGATTTTTTAATTCAGATAATGATTTTTCGTCAATAACTAAACCAATTCCAGGTGTCTCATCTAGTAATAAATAACCATCTGAAATATTATCATTCCACTTAGAATAAGCTTTTTCTCTTCCAGGATCAACGACTTCCATCATCACATGATTAGGAATTGATGTAGCAATATGAGCATTATAATTTCCAATACAATTCATTGTAGTAACAGGAATCTCATATGCATGAGCTAGATTGCTTATTTGTCTTAATCCTGTAACTCCTGACTGATAAGTACTAACATTTAATATATCTGCGGCTTGGTTATCTATCAATGAATAAAAATCACCTACATTATTTAGATTTTCTCCAGTCGATACAGCTGCTTTAATATTATCTGAAACCATCTTAAGTCCTTTATAATCCCATCTTCTAACAGGTTCTTCAGCCCAGAAAATATCAAACTTTTCTTCAATTTTATTAATGCTTTGAATAGCTTTTTTCACAGACCAATATTCGTTTGAATCAATCATAATTCTAGGTCTTTTTGTGATTTTAGATAAGGCATCATAGACAATTCCAATTCTTCTTATATCATCCTCCAAAGAAATCCCAATTTTTACTTTAGCAGAATCAACTCCTTTATCTGCCATTTTTGAGAAAAAGGCGTAAAGTTCTTCGTCTGTAAGGTTGTATCCAATATCAGATGCATAAATTTTACATCTTGGGTCACTTGAACCTAATGTTCTCCACAAAGGTTCAGAATTTATTTTTGCTTTCAAATCCCATAGTGCGATATCTATTGCAGATAAAGCAGCATGAGCCTCTCCTTCATCTCCTCCTTTGAATACAAAATCTATCATCTTTTTCCATATTGAAAAAACTTCCCTTGGATCTCTTCCTTCAAGTAATGGAAAAAATTCTTTCACATAATCGTTTCCTATTGGTGCAATACCTGTAATACCTTCATCAGTTTGTATTTTTAATATGCTTGAATATATTAAATCTTCTCCTGAGGGTCCATTAGAATCACCCAACGGTCGATCTAAGATTTCTTTATATTTTTCTAACTTATAATCAATAATTTTCATTTTGACTGCCCCTCACTTATTTCTTCCTTGGAGGGTGGTATTTCATATAGACCAGCTCCGGGTCTTCTTCCATATGGACTAGGACCAGCTCTTTGTGAAACAGTTTTTACTTTATGCTTAGATAGTTCTTCAAAATTTATCTCTATACCTAAACCTGGTTTATTACCCACAAATGCATATCCATCTTTAATTTTTACATCTGATGTAAAAACTTTTGTTTCGGGCTCTGAATGAGGAACTTCAAGCGTAATACAATTTGGAATAGCATTCGCAATATGTGAATGAATAATTCCAAAAGATCCTCCTAAGGTAACAGGAATTTCTAAACCAAAAGCTGCATCAGCAATCTGAATTGCTCCTGTTATTCCAGTCATTCCATGACTAACTTGAATAATATCAGCTGATCTATGATGGAAATAAGGTAAAAAATCTCCTAGAGTATCCAAGTTTTCTCCTGCACATACTGGAGTTTGAAGAGCATCAGAAACTTTTTTTAATCCTAAGAAATCCCATCTTCTTGCTGGCTCTTCAATCCATCCAAGTGTAAATCTTTCTTCCATTTCTGATATTTTTCTGATGGTTTGTTTTGGAGACCAATATTCATTTGAATCAATATATAAAATTGGTTCCTTTCCAGAATGCTTTAATGCGTCTTGCATCAATTGTAATCTTTTTAGATCAGAATTTTGATCTAATCCTACTTTCAACTTACCTGCATTGAAGCCATATTCAGTAGCCATTTTTAAGTACCATTGATAAAGATCATCATCACTTATAGGTAGAGCTATATCTGAGGCATAAACGTTAATTTTTTCATTATTTCCTCCAAGAGTTTTCCAAAGAGGTTCATTATTATATTTTGATTTTAAATCCCATAATGCAACATCTAATACAGAGATAGCATCATTTGCAATTCCATCATGTCCTCCCTTAAAAAATCTGTCTACCATTCTTTTCCATAAGCTTTTAACAGCTCGAGGATCTTGACCTAACAAAACACCTTCAAATAACATTTTTATTTGAGGTATAGAACCGCCACCTCCTATAGAAATTCCACTTATACCTTCATCGGTAAATACTTCGACTAAGCAATTCCCTGCTTTTTTTCGACCTCTTGGTGAATTGGCATCACCCATAGTTCTATCAAGTGAATATTCGAAAAGTGTAGTTTTTAATTCTGTAATTTTCATTATATTTATAATCCTATAAAATTTTTTATTAATATCTTGAATGAAATTTTCAAGGCAATATTTATAAAAAAAGTTTATCATTTTAATATGAAACATTCTCTAAAAAAATTATTTACTTACGATCGTCTATTTTCAAAGTTTTTAAATTATGGGATATTTAGTATTTTGATGGTCATGATTAGTTTTGTCGCATTAGATGATTTATATGCAGAAGAAAATGATGAAAAATCTACAGTTTTTTTAGCTTATGATATCAATGCATTAAATGATGATGATGATCTTTCAACTTCTAAAGATATACTTTTACAAATTTCTAATTATTTTTTATTAGATAGTACAAAAATAGTAGTTTTGCAAGGATATGGTCAAACTAATTTTAATCCAATAATCTTGTCACGTGAGAATCTTATGCAAGAAGTTGATAGTTTTTTTAATGCAATGATCTCTAAAAAAAATCTTGATGCTTCAAATCACTATCTTGCTATTTCAGATGGATTTACTAATATAGCAGAAAATATTAATATATCAGATTCAGAATTTTTTTTAATTTCTCCAATTAAAATTAAAAACCTTGACGAATCTACTCAAATAAAACTGAATAATCTTTCTGAACTATATAGTACTTCAGGAATTGAATTAAATATTATGGCTTTACCTTCTTCTCTAGTAGCAAATAGAGAAGCTTTTCGTAAAGTATCCTCAAATACAAATGGAAAATTTATAGATTTTGGCACAAATAAATCTTACACAGATTTTATTCAATTCTTTTTTACGAATCCTAAATTATTTGTTGAAACTAATTTAGATTCTAAACCTCTTTCTAATTTTCTTAATATTCCTCCTACTGTCGAGAAATTAAAGATAGGTATTTATAGACAAGATTTAGAAACAAAGATCTCCTTAATTAGTCCTGATGGAACTGAATTAAGGGAAGGTTCAGATTTTAATTTTTGGGAACTAGATAAAATTCTTTTTTTAGATATTATTTCTCCCGATTCTGGAACATGGACAATAATTACAACTGGTCAATCTGGTAAATTTGAAGTCTATACAGATGTATATAATCCGTTGGAACTCAAAACATTTGGAGAAAAAATTTATCCAGTATCTTCTGAAATTTTATTAGAAGTAGGTGTTTATCTAGAAAATACTTTGTCCAATATTAGTGATGCTGAATTACAAGTTAGAATAAAAGACTTTAAAGGTACTGAAACTATTCAAATAATGAATGATATAGGAGAAAAAGGAGATAAAACGTCTTTTGATGGAATTTATACAGCAATTCTACCGTCAGTATCTGAACAATCAATTATAGATATAGACTACACCCTTAAATGGAAAGATTTATCGACAACTGTTGAACAAAAAGATCAAATAAAAGTAGAAAATTATCCTGAAATTTCTATTACTAAGATAAATGATGTTTCAGGTAAAGTTGGGGAAGAATTTTTAATTCTTTCTTTTGAAACTCAGGTTAATTCTTATCCGTACTTAGTTGGAGTTGAAGAATTAAATATTAGCCTAATAGATAAAAAAGATTCTCAAAATTTAATTATTAAACCCATAAAATTAAATGATACTGAAAAATCTTATATTTTTGAAATTTATTTTGATACACAAAAGAAAATAGATGAAGTTATTTCTTTAGATTTATATTTAGAAACTACTTATTTAGAGAAAGAATTTAGAACTCCTACTAT
Organism: Dehalococcoidales bacterium; assembly: GCA_009937255.1. Lineage (GTDB taxonomy): Bacteria > Chloroflexota > Dehalococcoidia > Lucifugimonadales > Lucifugimonadaceae > TMED-70. The sequence goes on from JAACCT010000015.1 coordinate 72,155, forward strand.
AAAAATTAACTCTCAAATAAATACAAATTTTCTATATATTTTTGGATTAAGATATTATTATTCAATTATCTTTTTAATCATAATTATTTCTATCTTACTTGTTGTTTTGAACTATTTTAGGAAAGTTAATATTTCAGGATTTTTAACTGATATTGATAAAAATATAATTGTTGATTTTTCTAATATAAAGAGACCTATATTAGAAAAAATAATTCATCCTAAAAGAATAAATTTTAATAATATAATAAATTTACCCTATAATAGAGGGTCTTTTCAATTTGATAATAATCAAGCTTTTATTATTATAAATCCTGTAAAAAATGATCCTAGTATTAGAATTAATTCTCTGCCTGCTGTAGGTAAAATAAAAATAACTAATAATGAATGGATAGGCTCTGCCGGTAAACAAGTAAGATTTGTTAAAGAGATTCCATATATGAATATCTAAATATTATTTTTCAATAATTTTTACACTATTTATTATTGTTCCTGGAGAAGGATCACTGCTAGGTTCTCTAAGTCTAATTTTTTTTACAATATCCATACCTTTTATTACTTTTCCAAAAACTGCATGACATGAAACACCCATATTGGGACAATTCTTTAAGTTGTTATTTTCATCAAAAGCATCAAGCAATGGTAAAGGAGCAAATGTTATAAAAAATTGGCTTCCATTACTATTTACTCCAGAATTTGCCATCGAAAGTATTCCTTCACTGTCATGTCTGAGATCTTTATGGAACTCATCTGCAAACCTATAGCCAGGGTTTCCTGCACCAGTAGCGCTGGGATCACCTCCTTGAGCCATAAAATTAGGTAACACTCTATGAAAAGTTGTTTTGTCATAATAGCCAGATTTTGATAAATTAATAAAATTTTCTACAGTGTAAGGAACTTGATCATCATAAAGTATTATTTCAAAAATACCAACTTGTGTATCAAAAACTGCAGTATAATCTTTTGATTGATCTATACTACCACTTGGAGGAGATGGAACTCCCGAATCTATCGTATTATTTTCATTTGAACATCCTAATGAAGCTAAAGAAATTATAACTAATATAAAAAAAGTTGATATTTTAGAAATTTTCATGATTTAAATCTCCTATAATTAAAATTAAATTTAATAATTTAATTATGATAAATTATGGAAAATAAAACAAGAAATATACAGGCACTTTTTTTAGGTAAATTAGATTATTTAAAAGCAATGCTTCTTCAAGAAGAAATAAATTTCAAATCTCAATCTGATCCCATAAATCAAAAAATTTTATTTTTGGAACATGACAATGTTATTACTTATGGATCTCAAGAAAAAATTACTAAAGAAGAAATACATAAATTAAACTCAATTGATAAAAATTTTTTTTATGTAAAGTCAAATAGGGGTGGGCAAGTTACTTTACATAATCCTGGACAATTGATTTGCTATCCAATTATTGATATTAGTAAATATTTTTCCGGTATTTTAGAATATGTAACTTTTATTGAAGATTTAATAATAGAAACTTTAAAACATTATAATATTCATTCACATAGAGTAAAAAAAAGAAGAGGGATTTGGGTTAATGGTGATCCGAATGAAAAATATGATAAAAATTTACTTCCAAAAGGTGAGAAAATTGCAGCTTTAGGTATAAAAGTTATTAAAAATATTTCAATGCATGGCTTTGCTTTAAACATATATAATGATCTAAAAGTCTATGAAAAAATAATACCATGTGGGATGCCAAATCTTAATGTTTCATCCGTTCAAAAGATAAGTAGTATTAAGTATGATTTGGAAGAGGTAGCAGTTATTATTTCATCAAAATTTGAAGATATATTAGACTTAAAATTAGATTTTAAAAATATTAAATAATAATTGATTTGAGGAACTATGACTAAAACACTAAGTACATTTAATTTTCTTGAGTGTTCTTTAACTGGAGAAAAATTTTCCAATGATATAGCTAGAAGATTAAGTCCAAATTCCGAAAAACCCTTGTTAGCTAGATATGATTTAGAAAAAGCAAAACAAACATTTACTAAAAATAATTTGATAAAAAGAAGAAATGATATGTGGAGATACGAAGAAATATTACCTGTATTTGAAAATGAAAACATAGTATCTTTAGGAGAAGGTAATACTCCATTAATGTCCATGAATAATATTTCAAATATATTAGACATTGATAATTTGTATGTTAAGGACGAAAGTAATAATCCTACTGGATCATTCAGAGCTAGAGGTTTGTCAGCAGCTGTTTCTAAAGCTAAAGAATATGGGATTAAGGGAATTGTAATGCCTTCAGCAGGAAATGCTGCAGGAGCAATGTCTGCCTATGCCGCAAAATCAAAAATTACAGCAAATGTCTTTATGCCTAAAGATGCTCCTATCTCGAATAAAATGGAATGTATTGCTTTCGGAGCTAAAGTAGATTTAGTTGATGGCTATATTTCTGATGCAGGTAAAGCTTCTGCAATTGCAGCAGAAAAAAATAATCTTTTTGATATCTCAACTTTGAAAGAACCGTACAGAGTAGAAGGAAAGAAGACTATGGGAATTGAAATCATTCAACAATTAAATTGGGAAGTACCAGATGTAATCATATATCCAACTGGTGGAGGTACTGGTATTGTTGGAATTTGGCAAGCAATTGATGAACTTTCAGAGATGGGAATAATTGATAATAAGAAACCTAAAATGATCTGTGTCCAAGCTGAAGGATGTTCTCCTTTAGTTGATGCATTTGAGAAACATCAACAATTTGCAAAACCTTTTAAAAATCCAGAAACCTTAGCAGCGGGTATGAGAGTTCCCATGGCAGTAGGTGATTTTATAATTTTTGATATTTTAAAAAAAAGTGGAGGTACAGCTATAAGAATTTCAGATGATGAAATGCTTAATGGAGTATCATTACTTGCAAGTGAAGAAGGTATTTTTGCAGCCCCAGAAGGTGGTGCTGTAGTGTCAGCTACAATTAAATTGAGAGAAAATAATATTATACAAAAGTCAGATAAAGTTGTGATGGTAAATACAGGATCTGCATATAAATATTTGAATGCTATGCAAAAAAAATTCTGGGATGATTAGATTTTTTGCCCATCCCATTCAGTAACATGGCTTGATATCCCATCAGGATATTTACCTGTATATTCTTCAATTAATATTCCCATTACAACAGAGTTAAATCGCTGGTCATTTCTAGGTCTACTTTTTCGAAAGGTTCCTTCATGTATAAAACCAATTTTTTCAAATAACTTTACCGCATTTATATTAAATTCAGGTATATCAACCCAACATCTATACATTCCAAGATTTAAGAAACTATGTTCAAGTAAAGCTAAAGCTGCTTCAGTGCCATAGCCTTTATGCCAATATTTTTTTTCTCCAATTAATATAGAAATTTGTGAATCACCTAATGACTCATCAATTGAAAGTTGTGCTTCTCCTATATGATTTGAATTTAAGTAAATAGAGAAAATAGATCTATGAGGTTCATGATGGGGATCATGAAAAACTTCATTCCATTCAGCCTCAGTTGCATTAATCATATTTTTGGGCTCATATCCTAAATGTGCAGGTTCATTGTAAGTATATTTGCCAAACCAGTTTTCATAAATATCTTTATCGTCAAGCCATTTTATAATTTGGGGAATATCTTCTCTTATTACGTTTTTTAAACTTATAATATTATTATTTTTCATAAATTTACCTAAAATGCACTATTCATCAGTTGCATTATTAATTACCTTTTATAAGATTATAGTAGATTATAGAATAAAAATGAAATTGAATTATAAAGGGGTCTTTTATGGCAGATTGGAAAATGGAAGCAGAAATTGAATATTGTGTTCCTTGTGGTTACGCTAATTTAGCAGCATGGATGACCAGTGAACTTTTCCAAGCAGCAGGTACTGCAATAGCTATATCCTTGAAACCAGGAACTGCTGGAGCTTTTAAAGTAACAGTTGATAACGAAGTACTTTGGGATAAGAAAAAACAGGGCAAGTCTCCAGATATTATGGAAGCTAAAGAATTAAAAGCAAAAGTTATAAATAAACTTGAGTCTCTAGCTAAAGTATAGAACATTTACATTTTGTAGAAAATTTATTGGTAAATTTCAGGAGATTTACATTCAATGAATCAAAGTTACCTAACTGAATATAGTTTGCTGTTCCTTTTTGTTGTATTATCCGTTATTGTTCCTATAGGAATGTTAGCAGCAGCAAAATTTGGAACTAGTTTTGGAGTTACTCCAAGTCGAAGTACAAAGATTAAAAAAGCCGCTTACGAAGGAGGTCATCCTGCCTTTAGCGAAAAGCCATCTTTGTTTAGTTTTGGATATTTTTATTATGCTTTGTTATTTGTAGCATTCGATGTAGAAACAATTTTGATATTTCCTTGGGCTGTAAGTCATGGTTATATAACTAGTGTTTGGGGTGTTTTACCTTTTATTGGAGTACTTGTATTTTTAACAGTTCTTACTGTATCTTTTGTATACGTTTGGTTAAAGGGGGCTTTAGAATGGATAAAATAGATAGAATTCCTTTAGATTTATCTACAACTCAACTAGATAAGGAAGAAGGAGGGTTGATAAATTCTATGAAATCAACCCATGTTTCTCCCTTTCCTGAACCAATTATTAATAATGATGATTTAGATAAAAATGTTATGGTTTCATCTGTAGATCAATTATTAAACTGGGCACGAAAGTCAAGCTTGTTTCCTTTACAATTTGGACTAGCTTGTTGTGCATTTGAAATGATAGCAACTGCAATGAGTAGATTTGATATTTCAAGATTTGGTATGGAAGTTTTTCGAGCAACTCCTAGGCAAGCTGATCTTATGATAGTTGCTGGTACTGTAACTTGGAAAATGGCTGTACCTTTAAGAAGACTTTATGATCAAATGGCTGAACCTAAATGGGTTATTTCTATGGGCGTTTGTGCCACGTCTGGTGGTCCTTATTACGAAAGTTACTCTGTTGTGCCAGGTGTACATCATATTGTGCCTGTAGATGTATATGTTCCAGGATGTCCTCCAAGACCAGACGCATTATTGTTTGGAATAATGCAACTTCATGAAAAGATAAAAAAATATAGTTTGTCTGGTGTTAAAGCTGGTGGAGTATAATTTATGAAAACTTGGAATGGTCAATTATTATCTGAAGAAATATCTAATAATATAGAAGATAGTGTAGTAAATTTCAATGAAACAGATGTTTATATAAAAGCTGAAAAAATTTATTCAACGATGAAATTCTTAAAAGAAACATCAGGTTTTTCTTTTGATTTATTATCATCTGTTACTGCAGTTGATTACTTCGATCATTTTGAAGTAGTTTATCAACTAAAATCTTTGATTACCCTTACTAAAGCAACAGTTAAAGTAAAACTAGGATTTGGTAGAAAAAACGAGCCTGAAATTGATAGTGTTTATTCTATTTGGAAAGGCGCAGATTTTCAAGAAAGAGAAATTTATGATTTGATGGGAATTAAATTTAATAATCATCCAAATATGAAAAGAATTCTACTATGGGATGGATTTCCTGGTCATCCTTTAAGAAAAGATTTTGTTACTAATAGCCAATCTGTAGTTCGAGATATGAAAGAAGAATAATGTCAGTTAAAAGTGAACCTATAACTATCAATCTTGGACCTCAACATCCTTCTACTCATGGTGTTTTTAGAATGAGAGTTACTTTTGATGGCGAAACGATAATTGATCTTGAGCCAATTTTTGGCTATTTACATAGAGGTTCTGAAAAACTAGCTGAAGAAAGAACATATACTCAAATAGTAACCCTTACAGACAGAATGGATTATGTATCTTCAATGCTAAATAATCAAGGATATATACTTGCATTAGAAAAATTAGCAAATATAGAGCCAAAACCAAGGGGAGTATGGCTTAGAATGATTGCTTCTGAGCTTCAAAGAATAGCAAGTCATTTAGTTGCAATAGGATTTTTAATTCAGGATCTAGGAGCTTGGGGAACACCGCTAACTTATGCAATGCGAGAAAGAGAAAAAATCCTACAAATGTTTGAAATGTTATGTGGAGCTAGGATTACCAATTCATACTTAAGGCCAGGAGGAGTATTTATGGATGCTCCAGTACAATTTTGGGATGCATTATCCGAATTTACTCAAAATTTTCCTTCAGAAATAGAAGAATTAGAAAAATTACTTTCATCTAATGAAATAATTTTTTCAAGAACTAAAGGAGTTGCTACGCTAACGGCTGAGCAAGCCTTAAATGCTTCAATAACTGGTCCAATACTGAGATCTACAGGTGTAGATTGGGATCTCAGAAAATCAGACCCTTACGATTACTATGATCAAATAAAATTTAATGTCCCTACGCATACAGCAGGGGATAACTATGCTAGATATATCCTAAGAGTTCAAGAAATGAAAGAAAGTTTAAGCATAGTAAAACAATGTGTTGAAAGAATCGAACCTGGTCCTATTAGGCCTCATCATGATGAGGTTCCAAATTTAGTAAAACCTCCAATAGGTGATTGCTACTCAGCAATTGAAGGATCAAAAGGTGAATTGGGATTTTATTTAGTTTCTGATGGATCTATTTCACCATATAGATGGCATGTTAGGTCCTCTTCTCTAATTAATTTAACTTTATTGAAAGAAATGCTAGTTGGAACTTTATTTGGTGATTTGTTTGTAACTTTTGGAAGTATTGATATAAATATGGGGGAAGTAGATAGATAATGTTTGAATTTATTTATGACATATTAGAGACTATTTTAAGTTTATTTATTTCTGAATTTAAATACCAAAATTATATTCTTACTTTTGTAGCAGGCTCATTGTCAGCTTTTATTGTTATAAATGCTGTTTTAGGTGGAGTTTTAGCTGCAATTTGGGGAGAAAGAAGGTTGTTAGGTAAATTTCAACAAAGAAGTGGACCTAATAGATGGGGACCACTAGGAACATTAACTTCAGTTGCTGATGCAGTAAAGGTTATGTTTAAAGAAGACATAGTACCTGAAGAAGCAGATAGGTATATTTTTAATATTGCTCCATTATTACTTGTTATCCCAGTTTTTATAATTTTTTCTGTAATTCCTTTTGGAGTAGGCTTATATGCTGTTGATATAAATGTTAGTGCTTTGTTTATACTTGCAATAACTTCTATTAGCGGTTTATCAATAATTTGTGCAGCATGGGCTTCAGCAAATAGAATAGCAATTTTTTCTGCTTTGAGATCTGTAGCTATGTTAATATCTTATGAAATTCCTGTTGGCTTATCATTAGTTGGAATACTTTTGATTTCTGAATCTATGTCAGTTATGGATATTGTTATATTTCAAAAAGTACCTTTTATACTTTTGCAACCAGTTGCAGCATTTGTTTTTTTTCTTGGATCTTTAGCAGAAATCAATAGAACTCCTTTTGACTTAACCGAAGCAGAATCAGAATTAGCAGCTGGATATCAAAATGATTATTCTGGTATGAAGTGGGGATTATTTTATCTTGGTGAATTTGCAGCAACTATAGCTGCATCTTCAGTTTTTTCTACTCTTTTCCTCGGTGGTCCCAATGGACCTTTTTTACCAGGAATATTTTGGTTGACTATAAAAGTAGTAGCAGTATGGTTTGTCATAATTTGGATAAGAGCAACTTGGCCACGTTTTAGAATAGATCAAGTTCTTAATCTTGCTTGGAAAGGATTATTTGAGCTTACATTAATCAATATAATAGTTACTTCTGTGTCAGTTATTATTTGGACAGAATCTGATCCTAATAGATTATTATATATAGCAATATTCAATTGGGTACTGACTGTACCATTTATATTTATAATTCTTAGATTACTTAAAACAAAAAATTATGATGAAAATGAAGAAAAACTTTCAATGTATCCTGTAGGTTCAGATTCTCCAAAATTTGAGAAAGTGAGTAAATAATGTTAGGAATTGGACTTATCAAAGGTTTATCAGTAACTTTCAAAAATTTATTTACTCCTATTTTCACAATACAATATCCAGATAAAAAAGTAGGATTATTAGCTTATTCTAAACATATTAATAAATCTATATTTCAAATTTTAAAAGAAAATCCTAAAATATTTTTAATGGGAATAATTGGAATGGTAACAATTCCTGTTAAAATTGATCAATTTCCTAGATTTAGAGGTAATGAATTTGTTTGGTATGATGATAGATGCACAGCTTGCGCATCATGTGCGAAATACTGTCCATTAGGAATTATTGAGATAGTTACTCATCCTGCTGGAGAAAATATGCAGGCTGGAGAAAATTACGCTATAGATAAATTTGATATTGATACAGGTAGGTGTATGTTTTGTGGTTTGTGTGTAGAAGCTTGTCCATATGATGCTTTGCATATGGGTACTGATTTTGAAAGAGGAAATTATTCAAGAGTTAATTTAGTACTTGATAAAGAAACATTAACATCTCAAGATAAAAACCCTAGTAGTTGGTTTAGACCTCAATTTGAATCCAACGAATATAATCCATGGGAAGAAAGCATGTCTAATTCTAAAGATGCAGGAAGGCATGAAAAACCAAGCTATCAAAAAATAAAAGAGAAATGGGTCAACAAAAGGAAGACTGATGGATAATTCTTTGTTAAATATTTTTCTAATAGTTGTTTCTATTGTAGGAACATTGAGTGGGTTATATGTGGTAACTCAAACAAATGTTTTTAGAGCAGCTATATGCTTAGCCTTAAGTTTTATTTGTGTTTCAATAGTTTATTTTGCAATTAATGCAGAATTTTTAGGTGCTGTACAAATACTTGTTTATGTAGGAGCTGTTTCTGTATTAATGGCATTTTCAATATTGCTAGTGAAGGATTTACAAACTGCTTCTTCAACTACAAAGGGGTTTAGTTTTTTCTTATCTATTGTTACATCACTTCTGATATTTATAGTACTTTCATTCGTTATATTAAATTCTGATTGGTCATCAGAAGAAAATATAAAAGATCCATTAGTAAAAGAGTTATTATTTGAAAAATATAGAGAAAATCCTATAGATCAAACTATTACCTTCGCCAATGAAGAGACTCCTGCTAATGAAGTTAGAGAAGGTTTATTCAACAATTCAATTATTCCTTTAGGATCATTATTATCTACAAGGTATTTTATATCGCTTCAGCTAATTGGATTGATAATTGTGGCTTGTGTAGTTGGATCAATTACTATAACTAAAAATACCATAGAAAATGATGAAGAAGGAGTTAAAGAAATAATATGACCTTAGAAATAATTTTAATTTTTTCTGCTGCACTGCTTTCTATAGGAATATTTGGTCTTCTTACTAGAAAGAATATAGTCATAACATTAATGTCTCTAGAACTTATTTTTAATTCAGTTGTTTTGGCAGCTGTAGGATTTACTAGATATAGTATTCATGAAGATTTTATATTGCAATCATTAAGTTCTGAAAATATTTTTAATGTTTTGTCAGGTAATATACTGGGTTTATTTATTATTTCTGTTGCTGCAGGAGAGACAGCATTAGCATTAGCCTTAGTTTTAGCATTGGGTAAATTTAAGTCTACGATAGAGCTCAGTGATCTCTCAGAAATGAAAAATTAAATGTGGATTGATTATAAAAAAGTAAATAATTTAACTATTGCTGAAACATGGAAAAATCTTTTAGAAGCTGAGGGGTTACCAACAAAAATTATGCCTGAAAAAGGATTATTAGATTGGTCAGAAACGTCTACTTTTAGAATTTTAGTTCCTAAAGGTCGAGAGCATGTAGCTGATGAAATAATAAGAAAAATTTAAATAAGGAAGCAATTTTGATTGAACTAATTACATTACTAATACTTTTTATTCCTTTCAGTGTATTTTTGATTAATTCTTTACTACTACGGACTATTTTAGGGTCTGAAAATGATTTATCAGGTCGTCTAAATGTAATATCTATAGGTGTCTGTTTCTTTCTATCTTTGATAGTAATATTTAATTTAAATAATGCTTCTTCAACTATAGTATTTGATTGGATAAATATTGGAGATGTTGATTTAAGTTTTTCATTTATGATAGATCCATTAACTTCAGTAATGTTAGTAGTAGTTTCTGGTATTTCTTTTTTAGTTCAAATTTATTCTATTGGATATATGCATGGTGATAAAAGTTTTAGTAGATATTTTTCTTTTATGGCACTTTTTACTGGTTCAATGCTTGGATTGGTTATGTCAAGAAATATACTTCAATTATTCATATTTTGGGAATTAGTTGGAGTTTCTTCTTATTTATTAATTGGTTTTTGGCATGAAAGAAAAGCAGCAGCTGCTGCTGCAAAAAAAGCTTTTATAATGACTAGATTAGGTGATTTTGGGTTTTTATTTTCAATCATTTATTTATTTAATATAAATCCAGATTTATTAAATATACATTTACTTTACGATGCTATTGTGAATAATGAAATTTCAACACAAGTAGCAACAGTACTTTCTTTAGGATTTTTAATTGGTGCTATAGGTAAATCAGCTCAATTTCCTTTACATAGTTGGTTGCCCGATGCTATGGAAGGGCCTACATCAGTATCAGCGTTAATCCATTCAGCAACGATGGTTACGGCTGGAGTGTTTTTAATTGCAAGACTATTTCCTTTATTTCAAATTTCAGACATTATGATATTAGTAGCTATAATTGGAGCATCAACATCATTTATAGCCGCTACTATGGCATTAACGACTACCGATATTAAGAGAGTTTTAGCTTACTCTACTATTTCACAATTAGGATATATGTTTATGGCCTTAGGCTTAGAAGCCTATACAGCTGCTGTATTCCATTTATTTACTCATGCTTTTTTTAAAGCTGGATTATTCTTAAGTGCTGGTTCTGTACATCACGCAAGCGGAACCTTTAATATGAAATATATGGGTGGTCTTAAATCAAAAATGAAGTATACGTATTATTCAATGCTAATATGTTCATTTTCTTTATCTGGATTATTTCCTCTATCAGGATTTTGGTCCAAAGATGAAATAATACTTTCAGCCTATAATCAAGGAGGAAGTTTAGGATTAATTTGTATGATAATAGGATTATTAGTTGCATTCATGACTTCTTTTTATATGTTTAGGGCTATTTCTTTAACATTTCACGGAGATTTTAGAGGAGGAGGCGACAAAGAAAGAGAAGATCTTATAAAACAAAAACTACCAGTACCTGAAACTTTAGAACATGTTCATTTGGAGGAATCTCCTAAATATATGATTTATCCAATATTACTACTTTCGTTTTTTGCAATATTTATAGGTTATTTTGCTAATCCTGTATTTTCTGATTTATTATTTATAGATAAACACTTATTTGGGTTATTTTTAGAGAAAAGCCTAGAGGTTTTTCATTTTCATGGATCTCATGATTTTAACTTTTCTATAGCTTTAGTTTCTACATTTATTTCAATAGTAGGTATTTTATTTGGCTTAAGTATTTATAATAAAAAAACAGAATTAGATAAAGGAAATTTTTTTAATAGTATAAATAATTTTTTGGATAAAAAATATTTTATTGATTATCTATATGAAAAATTTATTGTACAAAATATTTTTTATGAACTAATTTGTGCTGGTTTAGAGTGGATAGATAAAAATATTTTTGATGGTATAAATATTAATTTATCTAAACTTATAGGTCGAATAAGTTTAAGATCATTGAAATTTCAAGATGGTCAAATTCACACCTATAGTATAGCTATGGTAACAGCAGGTGTGATTTCAATTTTTATATTAATAATTTTAGGATGAATTATTGTGTTTAATTATTTTTTAACAATAACTGTTTTTTTCCCAGCAATTACTGCTTTGTTTTTATTAATATTTAATGATAAAAAAAGAATAGTTCAAATTTCAATTTCTTCTTCAATAATTACTTTTATTTTAACTTTATTTCTATTTATTTCTTACGATAGAGATTTGGGAGGAATGCAATTTATTGATTATTTCCAATGGATAAATTCAATAAATATAAAATCCTCATATTTGTTGGGAATTGACGGTTTTTCAGCACCTTTAGTTTTGTTAACAGGATTGCTTTCTATGGTCGCTTTTATGTCATCCTGGAGAATGAAATTAAGAGTTAAAGAATATTTTATATGGTTATTACTTCTTGAAACTAGTGTACTTGGAGTTTTCACATCTTTAGATTTACTTTTATTCTTTATTTTTTTTGAATTTGAATTAATTCCTATGTATATGTTAATTGGAATTTGGGGCTCTGGTCGCAAAGAATATTCAGCTATAAAATTTGTTATATTCACTTTAGCTGGAGGAGCATTTATGCTTATAGCAATTCTTTCTCTTTTTGCTTCAGATTCAGTAAGTACTCTAGCCATGGTTTCTATTTCTGAGATTAACTTAATAGGTATTCCAGATTTAATTGCAGGTAAAGAGCTTATAATTCCTGCATCAATTATATTCTTATTTTTCTTTATAGCTTTTGCAGTAAAACTTCCACTATGGCCACTCCATAATTGGCTTCCAGATGCCCATACTGATGCCCCGACGGCAGTTTCTATAATGTTAGCTGGAGTTCTTCTAAAAATGGCAGGTTATGGATTATTCAGAATTAATTTAGGATTTTTTCAAGAAACACAGGGTTTTACAATTTTTGATGTGAGTGGTTTATTAGCTCTATTGGGTACTATTTCTATAATATACGGAGCAATAATTACTTTAAGACAAACAGACTTAAAAAGGTTAATAGCTTTTTCTTCTATAAGTCATATGGGTTATGTATTATTAGGTTTTGCAGCTATTACAAGCTCAACAACTTATTCTTTATATTCTCTTAACGGATCAGCAATGCAAATGTTTACACATGGAACTATTACAGGACTATCTTTTTTAACTGTTGGTCTTATTTATGATAGAACTCATACAAGAGATATAAACAAGCTTGGTTCACTTGCAAAAAAAATGCCTATAATTGCTTTGTTTTTTGTAATTTCAGGTTTAGCTTCTTTAGGGCTGCCAGGTTTTTCCGGCTTTGTATCTGAAATAATGATTTTCTTAGGTACTTATAAAATTTATCCAGTTTATACGATAATTTCTGCTTTTGGTGTAGTACTAGCAGCAGGCTATATTTTGTGGATGGTACAAAGATCAATGTTTGGTACTAATAATCTAGATAAAGATGATAGCACATACGATTACAAAGATTTAAAAGATGGGAATTTTTATGATATTTTACCTGCTGTCATCATTACTATTCCTATTATTATAATTGGAATTATGCCCAGTATTTTTATAACTTTTTTCAATATGGGTATTAAGGAGATTCTAAGATAATGCTATTTCAAGAATTAACATATATTTTTTCACCTATTATTTTAATAATAACCTCCTTAGTCGTTCTAATTATTGATTTTTTTGTTAAAAGAAAATCTTTGCTAGTTTTTTATACATTATTTGGGTTATTTATATCAGTACTAATTCTGATAATTCAATATCTCTCGTTTGAAAGTAATAAAAATATATTTTTTGAAACCTTAGTATTTGACAAATTATATATTTTTATGGCAATAATTTTACTAACTCTAACCTTTTGTATTATTTTAGGTTTTTATGATTATATTGTTAATCAAATAAAATTTAAGTCTGAATTTTTAAGCTTACTTATTTTATCTTTAGTAGGTTCTTTAGTTGTAATTATGGCTACTGATTTTATTACTATTTATTTAGCGTTGGAACTAGCATCATTACCGATTATTTCACTGGTAGCTTTTGGAAGAGGTAAATTTAGTCTAGAAGCAGCTTTTAAATACTTAATTTTAGCTTCTTTATCCACGGGAATTTTTTTGATGGGAATAGTTTATTTGTATGGAATAACAGGTTCTTTAAACTTAAATTCTTTGGATATTTTATATACTAATCCTGCTACTATTTTAGGGATAGTATTTCTATTTATTGGAATTGCGTTCAAGTTATCAATAGCTCCTTGGCATATGTGGACTCCAGATACCTATCAAGGTTCTCCTATGCCAATTGTTACATATTTATCTACAGTATCTAAATTAGCTGGTTTTGTTCTTACTATTAGAATATTTATATATATTTTTTCGGATGGATTTGATACTCGTAACTTTATAGTTTTTCTCTCTATAGTTTCTGTTATATCTATGACTATAGGTAACTTAGGGGCTATTTTACAAAAAGATCTTAAGAGATTATTTGTATATTCAACTGTAGCTCATGCGGGCTATATGTTAGTTGGAATAATAGCTCTCATTACAAATACATCTGCGGCTTCAACAACACTATTTTATGTAATAGGATATGCGATAACCAGTTTATCTATTTTCTTCTGTTTACAGTACATTATTAATCTTACGTCTAATTCTTCTATTGAAGGATTAAAAGGTCTGTTTCAAGCACATCCTTTTGTATCTATAATATTTACTTTAGGTGTACTGAGCCTTCTGGGTATCCCTGCAACTGTAGGGTTTATGGGTAAAGTTCTTGTTTTTAGTGCAGCTGTAGATAATGGATTAGCATGGGTAGCAATAATAGGAGTCATAAATTCTTTTATTTCTGCATACTACTACTTAGGTTTATTAAGAAATATATACATATCAACGGATAAATTTGATCAAAAAGGCATCAGCAATAAAAATTATATTTTAGTAGCATCATTATCATCATTATTAGTTTTAATTTTAGGTGTATACCCTGATTTTGCATTATCTTTAATTGATACTGTTATATCGGGAGTATAGAAAAGGCTATTTAAAGCAATGTATAAAAAAATATGTGTAGTTATTAATCCAGATTCTAAAGAAGCTTTAGATCTGTATGAAGAACTTTTATCAATATTCTCCAAAAACTCTTTTCAATTATTAAATGATTTTGATTTTAAAAATATCGAAGATATGGACCTTGTTGTAGCTATAGGGGGGGATGGAACTCTTCTTAAGGCTGTATCTGTAGCTGTTAAATTTGATGTTCCTGTTATGGGAATAAATATGGGTACAGTAGGTTTTATGACAGATGTTGAGGGTAAAAAAGCTATAAGTGAATTCCAAAACTATTTAGATGGAGTAAGAATTGAGCAACGTTCAATGTTGGAAGTAGAGTTTAAAATTGATAATAAAAATCATACTTATAAAGCTCTTAACGATATTGTTATTGCACGAGGAGCTTCAGTATCTATGGTAGAAACAATAGTTGAAATAGATAAAGTTCATTTAGCTACATATCGTGGAGATGGAATTGTAATTTCATCAGCTACAGGTTCTACGGGATATGCACTTTCTCTTGGTGGTCCTGTAATTGATCCTAAATCAAACGAATATTTTTTAAAACCAATAGCTACTCATATGAGTCAATTTGGTGGAGTAATAGTCAATTCTGAATCCAAATGCGATATCACTATTTCTACTCGAAAAGACGCTCAAATAAGTATAGATGGATTTATAGAATATAAAATAAAATCTGGAGATAAAATTAGTCTTAAAATTTCAGATACGAAAGCTAAATTCTTAAGAAAAAATCCCTCAAATTATTATTGGAGTACGATTACTGAAAAATTAGGAATTAGAAAAGGTAAATATATCTAAAAAATATGGAAACAAAATTAGTTTATAAAGCTGAATCACTGGAAATAAGAAGAGATACATATGAAATGTCTAATAAACATATCATAAAAAAAGATTTTGTTGATCATCCAGGATCTGTGATGATAATTGGTATAAGAGAAAAAAAAATTCTGTTTGTAAAACAATGGAGACAACCTATAAGGAAATATACAATTGAACTTCCTTGTGGAACTTTACATAAATCAGAGATTTCAAAAATAGGAGCAGATAGAGAATTTAGAGAAGAAACTGGTTTTTCAGCCAAAAATTATTTTTCAATTGGAAAATTTTATTGTGCGCCAGGTTATAGTAATGAAGTTAAGGAAATTTTTATTGCTGAAGATATTTTTTTATCACCTCTTGATCCTGATGAAGATGAACAGATTGAATTACAAGATTATTCATTAAATGAAGCTATAAAATTAATAAAAGAAAATAAAATTATAGATCAAGGGACAATATTAGCTCTTAATATCTATAAATCAATACTATAATTTAAATGGAGAGAATTTTATGTACGATCATGATTTATTAATAATTGGTGCAGGACTAGCTGGATTGCGGTGTGCAGTTGAAGCTCAAAGATTGGGCTTAAAAGTAGCTGTAATAACTAAAGTCCATCCTGTTAGAAGCCACTCTAATGCTGCTCAAGGAGGAATTAATGCTCCTTTAACTGATAGAGGTGATGACTGGAAGGGTCATGCCTTAGATACTATCAAAGGTAGTGACTATCTAGCCGACCAGGATGCTGTTGAAATAATGAGCCAAGAAGCAGGAGAAGCTGTTTTAGAACTTGAAAGAATGGGAGTTATTTTTTCAAGAGGAGAAGATGGACGCTTAGGAACTAGAAGATTTGGTGGTCAAAAAGTTGCGAGAACTTTTTTTGTTGGGGCTATTACAGGATCTGCTCTTTTGCATGTTTTGTACGAACAGTCTCTAAAGCTTGGATTACAAGTTTATGAAGAATGGTTTGTAACATCTTTAATTAAGCATGAGGGTGCAATTAGAGGAGTTGTAGCTTTAGACCTTAAAACCGGAGAGTTAGAATCAATTACAGCAAAATCAGTTGTTATTGCTGCAGGTGGTGCGGGTAGAGTTTGTGAACCATCTACTAATGCTTTGATATGTACAGGTGATGGTTTATCTTTAGCTTGGAATAATGGAGCAGGATTAATGGATATGGAAATGATTCAATATCATCCTACTACTTTAGCAAGGACAGGTATATTACTATCAGAAGCTGCTAGAGGTGAAGGAGCTTATCTTTTAAATTCAGAAGGTGATAGATTTATGAAAAAATACGCACCAGATTATATGTAACTTGCCTCTCGAGATGTTGTTTCTAGAGCAGAGCAAACTGAAATTAATGAAGGTAGAGGAATTGATGGAAATGTTCTTCTGGATCTTAGGCATTTAGGAAAAGAATTTATTGAGACAAGATTAGGATACTTACAAGAAGTTTCAGTTGAATTTTTAGGCATAGATATGTCTGAAAAACCAGTTCCTATTAGGCCAGGAATGCATTACATAATGGGTGGTATAAAAACTGATGTAAATGGTGAAACAGGAGTTCCTGGATTATATGCTGCTGGTGAATGTGCAAATGTAAGTGTACATGGTGCGAATAGACTAGGAGCTAATTCATTACTTGATACTGTAGTTTTTGGTAGAAGGTCAGCTGAAAAGGCATCAGATTATGTTAAATCTGTTCCAAATGAAGATATTCCTACAAAATCTTATGTTGAAAGAGACCTAAAAAAAATCAAGGATATTATAGACTCAGAAGGTAATTTAAGAGTTTCTGAAGTAAGAAATGAAATGGCTAAGGCTATGACCGAAGGAATTGGTGTTTTTAGAGATCAAAAATCAATGGAATATGCAAAGTCAGTTGTAGAAAAAACTAAAATTAAATATAGAGATTCTATTAAAATACAGAATAAAGGAAAAGTTTATAATACTGACTTATTATTTGCACTTGAACTTGAGAATATGATAGATTGTGCAGAATCAATTGTACATGGAGCTCTTACGAGAAAAGAGAGCCGTGGAGCTCATTTTAGAACTGATATTACTGGTAGAAATGATAATGATTGGTTAAAACATACACTTATATATAAAAAAGAAGATGGTGAAATTAAGATTGAAACTCCAGATGTAACCATTACGCAGTGGCAACCAGTTGAAAGAGTTTATTAGGAGAAAATATGGAAGTAACTTTAAATGTAAAAAGATTTGATCCAGAAAAGCCAAAAAATAATACTTGGATACAAGAATATGTAATGGATATTCATCAATCTTCTACCGTTCTTGATGCACTAATTCATGTAAGAGAAGAGATGGATGGTACTTTGGCATTAAGATGTGCTTGTAGAGCTTCTATATGTGGTTCCTGCGGTATGAAAGTTAATGGTGAGGCAAAGTTAGTTTGTAAAACAAGAGTAGAAGAACTTTCACCTAATGGAGAAAAATTATTAATTGAACCTATGGGAAACCAACCTGTAATCAAAGATTTGATTGTTGATTTAAGTGCTTTTTTTGCAAAAATGGAACAAATAAGTCCTTTTTTACAACCTAATAAAGAACCAGAGTCAGGAGAATTTATTGCTTCAAATGATTCTATGGAAAAATTACTTACTGAAATGAATTGTATAATGTGTGGTTTATGTGTTTCTGAGTGTACAGTCCTTGAAGTAGATAATACTTTTATTGGGCCAGCCGCATTAGCGAAAGCTTCTAGATTTGTTTATGATCCAAGAGATGATAAAACATCTGAAAGATTAAATTGTCTAAATGATGAAGCAGGTGGAATGTGGGATTGTACTAGATGTATGCAATGTGTTGAGGTTTGTCCTAAAGGAGTTTCTCCAATGGATAGAATTATGGATCTTAGGGAAACTGCTATTGAAATCGGAGCAAAAAAGACTCATGGTTATCATCATACTAATTCATTTGAGAAATCAGTCACAGCTAATGGAAGACTTGATGAAAGTAGATTAGCTTTGGAATCAGCAGGAATATTTAATATTTTTAGACTTTTAGATCTTGTACCTGTTGGATTGAGAGCTCTTATTAGAGGTAAACTACCACCCTTTATTCCTCATAAAGCGAAAGACAATAAAAAGATTAAAGAACTAGCCAAAGCTATAAAGGAGAAGGAATAATGAAATATGCATTTTATCCAGGTTGTGTAGCTAGAGGAGGAACTCCAGAACTTTTATCATCTTCAATGGCTGTATTGAAGGAATTAGATATTGAGGTTGAGGAATTAACTAAAGCTGGTTGTACTGGCGCTGGAGTTTTACAAGAAAAAAATCCATTGCTAGGAGATACTATAAATGTTAGAACTTTGGCTATGGCTGAAGAAAAAAACTTATCAATTATGACCTTATGCTCTACATGCCAAGGAGTGCTTAGCCAAGCAAATCATAAAGTAAAAAAAGATAGTAAATATTTGGCAAAAATAAATGACTTATTAAAAGAAGAAGGCTATGAATATAAAGGTACTACAGAAGTAAAACATCTTCTGTGGATACTTGTTGAAGATTATGGTTTAGATAAACTTGAATCTCACTTTACAACAAAATTATCTAATTTAAAATTTGCCCCTTTCTATGGATGTTATATGGTAAGACCATCAGAGGCATTAGGATTTGATGAAAAGCCAGAGAGAAAAATGTACTTAGAAAAAGTAATTGAATCTGTTGGAGCTGAAGCTATAGAATTTCCAGGAAAATTTTCATGTTGTGGATTTCCTGTACTATTTATTAATCAAAAAAATTCCTTAAAAATGGTATCTAATAATACAGGTTCGGCCAAAGATCTAGGCGCTGATGCTATGGTCACTCCTTGCCCTTTATGTCATCTTAATTTAGATGGGTATCAAGGAAAAGCTAGAAGTAATAATAGAGGTGATAAAGCGGATCTACCCATTATACATATGCCACAAATGATAGCGCTTGCAATGGGATTAGAAAAGAAAGATATAGGCCTTGGAAGACATATTGTTTCAGCCAAAGAAGTAGTTAATAAAATTTAAGTACTTATGAATTTTTACTCATAATTTCAAGTAATTCTTTTACTGAATCTACAGAGTTTGATAATGCTTTATGTTCTTCAGGATTTAGTTCAACTTCAATAATTTCTTCAACACCATTAGCCCCTAATTTTATAGGAACTCCTGCATATACATTATTAAATCCATATTCACCATTTAATAAAACAGCACATGGTAAAATTTGTTTTTTATCAAGTAAAATAGCTTCTACCATTTGAACTATTGCTGCACTTGGAGCATAAAAAGCAGACCCCGTTTTTAATAAAGCAACTATTTCAGCACCACCATCTCTAGTTCTTTGAACTATTGTTGCTAATTTACTTTTCTCAATCATTTTTTCTACAGGAACTCCACCTACATTTGTTGCTCCAATAACAGGAACCATAGTATCACCATGACCACCAAGAACATATGCATTGACACTTTCAACAGATACATTTAATTCTTCGGCAATAAATGTGCTAAATCTTGCTGTATCTAAAATACCTGCCATCCCAATTACTTTTTTAGAGTCTAAATTACTTATTTTATACGCGTGTTGAACCATTGCATCAAGTGGATTTGAAACAACAATAATTATTGCATTTGGTGAATGCTTTACAACTTCTTTAGTAACACTACCAACAATTTTCATATTAGTTAATAGTAGATCATCTCTACTCATACCAGGCTTTCTAGCAATACCTGCAGTGATAACAACAACATCAGAGTTTGCTGTTTCATCATAAGTATTTGAACCAGTAATTTTACTATCAGTTCCTAATACAGGTCCTGATTCTAAAATATCTAAAGATTTACCTTGTGGCATATCCTCAACAACATCAACAAGTACTACATCAGCATATTTTTTTTCAAATATTCTTTGAGCTGTAGTTGCTCCAACATTTCCGGCTCCTATTACTGATACTTTAAATTTCATCTTTTATCCTCCAATATTGCTATATTATTTATGAACCCCATGGATCAATTGCATTTTTTAAAGCTTTATATCCATCTAAAAATCCTGGTCTATTATCTCCATAAACTTTATCGAAAGTTTCAAGAGATTTATCAAGCCATTTATGTAGTTCATTATTGTCAGGATTTGCATCAATATATGCATCTCTTATTAAAACAAAATGAATTCGAGGATCATAAGGTTGTTTTGAGCCTCCAACCCATTCATCTCCATCTAAAAGCCTTAGTAACATAGCGTCAGCTGATCCTAACGTTTGTTCATGAATTGGAGGACCATCCATTCTATGCATAACAGATGTCATATCTCGCCCATTTCCAGTAGTATAGCCCATATCTGACCATACTTCTCTCATATCTATATCTTTGCCTATATGTTTAGCTACTTTATCTCCAAAAGCTCTAAGAGGATCAGAAATATCAGCAAGAAGGTCAGTTAATCTATCTCCATCAAGATCTGTTGATAAAACAATAGTATTTTGTTTTTCTATTAAATCCCAGATTAGTAATCCATAGTTTGTATCAGCAATATGCTGCTCTATCCTACCTGACCAATTTTCCATACCGTCTTTAAAATTACTTGGTAATAATTTTATTATTTTATCTATTCTTTCTTTATGCTCTTCATAAGGATCAACAGCATATTTTCTACCTACTTCAAATTTAGTATCTTTAAGTAACCAAGAATGAAGACCTGCATTAATACCATCTTCCATTGCTTGAGTTGGTTTTGTCGCTACTCTTCCAATAGATCCTGAGTCATTTACTAGTTTAAGAAATAATCTATTGGCATAAGCCATTTGTATGCCTGGTGTATTCATTTCAGAATGAACAATTCCTTCATCATTTACTCCAAATTTTGATTTATTTTGTGAGTAAGGAAGGCAGGGCATACTTCTAACAACTGTTATTGGACCATAAGGTCTAACATTACAAAAAACTCCTGCTTGAGTTCTTAGAGGAGCATTTCCTGATTTACCCATAACTACTACTCTATTACCATTTCCATCATTAACATAAGCATCACCTGCAGTAGACCATTTTATAGATGTACAAGGCATATTTCCAAACCAAGCTAAAGATTCTAAACTTGTATCATGTCTGTATTGAGACCACATTGGAACTGCATAAAAAGGAAGTCCTAAAATATCAATTGCTGCTATAGTTCCAAGAAGTGCATAAGCATCAGTGAGGGAATGAGCAACAGGATTGATTTTTCCATCATGATTACCTCCTTGCCAAACTATGGCTTCAGGATAACCATCAGGTTTTATTTCAGACTCTATAAAAACATTAGATAATTCGGAAAATAGATCTCCATTAGCTTCAGTTTTTGCAATTCTTAATAAATCAATCATTTCATTTTTGCTCATATATTTTTTCTCCTTATACTTATAGAGGTATATTACCGTGTTTCTTTGGTGGGTTTTCAGAATGTTTTTTTGTAAATATATCTAGTGCATTTGCTATTTTTTTTCTTGTATCTCCAGGATCAATAACATCATCTATATAACCTCTAGAAGCAGCTATATAAGGGGTAGAAAACTTTTCTTTATATTCTGAAATAAGTTTTTCTCTTGTAGATTCAGGATCATCAGATTCGGATATTTCTTTTCTTGATATTACATTCACTGCACCTTCAGGACCCATTACAGCAATTTCAGCTGTGGGCCAAGCTAAATTTAAGTCTGATCTTAATTCTTTAGCATTCATTACAATGTATGCTCCACCATAAGCTTTTCTTAAAATCACAGATATTTTTGGTACAGTTGCTTCAGCGTACGCATAAATAAGCTTTGCTCCATGTCTTATAATACCCTGATGTTCTTGATTAACTCCTGGCATAAACCCAGGTACATCAACAAGAGTAATAATAGGTATATTATATGCATCACAAAATCTTACAAATCTGGCAGCTTTATCAGAAGCATTGATATCAAGCATACCTGCCATATGAGCAGGTTGATTTGCGACTATACCAATACTTTTTCCTCTTATCCTTCCAAATCCTACAACAATGTTTTGTGCAAAATTTGAATGTATCTCAAAAAAATCTTCTGAATCTACAATATTATTTATTACATCTAAAACGTTATAAGGCTCTGTTGATTTCTCAGGTACTATAGATCTTAATTTTTCAATAGGAGAATCAATTTCTTGGTAATCTTTTACTAAAGAATTTTCTATATTATTTTGAGGTATAAAATCTAATAGTTTTTTTACAGCATTTATACATTGTGCTTCATCATCAAAAACAAAGTGAGCTACTCCAGATTTTGTAGCATGAGCTATCGATCCACCAAGATCTTCATGACTAATTTCTTCACCAGTTACTGATTTAACAACATCTGGTCCTGTTATATACATTTGACCAACTTCTTTAACCATAAAAATAAAATCTGTGATGGCAGGTGAATAAACGGCACCACCGGCTGAAGGTCCTACTATAATACTAATTTGAGGTATTACTCCTGAATATAATGTGTTTCTAACAAAAACTTCTCCATAACCCGCAAGAGAATCTACACCCTCTTGAATTCTAGCTCCACCGGAGTCATTAAAACCAATTATTGGTGCTCCATTTTTTGAAGCTAAATCCATAACTTTAGCAATTTTTTTACCAGCAACTAAAGAAAGTGATCCACCTAGAACAGTAAAATCTTGTGCGTAGGAAAATGTAGGTCTTCCATTAACTAATCCATAAGCAATGACCACTGAATCTCCATCAAACACTTTTTTATCTAAACCTAAATCCTTAGATTGATGTTGGACAAAAGTATCTAATTCTTCAAATTCTGAATTATCAAAAAATAAAGATAATCTTTCTCTAGCAGTAAGTTTTCCTTTTTTCTTTTGAGATTCAATCCTTTTATCTCCTCCACCTTTAAGGGCAGAATCTCTTTGTAGTTTGAGTTCTTCAAGAAGCTTATTATTATTATTATTTTTAGACAATTGTAAACACTACTTTTTATATTTCATATTTATATTTTCAGACTTAATAATAAATATGAAATATAATAATTCATAGAAGAAAATGGCTAAAAAAACGAACATCTTATGAAAAATTTCTCTGTTAATACAGAATCTCTATTAATAATGGGAATAATCAATGCAACACCTGACTCTTTTTCTGGTGATGGTATATTTTCCAAAAATAATTATAGTTTAGAAAAAGAATGTGAAAATATGATTAAAAATGGTGTAGATATTATTGATGTTGGAGGAGAATCTACGAGGCCTAAAAAAGTTTATAAAAATGTTAAATTTGTATCAGAAGATGAAGAACTTAATAGGGTTATTCCAATAATTGAAAAAATAAATAAAAACTTTGATGTAGTAATTTCTATTGATTCTAAAAAGTATGAAGTTATAAAAGAATCAATTAAAGCAGGTGCAAAAATTGTGAATGATATTTCTATGTTGGAAGATGATAGTATTATCAATCATTTAGTAGATAGTAATGTTTATTACGTATTAAATCATTTTAGACAAAAGCAAAAACATATAGATATTGTGCCAGAAGTCCTTGAAGATTTAGCAGAAAAAATTGAGTTGCTTGTCACTTCTGGTTTTAAAAGAGAAAAAGTTATTTTGGATCCCGGTATTGGTTTTGGAAAATCTTTTAAACATTCAAAAGATATTTTGTCTAATCTGGAAATCATGAAAAATTCTTTTAATTTACCAATAATGATTGGTACTTCTAGAAAATCTTTTATAGGTGAATATATAGATAAAGATATAGATCAAAGAATTTTTGGAACTGCAGCTACAGTAGCCTTTAGTATCCTAAATGGAGCAAATGTTCTTAGAGTTCATGATTACTCTGAAATGATGGATGTGGTAAAAATTATAAATATATTAAATAAATCTAAAATAAAAAATGCATAGTAAATCCTATTTATCTATTGGATCAAATTTAGGTGAAAGAAAAAAAAATATAGATCTATGCCTAAAATATTTAAAAAAAATAACTAAAATAAAAAAAATTTCGTCAGTGATTGAAACTAAACCACATGGAGTTTCAATTAAGCAAAATAATTTTTTAAATTTAGTCTTACTTATTGATTATGCAAATAGTCCTCACAAACTCCTAGATGAAATTCATGATATTGAAAAATTAATGGGTAGAAGAAGATCAAATATTATAAATGAACCTAGAGTTATTGATATAGATATAATTACATTTGGAAATATTTTTATTAAAGATGAAAATCTTGAGATTCCACATCCAAGATATACAGAAAGATTATTTGTTTTATATCCTTTATCAGAAATAGCTCCATCCTTTATTGATCCTAAAAGTAATAAAACAATAAAAGATTTATTATTAAATGCTCAATAGACTAGCAATTAAATATATGATCATTGATATAAATAATGATGGATTAATTTTGTTTGCTTTGGTTTGATGCCTACTATTCCAAGTTAAGAATAATACTAGAAAACTTAACAAAACTTTGGTTAGTAGTAGAATTCCTTGTGATGATGTATATCCACCATATGTTAATCTGTCGAATGCAATTATAACTCCAGATAAAAATAAAGTTATACTCGAAACTAATAATATTGAATTGTAGTCATTTATAAAATCTAAAGATGTAATTTTTTTATCTTTATATTTTAAAGATTTAATTAAATAAAGTATTGATCCTCCAAGCCAAACACCGGCTGACATGCTGTGAATCCATAAAAAAAATAAGTAAAAATATTGATTCATTATTTTATTCCTATTTCAAAAATTTTTTCTGCTACTACATCTTCATCTATAATTCCTATCCATCGTTTTATTTCATTACCTTTTTGATCATAAAGTATAGTAGTTGGGAAAACATTTATTTTTAATTGATTCATTATATTTTCATCTTCATCTGCAATAGATTTATAAGAAACTCCTTTTTTTTCCATCATTAAAAAACCATCTTCTTTTGTGTCTAAACCAAGAGCTTGAATACCCAATACATTTACTGAATCATAATTATTATCTAATCTATTTAAAATATCTAATTCATATATGCATGGGGGACATGAAGGGAACCAGAAATTTATCAAAAGAATTTCATCATTATAAGTTTTTATGTCAAAAGATTTATTATCAATAGAACTTTTAGGAAAAGATATTTCTTGTAAGTTTAATTTTTTATCGTCTTCTTTCTCTACATCATTTTCATCAGAACAAGCTGATAAACATAATAATAAAACTAAAATTATACTTACAATTTTTTTATTATTAAAATGATTTAAATTTATCATTAATGGCTTCTATTAATTTATCTGAACTTACTCTAATTTGTTCCATTGAATCTCTATCTCTAATAGTTACAGAGTTATCTTCTTCAACGCTTTCAAAGTCTATTGTAACGCAAAGAGGAGTACCGATTTCGTCTTGTCTTCTATATCTTTTTCCTATTGATTGAGTATCATCATATTGTGTTGTAAATAATCCTTTTAAATCATCAAATATTTTTTTACTATATTCTGTTAGACTATCTTTTCTTGATAAAGGTAATACAGCTATCTTTATAGGTGCAACATCTGGGTGTAATTTTAATAAAGTTCTTGTTTCTTTTTCTGTTTCCTCTTCACAATATGCATCACATAAAAATGCTAAAACACTTCTATCTGCTCCCATGGCTGGCTCAATCACGAACGGTGTATATCTATTATTATTTTCTTGATCAAAATAAGATAAATCTTTACCAGAAAATTTAGAATGAGCTTTTAAATCAAAATCAGTTCTATTTGATATAGTTTCTAATTCACCCCAGCTCCAGGGGAATAAATATTCAATATCTGAGCTTGCTTTTGAGTAATGAGGTAACTCTTCATTCTCATGCTTTCTTATCATTAAATTTTCTTCTCTTAAACCATATTTTTTGAACCAATCTAGAGAAAAATCAATCCAATATTTATGCCATTTTTCATCTTCACTTGGATTACAAAAAAATTCCATTTCCATCTGTTCAAATTCTCTTGTTCTGAATGTAAAGTTTCCAGGAGTAATTTCGTTTCTAAAAGATTTTCCCTGTTGAGCTATTCCAAATGGTATTTTTTTTCTAGATGAATTTAATACATTTAGAAAATTCACAAACATTGCTTGGGCAGTTTCTGGTCTTAGGTATACAGTAGATGAAGAATCTTCAGCTGGTCCTATAAAAGTTTTAAACATTAAGTTAAAATTTCTTGGTTCTGATAATATTCCACCTTCAGGAGAAGGATTTTCTTTATTATTAGATTCGGCTAATGGAGTAATAGAAATAATTTTATCTTTTACTAAGTTTTTTACTTCATCTTTGTCAGAAGCCTCTATTGTAATTAATTTATTTTCTTTTTTTATTTGTATCTCTAGTATAAAAATGTGATCTTCTCTATATCTTTTACCAGTAGCAGAACATTCAACTAATGGATCAGAAAATGAATCTAGATGTCCTGATGCTTTCCAAACATCTGGATGCATTAATATTGATGCATCAATACCAAAAATATCATCTCTCTCTGTGACAAAAGACTTCCACCAAAGATTTTTAACATTTCTCTTTATTTCTACACCTATAGGGCCATAATCCCATACTGAAGAAAGTCCTCCATAAATTTCGCTTGAGGGGAATATTATTCCTCTTCTTTTAGCTAAAGAGACAAGTTTTTCTAATTCTTTTAATTGGTAACTATTTTTACTCAATCATAACTCCTGATATTTATTCTTTAAGGGTAACTTAATTGTTAATATTTTGGACCTAATCATTTACTTCAAAAATCATTACATATTAAAAAAGGTTTAATTCCAAATCTTTCTAAAAGTAGACTAAAAATACAGGTAGTTATTTATGTTCACTAATTAAAACCAAGTAAATAAAATAAAATAATTTGATATTAATCTTTACTGTGCTTATACTTCTAATAAATAAATTTCACTTATAGGGGTAATAAATGGGAAATAATGATCTCGAAGGAAAAATAGCAATGATAACTGGTGCTGGAAGTGGTATTGGTGCAGGTATTGCAAAAGTACTATATGAAAGAGGTGCTACTTTAGCTCTATGTGATTTATATGGAGAATCAGTTGAAAAAACTTCAAATTCTTTATCAAAAGATGTACTACATGATTCTGTGGATGTAACTAATATTCAGGATATAGAAAACTTTAGAGATAAAATTTTAGATGTACACGGAACTATCGATATTTTAGTCGCTAATGCAGGAGTAATTGGAGCTAAAGGATTTTCAGAGAGAAAAAATTATTCTAAGAATGATTGGGCGGATACTTTTGATGTAAATGTAATGGGTATGGTAAATAGTGCTGATGCTATTGTAGAAGTTATGAAAGAAAAAAAATATGGAAAGATTATAAATATTGCTTCTCATGGTGGTAGAAAGCCAAGAGGATTAGGTGATATGTATAGAGGTAATGTACAAACTCCATATCTTGTATCTAAATCTGCTGCAATTCAGTATACACATCTACTAGCTATAGAGTTAGGGAGTTATAATATAAATGTAAATGCTGTGTGTCCTGGTGTTATTTGGACACCTATTTGGGAAGCTATTGCAGTAAATCATATAGAACAGAATCCAAATTTGAAAAATATGTCTCCAAAAGAGGTTTTTGATGAGTTTGCTGTAAAAGCAAGAACACCTTTAGGAAGAGCTCAAACAGCTGAGGATATAGGTAAAACAGTAGCTTTTTTTGCTTCTGAAAATTCATCTGAAATAACAGGACAAGCTTTAAATGTTAATGGTGGAGCTTCTTTAAATTAGACTAAGGAATTAATTTGAAAAAAACTTTTGATTACATAATAATTGGTGCAGGATCTTCCGGTGGAGTGATTGCATCTAGATTGTCAGAAAATCCTAATAATAATGTTCTTTTAATAGAAGCAGGAAATTCTTTTGAAAATATTGACGATATACCTGATGTAATTTTAAAAGGTATGGCAACAGGAGCTGATTGGACAGGTAATCAAGCTATAGGAACAGAATTTGATTGGCAATATAAAGCTATATCTAATCCTGAATTTACTGATATGGGTGTTCCAAGAGGTAAGCTTATTGGAGGAACTAGCTCAATAAATGGACAAGTTTTTCTTAGAGCTATACCTGAAGATTTTGAAAATTGGAAATCAACAGGATTGGATAATTGGTCTTTTGAAGAATGTCTAAATTATTATATAAAACTTGAAAATGATTTAGATTTTCAAAATAAATACCATGGAAATGAAGGTCCAATTCCTGTGAAAAGGCACAGCTTAGATTCCCTCCTTGAAGACCAATTAAGTTTTTATGAAACAGTCCAAGAAATGGGATATAAATCAACAGATGATCACAACCATCCTTATTCAGAAGGAGTCGGACCATTGCCACTTAATAATCCAAATGGAATTAGGTGGAGTACTGGAATTTGTTATATTTTACCTTCCTTACAAAGAGAAAATTTTAAAATTTTATCTAATTCTATTTGTAAAAAAATATTAATTGAAAATGGTAAACAGATAGGAATAGAACTTCAAAATGGTGAAATATATGAGTCTGGAGAAATTATTATTTCAGCTGGAGCAATAGAAAGTCCAAAATTATTAATGCTTTCAGGAATTGGAAATAAGAATATTTTAGAGAATTCTGAAATTAAACATATTCATCAACTAGAAGGTGTTGGTGAAAACTTAAGAGATCATCCTGCGGTTGAATTAAGATGGAATGCGAGCGAACAATTAAATAATAATCTGTCAGATGTTGGAGCTCAAAAAGTTGCTTTAAGATATTCATCAGAAAACGCACTATCATCTGATAGATTAGATATGGTTTCAGTTATGAGATTTCAACCAGGAGGTATGACCGCGGATAATTTACATTTTGATAAATCAGATTTTGGAAAAACTAGAGTAGCAATCACTACTGGGCTATTTTTAGCTAAAAGTTCAGGAAATTTAACTCTAAACAAAAACAATCCGTTATCTAGACCTAAATTAAATTATAATTTTCTAAATAATAAGTCAGATTTAGACCGAATGATTGAAGGTGTAAAATTTAATTATGAAATAGCTAGGCATAATAATTTTGATTCATTTAGAAATGAATTAATAGCTCCTATGCCTGAAGCGTTAGAAGACGAAGGATTGTTAGTTAAATGGATAAATTCTAATGTTCATACTATGCACCATATATCGGGCACTTGCAAAATGGGAAGTTTAAAAGATAACCTTTCTGTTGTCGATAAGTTCGGAAGAGTTATAGGCATTGATGGTTTAAGAGTAGCCGATTGTTCAATAATGCCTGATTGTGTAAGAGCTAATACAAATGCAACTGCGATTATGATAGGTGAAAAAATAGCTGATCATATAGAAAATGGAGACTAATTATGAATAATATTCCATCATCATTAGATGTCAGATTGAAAGCTAGGAATGGAAATAATTTTACTACTTCAGGATTAGCAAATAGCTTTGTTCAAACTAATGTAGTTATAATACCAAAAAAATTTGCTTATGATTTTATGTTGTATTGCCAAAGAAATCCAAAACCATGCCCTTTGATAGAAGTTTTTGATCCTGGAGAATTTTCTTCTTCCAATGCAAAAAACTCCGATATAAGAACTGATATACCAGAATATAAAATTTTTAAAAATGGTAAATTTTTAAACTTTTCTGAAAATATAATATCTTTATGGAGAGAAGATTTTGTAACCTTTTTATTAGGTTGCTCTTTTACATTTGAAAATGAATTAATTAAGAATGGAATTGATTTGCCATATTTTAAATCTGGAAAAAATGTCCCTATGTTTATAACTTCAATAGATACTATAAATGCTGGAAAATTTTCAGGCAAAATGGTGGTAACTCAAAGGTGGATTCCTAGAGAAAAAGTAGTTAGAACAATTCAAATAACAAGTAGATTTCCTAATCAACATGGAACTCCTATACAAGTTGGAAATTCAGAAGAAATTGGCATATTAAATCCTCATAAACCAGACTTTGGAGATTCTTGGATTCCAGATGATAAAAATTTGGTTCCTGTGTATTGGGCCTGTGGAGTTACTCCTCAAATAGCTATACAGAATGCAAAATTAGAAATTGTGATTACTCATAGTCCTGGAAAAATGTTTATAACTGACTTGAAAGATGAAGATATGGCAGTTATATAATGGACTATTTAGATATAGAAAAAATTATTTTAGAAGATGATCAAAGAGGCATGACATCTATTTATGAAAAAATAAATAAAGGTTACTTAGAAAGATCTGTAGATCTTATTTTAGAAAATAAAGGATTAGTTTTTATTTCAACTGGTTTTTATATTTTTTCAGCCCAATCTTCTGAAACGGATGGACCTCCTGGGGCCATAGCTTTAGGAGAAACTTTAGAAAAACTTGGTTTTGAAGTTATGTATGTCACAGATAAATTTTCTAAAAATATTATTTCAGGAATGTCTAGCGAAGAAAAAGTCATAGACTTTCCTATAACCTCACATACTGAATCCAGTAAAGTAGCTAATGATTTAATAAAAGATTATGATCCAAAATCAATTATTGCAATAGAAAGAGCTGGTTTATCTAGTGACGGTAAATATAAAAATTTTAAAGGATTAGATTTTTCAAAGTATAATGCCAAAGTAGATTATTTATTTGAACAGCATCCTTCCACTGTTGGTATAGGTGATGGAGGTAATGAAATTGGAATGGGTAATTATAAGGATATAATTTTTCAATTGGATAATATTAGTATCAGTCCATCTATTATCACAACAACCCAGAATATAATTGCAAGTACATCAAATTGGGGTGCATATGGTTTAATCGCTGGCATTTCAAAAAAAACTAAAATGAATTTAATTCCTTCAGTCCAAAAAGGAAAAAATTTGATTAACCTTGCATATAAACTTGGAGCAGTTGAAGGAATGTCAGGTGAATCTAAACCTTGGGTAGATGGAAGATCTTTGGAAAAAGATAAAATTTGTTTAGAAAAACTTAATTCTTTGTTTTAGATTTTTTTTTATCTTTTACTAAAGTTTCTTTCACAAAAAATCTTAAAAAAATAATTCCTGTGATAGCTATAATGCCACTAGAAAAACTTGCTGTAGCTAATGAGAAACTATTCGCTACTACTCCCATTACAGTAGGACCAGCAGCTCCACCACTATCAGAAATAAATCTCCATATTCCTAAAAATCCTCCTCGATTATTTGGTGGTGACAAATCAGATCCAAGTGTAAGGACTAGTCCACTAGAAATCCCATTTCCTACTCCTGACAAAATAGCCGCAATTATTAATGTGGCATAAGGAGTTAAAAATAATATAGGAGATCCAACTGTGCCTATAAGTACTAAAGATGACCCTAATATTATAAAGGCAGGTATTCCTGTAAACCTTCTGCCAAATTTATCCATAATATAACCTGAAATAGGGAACATAAATGAATCTACAGCAAAGCTAAGAGTAGTTATATATCCAATTTCATCTTTTCTCAAATCTAAATTGTCTCCCCATAAAGGTATAACAATTTCTCTACTTGCTCTCAAGAATTGTAGAGCTATTGCAGATATTCCTGCTGTTAAATAAACATGTTTATGATCAAAAAAGGTATTTCTTAAATCATTCAAGTATCCAACACTAGGTTTTTGATCACTCATTTCAAATTTTTGAGAATTTTTAAGGATAATAATCAAGGTTAGAAGCGCTACAAAGCCTTGAAAAAAGAAAGGTGATCTTATTGATATAAATTCTGCCATTATTCCACCTATTAATGGACCTATTATAGTTGCAATTCTTCCGAATCCACCAAATAATGCTAAAGCTCTACCTCTAGATTCATTAGGAATAACTGAAGCTATGTATGCATGTCTAGAAATTGACCATAAAGCGAAACTTACACCTGCTAATATTCTTGATAGAAATAAAATAGTAAAACTTCCACTTAATCCTGCAAAAATAGAACTAACTCCAAATAAAATAACTCCAATGATCATAGTTCTGTTAAGTCCTAATCTACCAATTAACATACCTGCAGGTATGTCAAATCCCATTGTTCCAAAATGTCTTGCAGCTATAGCTATCCCAACTAATAAATCACCTGATTGAAAAGTATCTCTAGCATATATTGGTAATACAGGAATTAGAAGGCCTTGTCCCATAGAAAGTAAAAAACTTGGAGCATAAACACTCCAAAATATAGATTTTATTGAGAAATTACTTTTATTCAAAATATTTTATTATGGGTTAGTAGTATATCCCCAAGCATCAACGATCCTATTAGAATGTTTACTATTATTATGACTAGCAAACTCAATAGTATTTCCATCTAAATCTTTAATATATATAGCTTTTTGGCCATCATATCTTGTATTAGGTCCAATTGTAATTTCATACTTTGATTCTCTTAAGATTTCTACTGTTTCTTCAAAGTTTTCAACTTCAAAGGCAACATGAAATTTTACTAAATCATTTCCAGGGCCTTCAGGAGGTTCAATTAAATGAATCATTGTTCCATCTGAAGTTTTTGACCAGATTACATTCTTTTCATCAACCATTGAAGGTATAATTGTCAGTCCTAGAAAATCTTTATATAAAGAAAAAGATTTTTTTCTATCATTTATAGGTATTGCCACATGATTTATTTTTTTAATTTTGATTTTTTTAAAATCAGGCATGATATCCTTTTATTATCTATTTTACTTCAACTATTATTTCAATTTCTACGGCCATATTATTAGGCAATGAACCCATACCAACTGCGGATCTAGCATGTCTACCTTTTTCACCAAAAACTTCTACAAAAAAATCTGAACAACCGTTAATTACTTTTGGATGATCTTTGAAATCTGAAGTTGAATTGACCATTCCTAGTACTTTTACAATTTTTTCAATTCTGTCTAAAGATCCTAAGTAAGATTTCATAACTGAAATAAGATTAATCGCAGTATTTTTAGCTAGATCATAAGCTTCATCTGCTGTGATATCTTCCCCAACTTTTCCAGTAATAAAGTTTACAGATTTATCTCTTGGTCCTTGACCAGAAAGATATATTAGATTTCCTGTTTGGTGTACTGGAATATAGTTAGCAACTGGACTAGGTGGTGAATGTAATTCAATACCTAATTCTTTTAATTTATCTTCAAAACTCATTTTTTTCTCCTTTATTATATTATTTTGGTTCAGTCATACTTAGTGGTTCTAATATTTTATCAATTTCTTTATCACTTAAGTCTGTTTCTCTTAATGTTACCTCTTTAATTGTTTCTCCACTTTTAGAAGCTATATGGGCTATGTTAGCAGCTTTATCATAACCTAGCTTTGGCGCTAATGCTGTACAGATAGCTAAACCTTGATTTACCATATTAGGACCTTTTTCAGTTGCTACTAAACCATCTATACATTGTTTAGAAAAATTTTCAGAACCTGAAGCTAATATTTCAATAGATTCAAGTAAATTATGTGCTGCAATAGGCATCATTACATTTAATTCAAAATTACCACTTTGTCCAGCTATACTTACTGTTTGATCGTTACCCATAACTTGAGCACAAATCATAGTTACTGATTCTGCGATTACTGGATTAACTTTACCAGGCATTATTGATGATCCCGGTTGTACTTCAGGTAGGCTAATGTCACCTATACCTGCTCTTGGTCCAGATCCCAACCATCTAATATCGTTTGCTATTTTCATTAAACTTACTGCAAAACTTCTTACACAACCTGATGCAAATACTATCCCATCAATTGTAGATTGAGATTGAAAGTGATTTTCAGTTTCTGTAAAATTTATTCCTGTTTTATTACTAATTTTTTTTATAACTTTTACACAAAATTCTGGATCCATTACAATTCCAGTACCAACAGCAGTTCCCCCTAAAGCTAAAACAGAAAGTTCTTCTAGGGCAGAATTCACTTTACTTAAAGAATTTTTAATTTGTCCATTATAACCCTTAAACTCCTGTCCAAGTCTTATCGGAGTTGCATCCTGTAAGTGTGTTCTTCCAGTTTTAACAATTCCCCAAAACTCTTTTGATTTTTTTTCTAAAGATATTTTTAAAATTTCCATTGATGGAATTAAATTATCTTTTATAGATATAGCTGCTGCTATATGTATAGCAGTAGGAATAACATCATTAGAAGATTGTCCTTTGTTTACATGATCATTTGGATGAACAGGATCTCTTGATCCAATTTCCCCCCCCATTTTTGATATTGCTACATTAGATATCACTTCATTTACATTCATATTTGTAGATGTACCCGAACCAGTTTGAAAAATATCTACTACAAAACTTTCATCATGCTTTCCATCGATTACTTCTTGCGACGAGTTTATGATTGATTCTGCAATTTTTTTATCTAATAAATTTAATTCTAAATTTGTTTCAGCAGCAGATTGTTTTATTAATCCTAGAGCCTTAATAAAAGACCTTCCAAAACGTAAATCAGATATAGGAAAATTTAGTTGTGCTCTTCGAGTGTTTGCCCCATATAAAGCTTTCGAAGGAACTTGTAATTCACCCATAGAATCTTTTTCTAATCTCATATTCATAAATTTACTCCAAAATTAGTGGCGTTTATCATATTCTTCAAATGTTTTAGCAGCAGCTGCTAATGAATTTACAGCTGTTGGATAACCTCCATAGAAAAGCATTTGAGTTATTAATTCTACAATTTCTTCTTTGGTCCAGCCATAGTTTAAAGCACCAGTAATATGACCTGGTAATTGATTTGGTTTATCTAGAACTATTAAAGCTGCAACTGTACATAAAGATCTAATTTTACCATCAAGTTTTGGTCTCTGATAAATATGTCCAAAAAGAGTTGCGTTAATTAGATTAAAAGCTTCTTCTGTGCTTTTTGCAACCTCTGGAGTTCCAGGATCACCATCATAGTACCATTCTCTCCATTCCTTTGCTTTTTCGAGTAATTCTTCATAACTTTTCATATATTTTTTCTCCTTGAAGTTCAGTTTTAAAAGGTTTATATATTCCTACTATTAACGCTAATAAAGTTATTAATGCAGATAACCAAAATATAGCATTAATTCCATATGAGTTTACTATTAAACCTGATAGCGCAGGACCTAAAAACATCCCTATGGCGTAATAAGCTTGGTATGCTCCCATAGCTAAACCTCTTGAACTCGGTTCAAAACTTATTAGTATAAGTGTTATAGTCACTGTGTAAAGAATTCCTCTTCCAAAACCAGATATAAATTGCAATAAAGCAATCAATGATAAGCTTTCAACATAAGAGGTAAAAATAAGACTTATTATCATACAAGATGAACCAACTATTATAGTTTTTCTTATTCCTATCTTGTTTATAAAAAATGCTGAAAGGCTCATGCCACAAAATCCTGCAACTTGAGCGAGTGTAGTTATATCACCAATATTAGTTTTAGTTCCTCCAAGATTCTCAATAATAATTGGTAAGAATCCAAAATTCACACCAAAAGTTACAAAATGAAACCCAATTGCTATTATTGATATCCTAATTAAAATTCCATTACCTAAAATTTTAAAATCAAGATTTTTTTTATCAATTTTCCTATTACTTTCTTTTGCTGCAAAAAAAATAATCATTCCTAAAATACTCACGATTAATGAACCAATGAATGGGGCTGTATTTCCAAAATAATCTGCTAATCTTCCACTAATAAGTGTTGATATACTAATTGCAATACCGTTTATTCCCATCATGAAAGAGCTGGCATAATGCATTAATTTATCTTCAAATTGAGATGCAAATAACAAACTTATGGCAACCCAACCTGCACCTGCAATTCCTGTTACACTTCTAGCTAGAAAAATTTGTATTGGATCAGATGCTAAGGCTAATCCTAATGAGCCTAAAGCTGAACAAAGCATCGTAATTATTGCAAATGGCTTTGTTCCCCATTTATCTACTGCTATCCCCAAAGGTATTCTAAGTATCATTTGACCGATTGCATAAGCTGCGACAATATAACCTATCATAGTTGCAGATGCACCTAATGATTGCGAATGATTAGGAAGTATTGGCACATATAAATATAAAGAAACCCAAAATAAAAAAGTTCCAACAATAACGTAGATTATTGAAGGATTATTAAAAATTTCTTTAATTAGTTGTCTCAAGATAGTTATTTAAAGATGTGATATATTTTTTCTTATAAAAAATAAATTACTTATTAATAATGCTAAATTCTATAATAAAGGTGGCTTAAATGAAATTTTGTTATGCTAACAGAAGAATGACTTTGTATCCTAATTCAGTAGATCCTTGGGATATTGATCCTGATGACTATACTGATGAATTCCTAACTAAAGTCAAAGAAATGGGTTTTGATGCCTTAGAAATTTCTACTGAAACTTTAGATAGAATCAGTAATACAAAAGATGGAATAAATAACTTTAATACTAAAGTAAAATCTTTTGGTTTAGAAATCGGAGCTATTAGAAGCGGAGGGACTCTTACTGAGGCTAAAAATGGACCAGAAAATATAAAAAAGATGAATAAAGCAATTGAATATGGTAAATTATGTGGATCTGAAGTCATTAATGGAGCTATTAGTGCACCACTTAGATTTCCTGGTAACCCTGTAGGTAGTTTGCCTGCATCAGGTAGTGGATGGACTAAATCACAAGATTCATCAAAAGAAGCTAATATGTGGGTTTATGATCATTTAGCGAAAATTTATCAAGAAGCATGCGATAAAGCTATGGATAATAATATAAATTTATCAGTTGAAATTCATCAAAATTCCCCTATAGATAATTCTTGGTCTGCTGTTTATTTACATAAATTAGTATCTAGAAAAAACTTTGGAATTAATCCTGATTTAGGTAATGTTTTATGGAATTACGATCAACCAGAGGAGACTTTTGAAGATTGTATAGATAATGTTGCATCAATATCAAATTATTGGCATTGCAAAAATCTTCAGACTGTCTATCATCCTGAAAATCAACGATCTGTATTTATTAGAGTTCCATTACCAGATGGAGAAATTGATTATAGATATGCTATAACTTCTCTAACTAATGCTGGTTATGAGGGCTATATGTCTATTGAAGGGACTCAAAATGGAGATCAATTTTATAAAGATTTTCAAAGTATTAATTATGCAAAAAGTATAATTAAATCACTAGATATCTAGTGATTTTGGAGCTTTACCAAATTTAGAAACCCAAACTAATATAATCGAAAAAATAAATAGTATTGAAAATCCAAAAAATGCATTTCTGTATGACCCAGTTTGGTCATGGGTTATACCTGCAATTAGTGGTCCAATAGCCATTGGAATTGCTGTTAAAAAAGCATTTATACCCATCATTGTGCCAAGGTTTTTTAAACCAAATTGTTCAACCAAAACTAGAGCAATAAGTGCTCCAAATGCACCAAATCCTAATCCGTAAATGAAACATCCTATCCACAAAATTATTAAATTATTGCCAATACATAAAACCATCACACCTATAGTTTGAAAAAACAGACTTAATATAAGAGTTTTTCTTGCTGTATATTTTTCACTAGCTCTTCCAAAAGATAATTTACCAATAACTCCCATTACTGCAATCATCATTAAGCAAGCAGTTGAAATACTTTCTGTCATTCCCTCATCTTCTAAATACTGAGTTAATTGAGTAAGTATACCTTGATATGTTAAAACTCCTATCATTATAGATATATTTATGGCCCAAAACCTAAAAGATTTTAAAGCTTCTATTAAATCAAAGCCCCATTTAGATTGTTTTTTTACTAAATCAAGATCTTCAAGATTTCTATTAGTTCTTATAGATTCTTTTTCAATTAAATCGGTTGATTCAGACATAATAAAATAAGCTGCAATAGCAAGCATTAACATAATTAATCCAAAAATCAAATAGGCAGATTGCCAATTAGAAAATGATATAACTGAAGCTGCTAGTGCTGGCATTGTAAATCCTCCAAAATTATTTCCAGAAGTTACAGCACCCATTACTCTTCCTCTAGTTTTAGGAAACCAAAGTGGAACAATCTTACCAGATGTTATTTGAGTTGCACCTGGAAATCCAGCATATACCAAAGCACTATATAAATACCATTGCCAAAGACTTGAAATTGTGGGCCTAAGTAAAAACCCTAAACTAATAATTAATAAAGATATTAACAAAACATATTTAATTCCATATTTATCAGCAGCTTTCCCAAGAATGGGTCCTGTAATTCCTGATACAAATGCTAATGAAAGAGCTCCATTTAATGGTGTTTTACTCCATCCAAATTCATTCTGCAACGGTGTAGCAAATTGTCCAAAAGCATACTGAGACATCCCAATAGATAAACCTGTAGATAAAAATGCTATTAATGCTATTTGATAACCTCTGTAAGGTGTTTTCATAGGAATACCCAGTAAAATGTACTTTAGTAGAAAATAATGAATTTATTTCATGTTATAGCTTCATTAAATATAATCAAACATCTATTATTACTGAAAATAGAGATTATTACTGAGAGGGAAAATGATGACAATTAATAATTTATTATATGAGCCTGTAGAAAATTGGGCTAAAGTTCCTATGGGGATTTCTTTTTATGGTGACTGTGGAGGGGTTGCAGTTGATTCAAAAGATAATGTTTATGTTTTCAACAGAGGAACAGATCCTGTTTGCGTTTTTGATGAATCAGGAAATTTCTTAAGATCTTTTGGTCATGGAGAATTTGATAGACCTCATGGAATAGAAATAGATAGTGAAGATAATATTTATCTTGTAGATGATGGTCCTGGTAATTTTATACAAAAAAGAAAAAACGATGGAGAAATAGTTTTTACAGTTGGAGAAAGAGGTAAGGAAGCTCCTTGGCAAGAAGGAGGTATGTTTAACCGACCTACAGACATTGCAATACATCCAGAAACAGGAGAGTTATTTATATCCGATGGTTATGGAAATTCTAGAGTTCATAAGTTAACTCCTGATGGGAAACATATTAAAAGCTGGGGAGTACCTGGGACTGGTAATGGAGAATTTTCATTACCTCATAATATTTCAATGATAGGTAATGATAAAGTAATCGTAGCTGATAGAGAAAATTTTAGGCTACAAATATTTGATTTAGATGGTAATTATTTAGATCAATGGCATTTACATCATCCAATGTCAGTTACAGAAGGTAAAAATGGGGATGATAATTTATATATTGGAGAAATGGGTCCTCCTGACGTTCAAATAGGTGTTCCTGGACTCGGTAATAGAATAGTAGTTTTATCACCATCAGGAGAAAAAATTACTCATTTTGGAGAAGGCTTGCCAGGTCAAAATGCAGATCAATTTGTTGCCCCTCATGGAGTAACTACAGATTCAAAAGGAAATGTATATGTAGGTGAAGTTGCGTGGACATTTTGGGGATCTAAACAAGATCCACAACCTCTTGGAGAATTGATTTCATTAAGAAAATGGATAAAAAAATAATTTAAAGGAAATCTTATGAATAAAAATAATAGTTATACTCCAGAACCTTTATGGGCTAAACTTCCTCATCCTATGAGGTTTCAAGAAGCAACTAGTGTTGCTACTGATTCGAATGATGACGTTTATGTTTTTAATAGAGGTGCATATCCTTTGATAATTTTTGATAAAAAAGGAAATTATAAGAATCATTGGGGGGTAGGTGAATTTGATAGACCTCACGGTATAAGGATTGATAAAAATGATGATTTATTTCTTATTGATGATATAGGTCATATAGTTCAGAAGAGAAAAAAAAATGGGGAAGTAATTTTTACAATTGGTGAAAAAGGAAAGCCGGCCAAATGGCAAGGAGGGGATTATTTTAATAGACCTACGGATGTAGCCATAGATAATGAAACAGGAAATATTTTTGTTTCAGATGGATATGGTAATTCTAGAATACATAAATTTGATTCATCTGGGAAACATATTAAGAGTTGGGGTAAGCCGGGATCAGAAAATGGTGAATTTTCACTCCCTCATAATATAAGTATTTTTGATACAAATAAAATTGCTTTGTGTGACAGAGAAAATTTTAGAGTACAGATTTTTGATCTTGATGGTAATTATCTTGATCAGTGGCATTTTCATAGGCCTATAGCTATTTATTCTGATCAATATTCTAAAGAAATATTTGTGGCTGAAGCTGGAGCTCCTGATGTTCAAGAAGGAGTACCTAATTTAGGATTAAGAGTCGTAGTTGTTAATGAAAATGGAGAAATGCTTTCTTCATTTGGTAAAGGAACTTTAGGAGAACAGCCAGATCAATTGATAGGACCTCACGGTATATCTGTTGATTCAGAAGGATCTGTATATATAGCTGAAGTATCATTTACCGCTTATGGATCTAAGCAAGATCTCCCAAGAGAAGTTGTTTCACTACGAAAATGGATAAGGAGCTAAATAATGATAGTTGGAGAAGGTAAATTTAAGTATGAATTAGATAATAGCTGGCCAAAATCTATTCCTGAATATTGGAATTTAGGCCAATGTGCAGATATTGATATTGATAAAAATGATGATGCTTGGGTTTTTTCTAGAGGATTACACCCTGTAACCAAATGGTCAAATGATGGTAATTTTGTAGGTTCTTGGGGCTATAAGGGTGATCAAAAGGGAGAGTTTAAAATTGCTCATGGATTAAATATTGATAATGAAGGATTTATATGGCTTACAGATCATCAAACTCATCAAGTTACTAAGCATAAACCAAATGGAGAATGTGTATTAGA
Organism: Dehalococcoidales bacterium; assembly: GCA_009937255.1. Lineage (GTDB taxonomy): Bacteria > Chloroflexota > Dehalococcoidia > Lucifugimonadales > Lucifugimonadaceae > TMED-70. The sequence goes on from JAACCT010000015.1 coordinate 113,405, forward strand.
ATTAGGAGAATTTGGATTTGCTAATTTTACTCTTACAACAGATGGTACTCTTGGAAATCCATTCAATATGCCGACAGGATCAAGTATTGCTCCAGATGGTAAAATTTTTGTTAGTGATGGATATGGAAATAGGAGAGTTCATAGATTTTCCAAAGAAGGGGAGCATGAAATTTCTTGGGGAGAGCATGGAACATCTGAAGGTAAATTCTCAATTGTTCATAAATTAGGAGTTTCAGAGGATAACAGGGTATTTGTGTGTGACAGAGAAAACGATAGGATTCAAATTTTTTCTAGAGAAGGAGAATTATTAGAAATATGGACTAATGGATTAGCTGGTCCTGGTGATATTTATTTCCAAGATGACATTGTTTATGTTGTAGAACAGGGCGGTGGAAATGGCATGTCTATCTGGAACCTAAACGGAGACTTGATCACTAGATGGAGAGGTGTTCCAGAAGTATGTGAAGCAGCACATGGATGTGCTGTTGACTCCAAAGGTAACATTTTTATAGCTGAAATTGGCGAAGGTTCTGTTGGCCAAAGAATTAGAAAGCTTAATAAAATTTAAAAAGCATCTTTTTCATTTGCTATATCATCTAAATCTTTTCTTGAATATGAACCTAGTGATCTGAAATTAAATTCAGTATAATTTTTTATCCATTGCATGGCTATCTTAGAAGAATCTTCATATTTATTTATTTGATCATCTGAAGCATTTTCACCTAGCAATTTAATAATATCTTTAGTTTCATCTAAGATTATTTCTTTTACTAATTTGTAAGAGTGCTCTTGTTCAGTGTCTTCAGAAAATGATTTATGTATAATTCTTTGAGCAATTTGTCCTGTAGAAATTCTAGCAGTTGCTAAATCTTCCATCAAAGCAGGCCTTTTACCTGGCTTACCAGCCAACCTGTCTATTCCTTTAGCACCTCTTCCATTTAACCATCCTTCAATATATTCTAGTAAAGTTCTAATATTTTGCCTTGTACCTTCTTTTGTTAATGTACCGTTTAGATTATCAATTTTTACTGGATAATTATCAGGATTTTTCATTTCGTCTGTAGGTTCCCATCCTGATTCTCTTAATTTTTTAAAGGGTTCTGAAGCTGGATCCATGTGGTAAATATGAGCTACCCATGCTCTAATAAATCCTTGATTAGCTTCCCATTCTTTATCAGCTTTTATTGATTTAGCAGCTTCAATATTTACTTCTTCATCTTTAGACGGTAGAGCTGTTGCCATACCTCCAATCGGTACTGCATTATGTTTTAGACAAACTGCTACTAATCTTCTGAATATGTTAGACATAAATTCAGTATTTTGAATAGTTACATCAAATCTATCTGGCCAAACAAATTCTTTATCATGCATTACATATTCTAAAATACTTGCTTTCAGATCCCATCTTGCTGCATTTAATCCAGCAGCATAATCTCCTAGTGCAAAAAGCATTTCTTCCATTTGAAATACAGCTGGCAAAGATTCTATTAGAATAATTGCTTTTATATTAATGTTAGAAATTTCAGGGACAGAATTCTTAATTTCAGTAAATAAATTATTATAAAATTTTGTCTCCCTAGCTGATTCAGTTTTAGGTATATAGAAATAAACACCATCTCCTTTTTTATGTTGTTCTCTTCCACCAAAAAAAGAGTTAAAGCTGTTCCTAAAATAGTTGCTGCGATTGGAGATCCATCTATTTTTACCATAGGCTCATCTAAGTGCAAACCTCTTTCTCTATGCATAAAAAAAGGAATTTTTCCTGTTTGTAGCTCATAGTGTTTACCTGTTTTAGGATTGTCGAAAGAGAGTGTTCCTAAAGTTGCTTGCATTCTATTTCTTGCTGCTAATATGGAATCTTCAAGTGTATGTCCAGCTGCATCTTCATCATCATCTAAATCACCTTCAGCTCTTACTCCTCCTGGTCCAGGATTTAAGGCATTTATTAACATAGAAGCTATACTTGCAGGTCCAGATATTTCTATTCCTGGGGTTCTAAGATCTTCTGGAAGATCTTTTATCTCCCATTCACCATTTGCGTCAGATTTAGCAAGAGGTGAAGGCATGGTACCATTTCTAGCTTTTTCTTGGTTTGCTAGCCTATCTTTTCTTATTTCTTTAACTTCATTATTGAATTTATCATGTAAATTGACTAATAAATTTTTAAAGTCTTCAGTAAAAATATCATTACATTCTATATTAGATTGGTAGTATAATCTGTTTGTCAAAGTTATTGCTCCTATTAATACTTTTCTAAAAAAAGGATACTATTTTTTTCTGTTAAATCTACTTTGGAAAACTATGAAATAAGTTCTTTCAAATCAGAAACATCTCTGTCAGATCTTAGTCTTCCAAGAGCCTTTCTTTCTATTTGACGAATTCTCTCTCGCGTAAGACTTAGATCTCTTCCAATTTCTTCAAGAGTTCTAGGTTTTCCATCTGTTATTCCAAATCGTAATTCGAGTACTTTTCTTTCTCTATCATTCAATTGACTTAAGACTGCATCAATATGACTTCTCATAGATGATTGAGCAGCAACTTCAGGAGGAGTAGGAGTGGAATCATCTTCAATTAAGTCTCCAAGCTCATTTTCTCCTTCTTCTCCAATAGGAGTTTCAAGCGAAACAGGTTCCTGGGCCATCTTTAAAATTTCTGCAACTTTATTAGGTTGCATTTCTAATCTATCGGATAATTCTTGAATAGAAGGTTCTCTATTATATTCTTGAGCAAGCTCTCTTCTTGATCGCATGATTTTATTTAAAGTTTCTACTACATGAACTGGTATTCTGATAGTCCTTGCTTGATCTGCAATAGCTCTAGTGATTCCTTGTCTAATCCACCAAGTTGCATAAGTGGAAAATTTAAACCCTTTTCTGAAATCAAATTTTTCAATAGCTCTCATTAATCCTATGTTTCCTTCTTGGATTAAATCTAGCATTGATAATCCTCTATTCAGATGTTTTTTTGCTACTGATACAACAAGTCTAAGATTAGCTTCTCCTAAATGTTTTCTAGCTTTTTCACCTTCTTCTTTTAAAATCTGTAAATGTTGTTTTAAATTATTAGAATTTACTTTAGATAGTATTTCACCAAAGTTCTTAATAGGTTTTTCTATAATTAATTTTGAATCATTAGTGAACTTTTCCGGTATCAGTCTTCTTACTATAGATCACTCAATTAATTTTTCTTGAGTTTCTTCTAGTGGAATTCCTGTACTATCAGAAACATATTTAGCGGCTTGTAAGAAAATCTCATCAACTTTTTGTCCATCAATTATTTCTCTTATACCTTCATCATTAGTTAAATCTGATAGTAAAATTGATTCTTTAATATTTAGAAATTTTTTCAAAGATTTTATTACTTCAGAAAGATTAGAAATATTTTCTAATGATTTTTCTATAATAAATAAATTTAAATCTTTATTTAAATAAAAATCATTAGTGTAATCAAGTTCTTCTTCAGAAAAATCTGATGGTAAAACTAAAATCTTTTTTAAATAAATAGAACTTTCTATTGATCTTGCTAAAATAACTTCATCTTTTGCAGATAGTAAGCTTACTTTTCCTATTTCTTTAAGATACATCCTTACAGTATCATTACTTAATTCAGAATCATCTTTAGCTTTTTTTGTATCTCTATTTGATTCTCTTTCTTGTTCCCAACTTGTTAATTCTGAGCTTGAGAAAGATTTAAGATCTTGTTCTTCTTCGTTAGCTTCATCTTCTAAGCCTGATTTACCTGATCTGTGTATTTTTTCTTCATCATCAAAATCTTCTTCTAAGCCATTTTCTTCTTCGTTTGATTTTTCAACCAATTGTTCTCTCCTTTTTTTCCCTCAAAAGTATATGTTATTTCATTTCAAGCAAAAAAAGAACCTATATTTAATACAGGTTTTTTAGCTTGCCTCTTCTTTGTTATGAATGTAATCTAAAAAAAATATATTTTTTGTATAAAGAGGACTATAAATGAGTAAATTTAATTTTGATAATCTGTGGTCAGAAAAATCCACTGATGCACAAAGAATCATTACTGATCATGCTAAATATGATTTTGCTGTTGCATATCCACCTTTTGAGGGAGTTCCTTTAGATGGGCTTATAGATGGTCTAAGAACTAAAGTTGATGCAGATTCACAAAAAGTTGCAATTGAAATGGCATACTATCCACATGTTCAAGGAGATGAATCACTTAGAGAATTTACATCTAAAAAACTTTTGGATGACAGGGGAATAAAATGTGATAAAGAATCACTAGTCTTATGTAATGGTTCTGGTGAGGCTATTGGATTACTTATCCAAGCTTTAATAGACCCTGATGACTATGTTATTACAGAGCAATTTGTTTATATGGGAACAACAAAACAATTAACTTACTTTAATGCAAATATTGTTGGTTCTCCAACCGATGAAAAAGGTTTAATCCCAGAAAAATTAGAAGAAACTATTTTAGATATTAAGAATAAACATGGTGTAAATCCAAAAATGCTTTATACAATACCGGAAAGTCAAAACCCTACAGGGTCGACTTTACCAAAGCAGAGAAGAATAGAAATAATTGAAATTTGTAAAAAATATGGAATTCCAATTTTAGAAGATGATTGTTATGTAGATAACAGATTTGCAGGAGAGCCTGAACCAGCTTTTGCATCACTTGATGATTCAGGAATGGTAATTTATGTAGGTTCTTTTTCAAAATTAATAGCCCCTGGTTTAAGAATGGGATATTTTACAGCTAGTGAAGAAGTGATTGATAGAGCTTTATCAGTAAAGATTGGATCTGGTCCCAATCAGTTTACTTCCTATGCTATTGATGGATTCTTAAGAAGTAATTTAGAATCACATAGAAATGAATATAATAGATTACTAAAAGGTAAGAAAGAATCAATGGAAAAAGGTTTGATAGAAGCTTTTTCAAATACAAAAGTAAAATGGTCCTCACCTGAAGGAGGTTGTTATACTTGGCTTGAGATGACAGATGGGACTAATCTTTCTGAAATTAGAGATGAAGTTTTCACTAGAGGAGTAGGTTATATTAGTGGAGACAATTTTGCTCCTAACGGTGATGGTCAAAATATGGCTAGATTGTGTTTTGCATTTGAAACTGTTGAAAAAAATTATGAAGGAATAAAGGAATTTGCATCAATACTTAAAGATCTTAAGGCAATTTAAGAATTTTTATAAATTTCAATTTCTTCATTATTGCCAATATAAAGTCCAACTCTTTGGTGAAGATCTAAAGGCTGTATATCTAATATTTTTTCATTACCGTCAGTTGCATTCCCCTCAGTATTCTGGGCTATAAATGCTAATGGGTTACATTCATAAATTAATCTTAATCTTCCTATGCCAGTAGTTGAATCTACAGGATAAGCAAAAACTCCACCTTTCAATAAATTTCTATGAAAGTCAGCAACTAATGATCCTACGTATCTTGATGTATATTTTCCTAAATCTCCAGATTTTAATTTACTAATCCATCTTTTATCTTTGTCCGTAAATTTATTCCAATTAGATTCGTTTACTGAATAAACTTTTGAATTACCATGATTAATATGTTCATTTGTTAAAATTTCTAATCCATTATTATCAAATGAAAACATAGAAGTATTAGATTTTTTTGAAAGACACATTACAGTTGATGAGCCATAAACTGTGTAACCTGCAAGTATTATATTTTTCCCTTTTTGCAGTAGATTTGCTTTATCAGTTTCGTCAGAATTTACTTTTTTGTAAATTGCAAAAATCGTACCTATTGTTACTGCAACATCTATATTTGATGATCCATCTAAAGGGTCAAAAACAACTATATATTTTGCTTCTTGGTTATTAGTTTTTACAGATATTATAGTTTCGTTTTCTTCAGAACCCATAGCAAAAACATTGCCTGTTTTCGAAAGATTAGATACTAACAAATTATTTGCAAATTCATCTAGTTTTTCGACATGTTCTCCTTGGATATTGATTTCCCCAGTTTTGCCAATTAAATTATTTTTCCCAGATTCTCTAATAGCTTGAGAAATTTCGTAA
>JAACCT010000016.1 GCA_009937255.1 Dehalococcoidales bacterium
ATAGTACTAGCTAATCTCTCTCCCATTTCCTCTTCTGCAAAAATAACCTTATCGCAACCTAATCTTTTCAAAGTACTTTCATGAAGAGTAGAAGATGCTCTAGCCATAACTGTGCCTATATTAAACGTCTTAAAAAGAACTGTAACCATAACTGAAGTTTCAATATTTGAAGCCATGGCTACTACCCCAACATCAAAATCTTGAACTCCTAGCTCTCTAAGAGCATTTTCAGATGAAGCATCCGCAGTTACAGGATATGTTACCTGTCCAATCATTGATTGGACTTTTTCTTCATCTTTGTCTATAGCCATTACATCATAACCTAGTTGATACATTTTGCTTGCAAAGCTAGTTCCAAACCTTCCTAATCCAACAACAACTATTTGTGGTTTTATCTTCATTTTTATCCTAACCTGATATTTTCATATGCTGGCTTAGCATTTACTTTATAATTTTTACCTATGAACATAAGTGCTAATAGTAATGGTCCAAATCTACCAATGATCATTAGAAAAATAATAAAAATTTTAGAAACTCCGCTTAATTCACTAGTAATACCTGTTGTTAAACCTACATTACCAAAAGCGCTAACACATTCAAAAAGTAATTCTCTAAATATATTATCAGGTTCAAAAGCTGAAATAATCATAAATGAAAAAATTATAACAAGTATTGAAAAAATAAAAATTATTAAGGCTCTTCTTGTAGCTTCTTTTGATAGTGTCCTTTTAAATATAGTTATATCTTCTTTACCCATAATATTAGATATTAAAGCAGCAAAAATTACGGTTAAAGTCCCAACTTTTATACCACCTGAAACTGAAAGAGAACCGCCCCCAACAAACATTAGCATCATAGTAGTTACACTTGTACTGTTATGTATTAAGTTGTAATCAATTAAAGAAAATCCAGAAGTTCTATTAAAACTATGGAAAAAAGAAATTAGAATTTTATTTTCAACAGATTCTTTTCCTAAAGTATGAATATTTGACCACTCAGAAAACATAAACTGTAACATTCCAAATAGGATCATAAATATTGTAGTAGAAATCACAACTTTAAAGTTTAAAGAAAAAAACATACTTTTGAATTTAGATTGTAAAAATAATTTAAAATTTTCTATAAATTCTAAAATAATAGGATATCCAATGCTTCCTAAAAAAACTAAAAAAGATATTGTATATAGCATATTTATATTTTGACTAATTGATCCAATGCTTCCTCCATTTTTATCGGAGATAATATCAAAGCCTGCTCCATTGAAAGATGAAATACTTTGAAAAATTGAGTTAAAACATACACTATAATTATTATTAAGATCTTTAGAATTCCACAGAAAATAGATAGCAATAACCCCAATAATTTGGATTGCAACAGTTATATAAAAAATATTTAGAACTACTTTTATTGAAGTCCCTGAATTAAATTTTGAAGTGCTACTATCTGAAATACTTTCATTTATTAACATTTTTTGTTCTAAATTAATCTTTTTCCCAAAAAAAATATAAATTAAAAATCCAGCACCTACCATAAATCCTAACCCACCTACAATAGATAATATTGAAATTATTGTTAAGCCATATATATTCCAAGTAACCTCAGATTGTAAGGGTGTAAGCCCAGTCACTGTTACGGCAGATGCAGATATAAAAAAACTATCTATTAGGCTAATAGATTGATTTGAATTACTAGAAAATGGTAAAAATAATCCAATAGCACCTATAAAAATTAAAAATATAAGACCATAAAATAATAATAAGGGAGAATTTATCCCTCTTCTTGATTTTGATCTTTTGTCTAATCTAATAATTTCAGTTTTAAGTTCAGATGATCTCTGGACTCTATGAATTTTATTTCCATCTTTATTTTTTAAATCAAAGTTATTCATAAATCTAATTTAATTACTTATTTTTAATTTATTTATTTTATATATAGATTATACTTACAATTATTATTATATTCTTTCAAATTATTTTTTATGCTTAAATACTCGCTAGAAATTATTCCTAAACAATTAGAACGAATTGAACTTCTTCCTAAAGATAAATTTAAAGATATTTATGTGGCCTTTATACCAGGTGACAATTATAAAAATATTATTCTTGCTTCTAAAACTTTAATTACTAAAGGTTATAATCCAGTTCCACATATACCTTCAAGAAGTATCTTGAATGAAATTCAATTAAATGATTTTTTATTAGGTCTAAATACTATTGGTGTAAAAAAAATATTAGCTATTGGTGGAAGTCCTAAAAACAAAATAGGAATTTTTGATAAAACTATGGATATTTTTAATACAGGAATATTTAACAATTATGATTTTAATCACATAAATATAGCGGGTCATCCTGAAGGGAATCCTGATGATTTAGATTCTGATGAAAATCTTTATGAAAAGTGTCAATGGCTTTATAAAAATAAATATAAATCTTCTATAGTAACTCAATGGACACTGAATATTGACTTGACTAATGATTGGATAAAAAAAATTAAAACTTATACTGATACTAAATATAAAAATAATTTTGATATTAGTATAGGAATAGCTGGGCCAGCAAAATTATCAACTTTAATTAATTATGCAAAAATTTGTGGAGTCTCAGCGACGAGTCTAATTATAAAAAATAAAAAATTTGGATTAACAAAACTAATTAAACACAACCCATCTGAAATTTTAAATAATTTAAATAATTATGATAATGTTCATTTTTTCCCTTTTGGTGGTATTAAAGAACTTTCTAATTGGATTGAAAAAAATAAAGGATAACTATGTCAAAATTTATTATTATTGGTGAAAATATTCATACAACCAGGTCTGTAAAACTTGGAGGTATTAGATCAGCAAAGATAGATAATAAAGAGGTTATTTCATATAAAAAAATTGGAGATAAATATTCATATATGGATATTCCTGAGCATTTTAAATCCACTCAACCATATAAGCAGGGACAATTAAAGCATTTCATGATAGCAATTTGGCAGGGAATGAATGGAGATACTTCTCAAGGTATAGATTATATTAAATGGGAAATTCAAAGACAGATTAATAATCAAGCTTCTTTTTTAGATATAAATGTTGATGAGTATAGTTATAAAATTGAAGAGCAAATTTTGGCAATGAATTGGCTTGTAAATATCATAAAGGAATTTTCTTCTATTCCTGTATCTATTGATTCTTCTAATCCAGAAATAATTAAAGCAGGACTTAAAGAATATGATAATCACATGCGTCCTTTAGTAAACTCTTTATCCTTAGAACGAATTGATTTAATTGAGACTATAATTCAATATAATGCACAAGTTGTTGTAAGTGCTGCTAGTGAAAGTAGTATGCCAGATAGTGCTGAAGAAAGAATTAAGAACCTAAGAAATATTATGAATAACTCAAAACAAAAAGGAATTATTGAAAAAGATATATTTATAGATCCATTAATATTTCCTATATCTGTATCTTCTTCTTATGGTAATGATGCATTGAATGCAATAAGTATGATTAAAGAAATATGGCCGGAAGTAAACATTACAGGTGGAATGAGTAATGTATCTTTTGGATTACCTAAAAGGAAACTAATCAATGATGTATTTATTAGTCTCGCAATAGAGAAAGGTGCTAATTCTGGAATTATAAATCCTGTAGAATCAAAAATAGATAGAATATTAAATATTGATAAAACAACTGAAGCATATGATATTGCGAAGTCAATGCTTGAAGGGAATGACGAATTTTGTGTTTCTTACCTAAAAGCTTTCAGAGAAAAGAGGATCTGAAGTGTATTTGATACGTTTCTTTCTATGGTTTTTGAGGTTTGTTGGAGATATTGTTAATGAATTTATAGAAAAAAATGTACCTTTTATGTGTGCTTCTATTTCTTTTTATGCATTTTTTTCTTTATTTCCCTTATTGCTAGCTTTGATAATGATTTTTTCAATATTTATAGGTATTAGAGATTTTGAGGAAATTATAATTGACTCTTTAATGAATTTAATTCCAATTTTTGATGAACAAGATGATGAATTCCTGAAGACTTTCTTTGATAGTTTAACTTCAAATAGATTAGCTACAAGTACCCTTGCAGCCATAGGATTACTTTTTGCTTCTAGTGCAGTTTTTGGAACTATTAGAAAAAGTATTAATTTTATATGGGAAATTGATAAAAAAAGAACTTTTTTTCAAGAGAGAAAAATTGATTTTTCTATGCTTTTTTTAGCTTCATCTTTACTTATTGGTTCGGTTGTTTTAACTACAGGATTAAGTTTTTTGAGTGAATTATTTGTAATTACTTTTCCTGATTCTCCATTAATTGATCCTAATATTTGGAATAGAATGGCATTATTAGTTCCTCCATTATTAACTTTTTTAGTTTTTCTGATTTGTTTTTGGTGGTTACCAAATATTGAACTGAGTTTTATTTCTGTTTTTCCTGCTGCTTTAATTGCAACTTTAGCTGAAGAGATAACTAAAATGTTATTTATATTGTATTTGAGAAATTTTAGTGGTCTTTCAGGGTCTATTTATGGAGGAGTTAGCGCAATTATTGTTTTTATGGCTTTTATATACATATCATCAATAATTCTTTTAGTAGGAGCTCAAGTTTCTGCCAGAAATACTATTTATATAAATATTAGAAAGCAAAATCATCAAAATAATATACTACAAAATAGTTTAGATAGATTGAGTTAGATTTTATTTATGCTTAAATCTAATTTATAAGAGTCAGAAATTTTAATTTCCTCACTATTTTTTGTTTTGCTAAAAATAATTGTTTCTGCTAAAGAATTAGACGAGATATAATTTTCAAATTTGTCTAGAGTATCTTTAATTATTTGTTCCCCAAAAATATTTACAATAATTTTATCTGATATATCTAAATCAAGTTCTTTTCTCTTACTTTGTATAGCTCTCAATATATCTCTTGCAATACCTTCTATTTCTAAATCTTTATCAATATCAATATTTAAAGAAACAACTATATTTTCCTCAGGAATCTCTCTTGTTTCTGTCCCTGGTAATGATTCTTTTTCTATAAAATATTCATCTTCTTGTAATTTTTCATCAAGAATACTTAGAGTTTTATCACTATTTATTTCCCACTGGAAGTTATTAGCAGCTTCCATAAATTTCCCTATATTTTTACCTAATTTTGGACCTAATTTCTTTAAGTTAATCTTTATTTTATTTCTATAAAGTAAATCAGAATTCTCGTCAACAATAATTTTTTTCGTATTCACTTCTTCAGTAATATAATTTTCAAAATCTTTAATCCACTCAATTTTATCTCCAGCTATTGTAATTTCTTTTAATGGCTGTCTTACTCTAATATTATTTGATTTTCTTATTGCTAGACCAGCAGATGCAATGTCCCTTACAATATCCATTTTTTTTAAAAAATCTTCATCTGAAGGGAACACTTTTGTATCTGGCCAATCATTTAGGTGCACACTTTTGTCACTTGTAAGCTTAGTATAAATTTCTTCTGATATTAGGGGTAATAATGGCGATAGAGCTTTAGTTAAATTTATTAGAACTGTATATAGAGTATCGTAGGCATTTTTAGAATCATTATTATCAGCATGTTTCCAAAACCTAGGCCTACTTCTTCTAATGTACCAATTATTAATTGCATCTATAAAATTAGGTACCGATTGACATGCGCTTGCAATATCATAGTTAGACAAGTGTTCATTAATATTTTCAATTAATTCTTTTGTTTTCAATAATGCATATTTATCTAAAGGATTATCTGAAGCATAATTTTCTTTCGCAGATATATTTTCAGCATTAGCATAAAGGCAGAAGAAATAAAATGAATTCCAAAGAGGAGTAATGATTAATCTTTGTGCATCAGCTATTCCTTTTCCTTCCATATCTATCTGTAAATTTTGCCCTTTGAGTATAGAAGAAGCACAAAAAAACCATCTAAGCGAATCAGCTCCATATTTATTCCACACCTTTTCAGGTTCAGGATAGTTTCTTAATTTTTTTGAAAGTTTGACCCCTTTGGTATCTAAAACAATTCCATGGCTTATAGAATTTTTAAAAGGAGGCTTATCAAATATAGCTGTACTGAGTACCATCATTGTATAAAACCATCCTCTAGTTTGCCCTATATATTCTACTATGAAATCTGCTGGGAAATGAGATTCAAACCAAGATTTATTTTCAAATGGATAGTGAACTTGAGCAAATGGCATTGAACCTGATTCAAACCAACAATCAAAAACTTCTGGAACTCTTCTCATTATACTTTTGCCAGTAGGATCATCAGGATTTACTCTTGTTAATTTATCAATATGGGGTCTGTGTAAATCTTTTGGCCTTTCGCCAAAATCTTTTTCTAACTCATCAAGACTTCCATATACATCAATTCGTGGATATGTTGGGTCATCTGATCTCCAAACTGGTATTGGTGATCCCCAAAATCTATTTCTACTTATTGACCAGTCTCTAGCACCTTCTAACCATTTTCCAAATGTCCCATCTTTTATATGAGCAGGGACCCAATTTATTTCTTGATTTAATTCCACCATTCTTTTCTTAAATGAAGAAACATTAACATACCAAGAGTTCACAGACTTATAAATTAATGGTTCATCTGTTATCCAACTATGTGGATAATTATGAAGATATGATTCTTTTTTTATGATGATGTTTTTTTCTTTCAAATAGGAAATGATTTTTTCATTTGCATCAAAAACATTTATTCCTTCAAAGTCAGTAATTTCTTTTGTAAATTTACCCTGATCATCAACAGGACAAACAAGCTTAATATTATTTTTTTCACAAACCATTTGGTCATCTTCTCCAAATCCTGGGGCCATATGAACTATTCCTGTCCCTTCGTCTGTGTTAACAAAATCTGCTTCTAAAACTCTAAAAGAGTTTTTGTTTTCTTTAAAATATGAAAACATTGGCTTATATATAATTCCTACTAAATCTTTTCCCTTAATTTCAGATATTTTTTCATACCCTTTTAATTCCTCATTAAAATTTTCTAAAATATTTTTTGCAATAATATAGTTTTCTTTATTGAGGCTAATTACCTCATAATCTATATTATTTCCAACTGCACACGCTAGATTTGAAGGCAATGTCCATGGAGTAGTTGTCCATGCGAGTAAAAAAGTCTTATTTTTGTTTTTAAGATTTATGTCTGTTTCTAAAATTTCAAATTTTACAGTGACTGCAGGATCTTTTCTTTCTCGGTAAGAATCATCCAGCCTAGTTTCAAAATTAGATAATGGAGTTTCTGCTTTCCAAGAGTATGGCATAACTCTATCTTTTTCATAAACTAACCCTTTATCCCATAGTTGTTTAAATGCCCAAATAACAGATTCCATATAATCTAAATCCATAGTTTTATAGTCATTTTTAAAGTCAACCCACCTAGCCTGCCTACCTACACTTTTTTCCCATTCTTTAGTGTATTTCATTACAGATTCTCTACAATGATTATTGAAATTTTCAACCCCCAAACTTTGAATCTGTCTTCTTCCTGATATTCCTAATTCTTTTTCAGATTCCATTTCGGCAGGTAATCCATGACAATCCCACCCAAATCTTCTATCTACCTTATTCCCTTTCATAGTTTGAAATCTTGGAATTATGTCCTTAACAAATCCTGTAAGTAAATGTCCATAATGAGGTAGACCATTAGCAAATGGAGGGCCATCATAAAATACAAATTCACTAGAACCTTCTCTTTTTTTTAAAGATTCTGAAAAAGTATTTTCTTTAGCCCATTTATTTAAAATCCTTTCTTCAATATCTGGTAATGATACAGAAGATTCAATTTCAGGGTAATATTTTTTATTTTTCATAGAATTCATATCTCTAATAATTTTACATTTGAATGGGACATAAATACTATAAATTGAATACAGATATTGGATTATAAGAAAGAATATAGTTTTTTTGTTCTGCTTCTAAATGTGAAATTTCGTTTAAACACCTTTCAATATTAATTAATGGGAAGTCTGTAGCAAATAATACTTTTTTTAAAGTTGAACTATTTAAAACCATATTAAAAATACTTTTATTATATAAAAATGGTTGTGCTGAGCAGTCATAAAAAACATTATGTAATACTTTTTTTACTTCAGGCATATGTTCATAAAAAATCAAACCTCCCCCAAAATGTGAAAATATAAATATATTATCGGGATTATTTTTTGCTAAATTATATAAATTTTGAGGATGATTGATTCCTTTACCATTATATTTATGACCAACTGGTTCTGATCCATGAATAATAATTGGTAAATTATTATCGTGAGCTATTTTTAGTATATTTTTAAAAATTTTATTTTTTTCATAATTTTCTTCATAGTTAAAATGTAATTCACCTATTCCTTTTATACCTTTATCAATACAATTTAATAATTCTTCTTCGGATTTTTTTGATTTTATGTTAATTGAACAAAAAGGAATTATATTATTAGGATAATTATTTTTTGATTTAATAATATATTCATTTGTCATTGAGATTAAATCATCATTTTGCCAGCCAAAACCAGCAACTACTGCTTTATCAATATTATTTTTCCCTATTTCTTCTATTAATTCATTTGTTTGTATAATTTTAGTTTTACTTTCAAACAATTCATTAAAAGTTTCATCTAGATTTTTAAATTTATCTATTTCATTAGAAATTTCTTTAGGAAGTATATGTGTTAGAGAATCAATTTTCATAATATTAATTATTTTTTTTTATCTATAATTTAATCATAATGACTAATAATATAATTGATACAAGTAAATTTGGTAAAGTATTTATTTCAAAGACTTCTCCAGAATATGTAATAGGAGATTATGCCAATCTACTCTTGAAGGCAAAAATTAATAATGAATTTAGTTTAAAAAATAAAACCTTTATCAAAGCCAATATATCTTGGCAGCATTATTTTCCAGCTTGCTCTACAGCACCTTGGCAGTTAGATGGAGTAATTAGGGGATTAAAAAGCTTAAAATTTTCAAATTTAGAAATAGCTCATAATGGTACAGTTGTTGTTGATGCTAGGGAGGGTAGGGATAATAATGGTTTTTCAAGAATAGAAAATAATTTATCAGTTCCGAGTACTGTTTTAGATGATCCTGATCAAGAATGGATTCAATACTTTCCAAAAAATAAAATGCTAGTTTTAGATAAAATTTACCCTGAAGGTATTATGATTCCAAAAAAATTAATTAAAAGTAATATAATTCATTTACCAACTATAAAAACACATGTATTCACAACTATTACAGGAGCTATGAAAAATGCTTTTGGAGGTTTATTGCATCAAAACAGACATTGGGCCCATGCTGATATCCATAATACTCTTGTTGATCTTTTAACTATTCAGTATGAGATTCACGAAAATATTTTTGCGGTTATGGATGGTACTTTTGCCGGAGATGGACCTGGCCCAAGAGCAATGGATTTTAAAGTAAAAAATATAATCATGGCATCTTATGACCAAGTTGCAATAGATGCGATTTCAGCAAAATTAATGGGATTTGATCCTTTAAGTATCCCAAAATTAAGAATAGCTCATGAAAAAGGATTAGGAATTGCTAATCCCCGAGAAATTAATATAGAAGGGGAACAAATTCAAAATATTAATTGGAAATTTTCGAGTAATAAAAATACATTTGCTAGCAGAATTCAAAAATATATATATTGGGGACCATTAAAACCTTTAGAAAAAATTCTTTTACGAACTCCTTTGGTAAATTTTGCATATTTTGCTTCAAATTTTTATCACAACTCATTTTGGCTAAGATTTATAGGAAAAAAAAGAGTTAGGGAAGCGTTTAAATCCAAATGGGGAAAATTGCTTTTAAATTATAAAATAATTAAGCCTTAGATTACTTATTTTCTAAACAGTAATTATAAGCGCTCAATGCTGATATTGCCCCTTGAGATGCAGCAGTTATAGTTTGTTTCAAATTAGAACCATTCGTTATATCTCCAGCTGCATAAAGGCCATGAATATTAGTTTTTTGATCTTTATCAACAATAACCTCATTAGTTATTTTATCTAGCTTAATTCCAAGTGATTTTGGAATTTCAATTCTTGGATCTGCTCCAGCTTCAATCATCAAACCGTCTATAGTAAACTCTTTTTGATTCTCAAAATTATTTTTTAGTTGGATTTTTTCAAGACCTCCAAACTCACTACCAATTAATTTTTCAACACTATTATTAAGTATTATGTTAATATTTTTAGTATTCTTCAAAGTATCAATTAATATAGGTTCTGGTCTCCAAAGTTTTTCACCTCTATAAACAAGAAAAACTTTTTTCGCATATTTTGCTATTAGTATTGCACCTTCAACGGCAGCGTTTCCCCCACCAACTACTACAGCTAAATCTTTATTTTTATATAAAGGAGCGTCACATGTAGAGCAGTAAGATATTCCTTTACCTGTCCATTCTTCTTCATGCTTAAGCTCTAATTTCCTTCTTTCTCTCCCAATTGCTAGTATTACTGTCTTTGCAAAAAAACTTTTTCCTCCGTACAGTTCACAATTAAATCCATTGTCTTTCTTTTTAAGTGAGATTAAATTATTCTCCAAAATAGGTACATTTAATTTTGTCACTTGGTTCTTAAATTCAAGCATAAGGTCAAAACCATCTATTTCTATATTTCCTGGATAATTTTCTATTAGTCCTCCTATTGCAGTTTCACCTCCAAATTCTTGTCCTACTATAACGGTATTCATTTGGTATCTGGCAGCATAAAGTCCAGCAGCAAACCCTGCAGCACCTTGACCTGCAATCAGTAGATCTATATTTTCTTCTAGATTATTTGTCATATTTATACTCTAAATAATAATAATTTATTTTAATTATATTGTTTTTTTCATAATTCTAAGTCATTTATAATAATAAATTATATTTTTTTTAAAAATTAAAAAAAATGAGCCTCAAAATATAATCTAAAGTGGATTAGAGAAAATATTTTTAATAGAGGCTCAAATATCCTGTACTAGAAAATTATTTTCTAGTAGTCGGCTCACTTTAATTTTACCATTTTATGCAAAAACAATCTGTGTTATTTTTTAAATTTGGTTAGGTATCTAACTAACGCTATATTATACTTATTGTTATAAAATAGAATTTGTATTCATGTTATTCTCAAATATTTTTGAGATAATACTCTTAATTAAATAATTATAAATTATCAGTTTAGGGAGAGAGAAATGAGTTCCGGTTTTAAGCATATAAAAAAAGGAAATATTTGTTCTGCAAAAGGATTTTTATCCGGTTCAATTTATTCAGGAATAAAATCTCCGGGACTTGAAAAAAAAGATATTGGAATAATATATTCTGAGCATAATTGTGTTAGTGCTGGAACTTTTACACAAAATTCGATTGTTTCACCTTCAGTAACTTGGACTAAATCAACAATTGATAAAGGAAATATAAGAGCGATTGTTGCTAATTCTGGTTGTGCAAATACTTCTGTTGGAGAACAAGGTTTTATAGATGCTAAAGAAATGGCTTTAATAACATCAAAAGCCTTAGATCTTGATTTAGATTCAGTTGCAGTTGCATCTACCGGGATAATTGGAGTAGAGCTTCCCATGGCTCTAATGAGAAAATATATTCCTCAAATTGAAATTTCTAAAAATGACGGAAATGGTTTTGCTAGATCGATTTTGACCACCGATAAAAGAACAAAAGAAATGGCTGTCTCTTTTGATATTGGAGAATCTAAAGTAACAATTGGCGGTGTATCAAAAGGATCTGGGATGATTCATCCAAATATGGCTACTATGCTTGCTTTTATTACAACAGATATTGATATAAATGAATCTATTCTTAAGAATGTTCTGACAAATGCTGTAAATAAATCTTTTAATCAAATTAGTGTAGACGGAGATCAGTCAACTAATGACACAGTGCTTATTTTAGCTAATGGACAGGCAAAAAATAAAAAAATAAATACAGAAGAAGAAGCTGAAACTTTTGCTAGTGCTTTAAATGAAGTATGTATTTTTTTGGCAAAAGAAATTGCCAGAGATGGTGAAGGAAATACTAGATTAATTGAAGCAACTGTAAATGGAGCAAAGAGTCAAAAAGACGCAAATAAATCTTCAAGATCAATTGTTTCTTCTAACTTAGTAAAAACTGCAGTTTATGGTAGAGATCCAAACTGGGGAAGAATTATGATGGCGGTTGGTGCATCAGAAATAGAATTAGAAGAATCTAAAATAGAAATTTTTGTCAATGATATTCAAATTGTGGCTGAAGGGAAAACTACTCCATATAATAATCAAAGTGTTGTTATAGCAATGAATCAAGATCTTATAAGGCTTACTGTAAACTTAAATATTGGTAAATCATCTGGAACTGCTTGGGGGAGTGAATTAACTGAAGAGTATGTAGTTTTTAATTCAGCATACACAACTTAATTTAAATAAATGTCAAATAATATTTCTGTTATAAAAATAGGTGGATCTACTTTAGGTGCTGAGGACAGTACATATAAAGATATTTTGAATTTATTTAAAAAAGGTTGGAAAATTGTAATTATTCATGGTGGAGGGAAAGAAATTTCAAATTGGATAAATAAACAAGGCATAGAACCTCAATTTGTCGATGGCTTGAGAGTAACAGATGAAAAAACACTAGAAGTTGCAATAGCAGTATTATCTGGGAAAATTAATGCAGAAATAGTAACAGAATTTCAAAATATGGGTATAGATGCTGTTGGAATTTCTGGATCATCAGGAATTATTGAGGCTAAAAGGAAAGATGAAAAATTAGGGTTTGTTGGAGAAATTACTAGTTGTAATATAAATTTATTGAATAATCTAATGGATAATGGATTCCTTCCTATAATTTCTCCTTTAGCGATAGCAACTGACTTAAAAAATCAAATTTATAATATTAATGCGGATACAGCGGCTGGTTATATAGCAAAATCATTAGAAGCAGATAACATAATTTTTCAAACAGATGTTCCTGGAGTATTTGATTCATCAAGAAGAATAATCCCCCAAATGACAAAAAATCAAGCATTAGAGCTAATAGATACAGGAATTGTTAATGGAGGTATGATTCCAAAAATAAAAGCATGTATAAATGCATTGGAATCTGTAAATTCTGGAAGAATTATTGATGGAAGAAACTCTGGAGCTCTCTTAAGAGCATTCACTAATGGGAATATTGGTACTAGAATAGTTTAAAGATAAAAGATATTGGAGAAAGAAATGAAATCAACTCAAGAATATAAAGATCTAGAAAAAAAATATTATATGCAAGTAGTTAATCGTATGCCTCCCGTATTAGTAACTGGTAAAGGGACTGTTGTTACAGATACTGAGGGTAATGATTATTTAGATTTTACTGCTGGATGGGCAGTTCTTAATCTTGGTCATTCACATGATTTTGTTACAAAAGCAATAAAAGATCAAGCCGGAAAAATACTTCAAATGAGCAATTTGTTTTATACTACACCCCAGTTATCACTAGCAAAGACTATTGTAGATAATTCTGATGTAGATAGAGTGTTTTTTTGTAATTCTGGAGCTGAAGCAAATGAAGGAGCTTCAAAGCTAGCAAGAAAATGGGGAAAAAAGAAACTTAATGGTGCTTTTGAAATAATTACTACTTTGAATTCTTTTCATGGAAGAACTCAAGCAATGATGGCGGCTACAGGTCAACCACATTATCAAGATAATTGGAGGCCACTTATGCCAGGATTTGTAAATGTTGAATATAATAATTTAAAACAAATAGAAGAAGCATATAATGACAATACTTGTGCAGTACTAATTGAACCAGTTCAAGGTGAAGGGGGAGTTAATGTTCCTGATCCTGATTATTTAAGATCCGTACAGGAGTTTTGTAAATCTAAAAATATCTTATTTATGCTTGATGAAGTTCAGACTGGTATGGGTAGGTTAGGAACGCTTTTTGGATATCAGAGATTTCAAGGAGTTGAACCTGATGTCATGACACTAGCAAAAGCTCTAGGATCAGGAGCTCCTTTAGGAGCTTTTTGTTCAAAAGAGTTTTGCTCTGTTTTAGAACCGGGTGATCATGGATCAACATTTGGAGGAAATGCTTTAACAACAGCATCTGGCGCAGCGGCTGCAGAGTTTATGGTAGAAAATAATATTCCAGAATTATCTTTAGAAACAGGTAAATATATGATGGAATCATTGAGTAAATTAATGTCAAAATATCAAATAATTACTGAAGTTAGAGGAATGGGCTTATTGATAGGTATGGAAATGAATAAAGAAATATCTGGAGATATAGTTTCTAAATCTTTAGAAAAAGGATTATTAATAAATGCTGTAAGGCCAAATATGATTAGGTTCATGCCACCTTTAAATGTTTCAAAACAAGAAGTAGATACCGCTATTAACATTATAGAATCTATATTAAAGGATTTTTGAATATGTCAAAAGGGAAATGTATTTTAGCTTATAGCGGAGGTATGGATTCAACTATTTCTGTTGTTTGGATTAAAGAAAAATATGATCTTGATGTTATAACTTTAACTGTTGATTTAGGAGCAGGTCCAGAAATTGAAGGAGTTGAAAAAAGAGCTAGAGAAGCAGGAGCTATTGACTCCGTCATACTTGATGTTAAAAACGAATTTGTAAATGAATATATTTTTCCTGCTTTAAAGGCAGGAGCTATGTATGAGGATGTTTATGCTCTATCTACGGCATTAGCAAGGCCATTAATGTCAAAAAAAATAGTAGAAACAGCTAGGAAATTTGGAGCAGAATTTGTATCTCATGGATGCAGAGGTAAAGGGAATGATCAAGTAAGATTTGATGCTTCTATAATGACTCTTGCTGGAGAGGGAGAATCTATAAAAATAATAGCCCCAGCTAGAGAGTGGGGTATGACTAGAGATGAAGAAAAAGAATATGCTAATAAAGCTGGTTTAGAATTAAGAGAAGTTGGTGAAAATAATAGAGTATATTCAATAGATAGAAATCTTTGGGGTCAGGCAATTGAAGGAGAGGACTTAGAGGATACATGGGTGCAACCTCCAGAGGATGCTTTTTCATGGACTTCAAGCGTTGAGAATGCTCCAGATTCATCAGAAATTATTGAATTAGGATTTGAAAAAGGAATTCCAATCTCTTTGAATAATAAAAAAATGAATGGAGTTGATTTGATTGACTCATTGAATATAACGGCAGGTAAGCATGGAATTGGAAGAGTCGATCATTTAGAAAATAGATTAGTGGGCATAAAAAGTAGAGAAGTATACGAAACTCCTGCTGCTATAATTTTATATACTGCCATTTCAGCTTTGGAAACAGCAACATTATCAAGAGAACAGCAAAGAATAAAATCTAATTTATCAAAAATTTATTCAGACTTGGTCTACGATGGAAGATGGTTTACATTATTAAGAGAGAATATTGAATCATTTATGAATAGTGTCCAAGAATTTTCTTCAGGGGAAGTAAAATTAAAATTATATAAAGGCAATGTAACTGTAATTGGTAGAAAATCAAAATATTCCTTGTACGACTATGATATGTCTACATATTCAACAACAGATAGCTTTAATCATCAATCCGCTGAAGGTTTTATAGATATTTACTCATTACCATCAAGAATTCAAGCTAAAAAACAAAAATTTAATGATTTGTAAAATTGAATAATAAAGAAAACAAAAAAACTTCTTCTGTCCAAGGGGGAGAAATATTCGGTGATTTTACTAGTTCTTTTGAAGTAGATATTCAAATGTTTAGAGAAGATATTGAAGTGTCTGTAGCCTATTCTAAAATGCTCTTTAAAATAAAAATTATTACAGAACATGAAATGAAACAAATAAATTCTGCACTTGAAGAAATCAAAATAGAAATTGAAAACAATAATTTTCTATGGAATTCAGACTTAGAAGATATTCATTTGAATATAGAAAATGCTTTATATAATAAAATTGGAGAAGTAGCTGGTAAACTTCACTTTGGGAGATCAAGGAATGATCAAGTTGCCACAGATACTAGGCTTTTTTTTAAAAGAAAAATAACAGATATAAAAAAACAAATACATGTTTTATTAAAAGTTTTATTAGTTTTATCAGAAAAAAATATCGAGATTATAATGCCAGGATATACACATCTTCAAAAAGGGCAGCCGATCCTTTTATCTCAAAATTTAATGTCATATTTTTCAATTATTTCTAGAGATCTTAAGCGATTTGAAAATACGTTTGAAAATACAGATGTTATGCCTTTGGGATCAGGAGCATTTGGAGGAGTATCTATCCCAATTGATAGAGAATTTATAGCTAATGAACTAGGATTTAATTCTTTATCTAAAAATTCTATTGATGCAGTCTCTTCAAGGGACTATATTCTAGATTTACTTTTTTCTTGCACATCCCTTATGACAAATTTATCAAGAATATGTGAAGAATTGATAATTTGGAATTCAGAAGAATTTGGATATATTAATCTTTCTGATGAATTTACGACTGGATCAAGTATTATGCCTCAAAAAAGAAATCCTGATTATTTAGAACTTATTAGAGGTAAAACAGGTGGAGTTGTTGGACAATTAATGTCATTGATTACAACTTTAAAAGGTTTGACCTTTACTTACAATAGAGATTTACAAGAAGATAGACAAGGAGCAATGAGTTCAGTTATAACCGTTACTAATACATTAGAAGTTTTAAGTACATTGCTTTCAAGAACAACTTTTAATAAAGAAAAAATGCTTGATAATGCAATAAACTCTGATGTTTTAGCTACAGATTTTGCTGATTATTTAGCTTTTAAGAAAACACCTTTTAGAGAGGCTTATCAAATTATTAAAAAAATTTCAGATACTTTAAAGAATAGTAATAAATATATTCATCAATTATCTCTTATTGAATTAAAAAAAATATCTCCTCTTTTTGAAAA
Source organism: Dehalococcoidales bacterium (assembly GCA_009937255.1). Classification (GTDB taxonomy): domain Bacteria; phylum Chloroflexota; class Dehalococcoidia; order Lucifugimonadales; family Lucifugimonadaceae; genus TMED-70. Next base: position 16,880 of record JAACCT010000016.1, read on the forward strand.
AGATGTTCTAGAAATTAATTTGAAATCTTCTATAGAAAAAAGGAATTCACTAGGAGGAACATCACCAGATTCTGTAAAAGCTCAGATTTTAGAAGGAAAAAAATTCTTAAGAACCAAAGAAAATGGAAAATAAAGATATAGTAATTAGTGTATCTATTTTATCTTCTAATTTTAAAAACTTAGAAAAAGAAATTACATCATTAAACTTTTCTGGAATTGATGAATTTCATTTAGATGTAATGGATGGCCATTTTGTAGATAATATATCTTTTGGATTGCCAATTATAAAATGTGTTAAATCACTTACTAACCTACCTATTGAAACTCATATGATGGTAGATGATCCATATGAGTTTATAGAGTCTTTTACTAAAGCTAAAGTTAATACTTTTACATTTCATATTGAATCAAAATCCAATATAAAAGATACAATTTATTTACTTAAAGAAAAAAAAATTAGTATAGGCCTAGCACTTAATCCTGATACTCCTATATCTGCGATAGAACCATATATAAATGATATAGATAGAGTTTTATTTATGACTGTTTATCCTGGTCAAGGAGGACAAAGTTATATTATGTCAGTAAATGATAAAATTGATGAATTTACAAAAAAATATTCAAATAGTAATATATTAATTGGTGTTGATGGAGGAATAAAATTAGATACAATAAAGAATTCTTTTTTATCGGGAGCTAGGATGTTTGTATCTGGTACAGGAATTTTAAATTCTAATTTAGGTTATCTTGGAGTTGTAAAAGAGCTAAGAAAAACTATTTTAAGATAACCCCTTTTTTATCAAGAGTCCTAATTTCTCTTGCAGTCAGTTTTACTACATATTTTTTATCATCTATAGTGATGTTTCTCTTTTGAATATTGGGCTTAGAAATCTTTTGGGTAGCATTTAATGCATGTGATCTATTGTGACCAAACAATGGCTTTTTTAAAGGACCTAACCCTAAATAAGTTCTTGGATTTACTGACATTTTCTACTCTCGATAAATTATATGTTTTTATATATTTTTTTATATATATATTTTTAACTATAGTTTATCATTGAAAACAATATTCTGAAATATTAATCCATGAATTTAAATAAAGAAATTTCTTTACCAAAAATTGCTGAAGTATTAAAAGTTTTTATTTTTAGCTTAGATCTATACAAAGAAAAAATAAATAATTTAAATGTTTTTCCTGTTCCTGATGGAGATACAGGAACTAACATGTTTTTAACATTAAAAAATTTGGATTTGAATATAGACTCTAAAAAAGATATTAGATCCTTTTTATTAGATCTTAAACAATCTTCTTTAATGGAAGCAAGAGGTAATTCTGGAGTTATTTTATCTCAATTTTTTCTCGGATTATTGAACTCTTTTGAACAAAAAAAATCATTATCGATTTCAGCTATAGCAAATACCTTTACTATAGCTGCAGATAGTACAAGGAAATCTTTACCAAACCCAGTTGAAGGTACTATGCTTACTGTTTATGAAGATATAGGTTTATTAGCCACAAAATCTATTGATAATTGTAATTCTATTAAAGATATATTAAAAGTTATTGCAAATGCTTCTGTTTTATCAGTAAAAAATACTCCAAATAAACTAAGAATATTAAGAGATGCTGGAGTTGTTGACTCAGGAGGATTAGGACTGGCTATTATGATGAATGCCTGGTATTTTTCTGAAATCGATTCAAATATTGAAGAGAATTTAAATTCTGTTTATTTGGAGATGATAGAAGGTCTTTCTGATAGAGTCTCAAAAGAATATTTAAAAGATAGTGGAGAATTAGAATGGGGCAATTGTACAGTTTTTACAATTTTAGGTAAAAATATGAATATCGATATTGAAAGAGAGAAATTATCAAAATTTGGGAAATCAGCCGTCATTACAGGAGATGAAAGTTTAATTAAAGTTCATATTCATGTTTTAGATGGGGATGAAATTTTGAATTACTCTAAAACATTAGGTGAAGTAAAAAACTTATTTGTACAAAATATGGATGATCAAACGAAAGATTTTTCTGATTTAGATAAAGATTATAAAAAAATAGTAACTTCTGTAATTTCAATATGTGATGGAAAGGGAATTATAGATGCATTTAATGAATCAGGGTCAGATTCTATGCATATTATACGAGGAGGAGGAGGAAATAATCCAAGTGTAAAAGAAATTATAGAACAAATTAAGAAAATTAAATCTCAAAATATTATAATCCTTCCTAATAATCCAAATATAATCACTACTGTGAACCAGTTAAATGAATTAAGTTTAGATAAAAACATAAAAATAATTAATACAAAATCTATACAACAAGGAATAGCAGCTATTTTTTCATTTGACTCTAAAAAAGAGTTTGAAGAGAATATAAATAATATGACAGAATCATTAAATCTTGTTGAGGAGGCTTATATTACAGTAGCTACTAGAGATGTTGTTATAGATAATAAATCTATAATTAAGAACAAATTTTTTACTGTCTTAAATGACAAGGTTTTTGACTATTACGACAAATCTGATGTAGCTTTAAAGCGAATAGTCGATGAAATGTTTAAAAGAAAAGATCTAATAACTATTTTTGTAGGTCATGATTCAGTTTTAAAAAACTATCAAGATTTAGAAAAAGAATTATTAGATACCCAAGAAGATAAGGAACTTATCATTGTAGATGGTAACCAATCATACTATAATTACTTATTACTAGCAGAATAGAGGATTAAATGTCAAATATTGCAATTGTAACGGATAGTACTTGTGACTTGCCAAAAAAAATTATTGAAAAGTATAATATTTCAGTGGTTCCATTAAATGTTCATTTTGGTGAAGAAACTTTTTTAGATGGTATTGATTTAGAGCCAGATGCTTTTTTTGAAAAGCTTTCTACTTCTGATACTCATCCTACAACCTCTCAACCTTCTGTTGGAAGATTTTTAGAAACATATAATGATTTATTGAAATCTCATGATTTTATAATCTCTATACATATTTCAGACAAATTAAGTGCTACCCACAGTACAGCATTGCAAGCAATGAACCAACTATCAAATGAAAAAATTAGAGTTATAGATAGTAAAAATGGAACTCTTGGTTTGGGTTCTTTAGTTCATAAAGTCGCTTTAATAAATGAATCAGATAAAGATTTTGAAAGTTTAATTAATAAAACACAAGATTTAGTAGAAAAGGCAGAGTTTTTTGGATTAGTGCCTACTTTAGAATATCTCGCAAAAGGGGGAAGAATAGGTAAAGCTCAAGAATTTTTTGGATCTTTATTAAAAGTAAAACCTATTTTATCTGCTGTTGATGGAGAAATTCATCCTGTAGGAAAAGTAAGAACTCTTAATAAAGGTATGGACTATATTGTAGATATTGTGAAAGAAAATAAAATAGAAACACTTTTTGTTGTACATGCGAACCATTTAGAAAGAGCTAATTTATTAATTGAAAAACTAGATGGAGTTATTGATAAGAAAAGTATAGTTATATCTGAATTTGGACCAGTTGTAGGAACTCATCTTGGGCCTGGTGCGTTTGGAATAGGGTTTATTACTTTGGAGTGATCTTTTTTTGAATAATAATAATTTAGATCGCTTTAACAAATTAAAATTAATACTTTCACAAGAATATCAACTTGGATTAAATGATCAATCTGTTGAATTAGGCTTAGATAATCTAATAAATAATTTCTATCAAGATTTTAGCTGGATCTATTATGTTTATCCCATGAAAGGAAATAGTTACAAAAATTTAGGTATAGGGGAAAGGCATATTTGGGTAAAAAATCTAATATCTAAAATTAATTATGAAATTAAGATTATACAAGACCAAATAAATAGAGATTCAATTCTAGAAAAATTACCACTTGAAACACCAATAAATCATCTCCCATATATATCTAAAAGATTTATTGGTAAATTTTCTAACATAGGAATATTTAATTTAAACGACCTTTTATTACATATTCCTTTTAGGTATGAAGATTTTACAAGAGTAAAATCTATAAACCTACTCTTGGAAAATGAAAGTACTACTATTATAGGTGAAGTTAAAAATACTATATTACTTCCAAATAAATCTGGACCTAGAGCAACACAAATAACTATTTCAGATGGAACGGGGCAAATAAAAGCTACTTGGTTTAGACAGCCATATTTAGTTAGAAATTTTAAAAAAGGAAGTAAAGTAGCTTTATCTGGAATTGTAAAAAGATGGAAAAATACTCTCCAGTTTACGAATCCTTTACACCAGATAATAAATAGTAAAAATCCTAGAAAATATGAATATTTATTACCATATTATAATTCAACCGAAAAACTATCACAAATTACACTAAGAGAAACTATTTCGAAGTCTATTCAAATTGGTTTAAAAAAAATCAATGAATTTATTCCGAATGATATTTTAGAAAGACATGATCTTTTTAGTCTAAAAAAATCAATTTTTCATTCTCATTTTTCTAAAAACGAATCTGAAAAAGAAAAAGCTCTAAGAACCTATGCTTTTCATGAAATATTTCAATCTCAGATATCAGTAAAATATAGGAAAAAATTAAGAGAAAAAAATTTAACTTCTTATTTATTTAAATCTTTTGAAAAAAACTATAATTTAATAAAAAAATATTTACCTTTTGAATTAACAGAAGACCAAAAAAAATCTATTGTAGATATAGAAAATGATTTATCTTCTAACCTTCCTATGGCAAGGCTTTTGCAAGGAGAAGTGGGTTCAGGAAAAACTATTGTTGCTTTAATATCACTGCTTTGTACAGCAATGGAAGGAAAACAAGGTATTTTACTTGCTCCAACTGAAGTTCTAGCCGAACAGCATTTTATAAACCTATGTGAATTAGTTTCAGCAAATATAGAATTTGGGACAGCTGAAAATATTAAAATATTTGAAATAAACAAAAAAATGAAAATATGTTTATTAACAGGATCATTGAATAATAATTTAAAAATAAAAACTAGAAAAATGATTATAAATAATCAAGTAGATATTATTATAGGTACTCATGCTTTACTTCAAGAGGATTTATCAAAGAATTTTTCAGGATTAATTATTATAGACGAGCAGCAAAGATTTGGGGTTGATCAAAGAAATTTATTTTTAAAGAGAAAACCTATTCCAAATATGCTAGCAATGTCTGCAACTCCAATACCTAGAACATTAGCATTAACAATTTATGGAGATCTATCTTTATCTACTATAAACACAATGCCAAATAGAAGAAGAAATGTTAAGACGAAGTGGTTGAAAAATAGTCAATTTGAAGAAATTTTAGATTCGATAGAAAATGAATTAAATTATAATTCACAAGTTTTTTATGTTTGTCCTTTTATTGATCAATCTATCAAAATGGAAGTTTCTTCTGTTACTCATGAATTTGAGAGATTACGAAAAACAAAACTTTCTAAATATAGAATAGCTTTATTACACGGAAGGATGAAAATTGATGAAAAGCAAAAAGTCATGACAATGTTGAGAAATGGTGAAATAGATATTCTTGTAAGTACTCCTATTATTGAAGTAGGAGTAGATATTTCTAATGCAACATTAATAGTTATTAACTCAGCTGATAGATTCGGAATATCACAACTTCACCAATTAAGAGGTAGAGTTGGAAGAGGTGAAAAAGAATCTTCCTGTATTTTAGTATCTTCAGATGAGATAAATGAAATAACCTCAAAAAGATTAGAGGCCTTAGTTAAAAGTAATGATGGCTTTACTCTTGCTGAAGAAGATTTGAAAATAAGAGGTCCTGGAGAAGTTGATCAAACTAAACAAAGTGGTTGGCCAGAATTTAAGGTAGCGAGCCCGTTAGATTTTAAATTAATCGAAAAAGTTAACAAAGAGTCTGAAAGAATCTTAAGTTATGATCCTGAACTTTTGGATAAGAAAAATGGAATAATAAAAAATTTACTTAAAAATACTACGTCAAGTGATATAAGTTTAGGTTAAATTATAATATAAAAACATAATGATAAATAATAAAAATCACGAAGCTGTAAAATTTTGGGCTAAAATTCCTCATGGTATTTGGCTTAGAGAAGCTACTAGTGTAGCTGTAGATAGTAAAGATAATGTATATGTATTTAATCGGGGTAATATTCCTTTATTAATTTTTAATTCTTCAGGGGATTTAATTAATCACTGGGGAAATGAAGATCCATTTGGAGATATAGAAGTTCTTCAATTAAATCCTAACTGGAAACACCAAACTTGGAAACACTCAAAATTTGTAAGACCTCACTCAGTTAGAATTGATCATGATGATAATATTTGGTTTGTTGATGATAGTGGTAATACTATATATAAATACAATCAATCTATGGAATTACAATTACAAATTGGTAATGGGGAAGCTTCTGAAAGAGAAAGTGGAAAACCTTTTAATAGACCTACTGATGTAACAATTAGGAAATCTACAGGAGAAATATTTATTAGTGATGGATATGGTAATTCTAGAATTCATCATTTTGATCCAGATGGAAATTTTATTAAAAGCTGGGGTATTTCAGGGACCTCCCCTGGTCAATTTTCACTTCCTCATAATGTAAATATGATCAGTGATAGTGAACTTATTGTTTGTGATAGAGAAAATCACAGAGTGCAAATATTTTCTATAGATGGAGAATTTATAAAAGAATGGCATGTACATAAAGCAGTAGCATCTACAGTAGATGAACAAGGTAATATATATATTGCCGAACAAGGTCCTCCTCCTGTACAAAGAGGAGTTAAAAACCTTGGACATTCTGTAGGAATTTGGAATAAAGAAGGTCAATTAATTGAAAGAATTGGTTCTGATATACCAGGAGAAAATCATGATCAATTTATGTGGCCTCATTCAATTGCTTTAGATAGCAACGGTACAATTTATGTTGCAGAGGTTTCTTATGTTGAAGAAGGAAGAAATCTTAATCCTCCTAGAGAAATGACAAGTTTAAGAGTATGGAATAAAATTATTTAACTACTAAGTTCATTAATTTATTTTCAATATAAATTTCTTTAACTATTTTTTTCCCAGCAATATGTTTTTTTATCTTTTCAGAATTATTTAGGAATTTTTTTATTTCTTCTTTTGAAGTGTTTTTTTCAAGTTCTACTTGATCCCTTAATTTACCATTTACTTGAATAATTAGAATGTAAGTAGACTTTTCAAGTAACTCTTCATTATAAGAAGGGTTACTTTGTAAATGAATTGAGTTTTTATTGCCCATAATATTCCAAATTTCTTCACTAATATGAGGGCAAATAGGAGAAAGATGTATTAATAATCTTTTACAAGCATCCAGCCAATCAGAATTAGAAACAGTTCCATTTTTTTTAATTTTTGAAAGATTATTACTATATTCCATTAATGTAGCTATTGAAGTATTAAATCTAAAATTTCTCATACCATTTAGAATATCCTTGGTAGTTTGATTAGAAATTTGTGATAAATTTTTTGAATCTAAATCTAGAACTTCTTTTTCGTGATATTTAGTAGTCATCATTTCCCAAATTCTATTCAACCATCTATAAATACCATTTATTCCTGAATCAGACCAATCTCCTCCTCTATCCCAAGGGCCAAGAAACATTAAATAAGCTCTTACTGAATCAGTACCATATTTTTCTACTAGAGGTTGAGGGTTTAATGGATTATTTCTTTTTGAAATTTTCATATGCCTTGCAAGCATTACTCCTTGATTAAATAATCTTTTATAAGGCTCGTCAAAATTTACATAACCTAAATCTCTAAGTACTTTATTAAAAAATCGAGCATATAAAAGGTGCATTACAGCATGCTCAGCACCACCCATATATTGATCTACAGGGCTCCATTTATCAATTTTTTCTTTTTCAAAAGGAACTTCTAAATTTCCTGGACTTGCAAACTTTAGATGGTACCATGAAGAATCCATGAATGTATCCATTGTATCTGTTTCACGCTTTAGCTTTCCTAATTTAGGATGATTATAATAAAGAAATTTTTCATCTAAAGTTAAAGGAGATTGCCCTGTAGGCTTAAATTCTTTTGCATCAGGTAAAATTACTGGAAGTTCGTGTTCTTCCACAGGAATTATATTATTATTTTTATCATAAAACATTGGTATAGGAGTTCCCCAATATCTTTGCCTAGAAATTAGCCAATCCCTTAGGTGATATGTGATAGTTTTTTTACCTAAATTTCTATTTTGAATTAAGTCAGAAATTTTTTGCTTAGCTTCAATATTACTCAGGCCATTAAATTCCGCAGAGTTTACTTGAGTACCATTTCCTGTAAAAGCATGGTCAAGTTCTAAATCACTTGAACCATCAGGAGAAACTACTACTTTTATCGGAAGACTATATTTTTTAGCAAAAATATAGTCTCTATCATCATGAGCTGGAACTCCCATTACTGCGCCAGTTCCATATGAAGCTAAAACATAATCTCCTATAAATACGGGAATTTTTTCATTAGTTACTGGATTTATACAATTTATATCAGTTTGAACACCAGTTTTTTCTCTTGTGGTTGAAGTTCTATCAATTTCAGATAATTTTTGAGAATTTAATATATAATTTTTTACATCTTTATTTTTATCTAAAGATAATCTTGTAACTATTGGATGCTCAGGTGCTAATACTACAAAAGTAACACCATAAATAGTATCTATACGTGTAGTAAAAGTACTTATATTTTTAGTATGATTTTCAATTTTAAAATCTATTGTTACTCCTTCAGACTTACCGATCCAGTTTCTTTGCATTTGTTTTATTTTTTCTGGCCATTCTAACGTACTCATATCAAGTAATTCTTCTGCATAGTCTGTTATTTTAAAGTACCATTGAGGCATCATTTTTTTTATTACATCAGCTCCAGATCTTTCAGATTTGCCATCTACTACCTGTTCATTAGCAAGTGTAGTTTGGTCAATAGGATCCCACCATACAGGTCCATTTTTTCTATAAGCAAGCCCTTTTTTATACATTTCAATAAAGAATTTTTGGTTCCATTTATAATACTCTGGAGTACAAGTAATAAGCTTTCTATTCCAATCATATGAATTCCCCATAATATCGAACTGTTTTTGCATATTATTTATATTATCGAAAGTCCATTTTTTAGGATTTATATTTCTTTTAATTGCAGCATTTTCTGCTGGTAGCCCAAATGCATCAAAACCTTGAGGATGTAAAACATTATATCCTTCTAATCGCTGAAATCTTGCGTGTGCATCTGCAGGTGTAAAAGCAAACCAATGTCCTATATGCAGATCTCCTGAAGGATAAGGAAACATTGATAATGCATACCAATTTTTTTTTGAAGAAACATTATCTGAAGTTTTGTAAATATCTGTTTCTTTCCATATAGATTGCCACTTACTTTCTACTTCATTAGGAATATAAGTATTATGTTCTTCTTTGAGCATTATTTTTATTTGTTTAATTCGTTATCTAATATAGTATAAATGATTATTCGTAAATTTAGTTTCGTGAGAAGTATGTTTGATTTAATTATTAAAAATGGAAATATTATTGATGGTTCAGGCTCTAAAATAAAAAAAATAGATATTGGAATTAATTCTGATAAAATCACATCATTAGGACAATTAGATGAATCTGATGCAAAAAATATTATTGATGCAGACGGTTTAATAGTCTCTCCTGGGTTTATAGATACCCATTCACATGCAGATTTTGATATATTACAGAACCCTCAACATATAAATGGAATATCTCAAGGAGTAACAACAGAATTACTTTCTCCAGACGGAATAGGTATTGTTCCTCTTGATAAATCTAAATCTAAAGATCATATTAATTATTTAGCAGGTATATTAGGATTTCCTACTGATGAGTTTGACGGTACTTCTTTTGAATCAGCAAAAAAGTTTTATCATAAGAAAAGTAAAATTAATGTTGGTGTATTTGCAGGACATGGTCCATTAAGGCTAAACCTTACAGGTATGGAAGACTTGCCCTTAGAAGGAGATATTTTAAAAGAAGCAAAATACAAACTTGAAGAATCTCTAGAACAAGGAGCGGCTGGATTTTCTACAGGTTTAGACTATTATCCTCAAACTTTTTCAACTACAGATGAACTAATAGAATTATGTAAAGTTGCTGCTTCAAAGAATTCTGTTTATTCTGTTCATTTGAGAAGTCATGAAAAGCAAAGAGCTTTTGCAAACGGTGGAATTTTAGAAGCAATTGAAGTAGCTAGAAAATCAGGTGTTTCTTTATTAGTAGAACACTATAGAACTGCTGAAAATAACGCAGGTCAAATTGATGCTCTTCTAGAACCTGTTGATAAAGCAAAAAAAGAAGGAATAGATATTACGATGGAAACATATTCTTATCCTGTTGGTTGCACAGTGCCTCAAATTTTCTTTCCAGCTCCTTTTCATTTGGGAGGGATCTCAAAAATCATGGAAATACTTGAAGATCAAAACCTTAGAAACTATTGGGAAACAGAATTATTAAAAAACGCTCCTAGGCATGATATTGAAGGAGCAATGTGGACTTCCATTGGAAATGAAACTATGGAAGAATATGCAGGGCTTAGTGTTTTAGATGGAGCTAAAAAAGATAATCTTTCTCCTATTCAACACGTAATGGATATAATGTACAGAACTAAATTAAATTGTGGATTTAGAGTAGTTCCTCCAGCAAGTATTTCAACTTGGAGAAAAGTAGAAGAAGATATAATGAACTTATTGCAACGTCCTGATTATTTAGTTGGATCAGATTCTGTTATATCAGGACAAATGATTCACCCAAGAGCTTATGGATGCTTCACAAGAATTATAGGTAGATTAAGAAGAAGATTTAATATTCCTTTAGAGTTACTTATAAATAGAATGACTAAATTACCTGCAGAGACTATAGGGCTAAAAGGTAGAGGAGAAATCAAAGAAGGATTTTATGCTGACTTAGTTATTTTTAATGAAAAAGAGATAAATGATTTAGCATCATTTGAAGATCCTGAAATTTTATCTACAGGAATAAATCAAGTATATGTAAATGGCAGCTTAGCTTTTGATAAAGATAATGAAATTAAAGATTTGAATGGTTATTTTATTTAAATCTATGGCTTAACCATAGATCCATCAGCCCTTCTAACGGTATCCCAAGCTCCACCATATTCTCTTTCCTTAAAAGGATATTTTTTAGCTAATTTTTCATCAATTTCAATTCCCAAACCAGGTTTTTCATTAGCCCACATCATTCCATCTTTCACTTCGGGATAGCCTGGAAAAACATCTTTAGTATTATCTCCAAATATAGAATATTCTTGAATTCCAAAATTATAACAACTAAGATCTAAAGCTAGATTTGCTGCATGACCAACAGGAGATGTATCACCAGGTCCATGCCAAGCGGTTCTTACTCCAAATAATTCTCCCATAGCAGCAATTTTTTTTGCCGGAGAAATACCTCCTATATCTGAAATATGAATTCTTATAAAATCTATAAGCCTATCTTTAATCATAGGAATTATTTCATGGGGAGAACTATATAATTCTCCCATAGCTATTGGAGTTGATGTTTGAGAACGAACCATTTTAAAATAATCATTATCTTCAGGGCTAAATAAGTCTTCAAGAAAAAATAATTGATATTTTTCTACCTCTTTAGCAAACCAGACTCCTAAAATAGGAGGTACTCTTTCATGAACATCATGTAAAATTTCTATACCATATCCAAATCTATTTCTTATATATTCAAAAAGATCAATAGCAGATTTCATATAGGGTTTTGGCTCAAATATACCTCCTGGATGAGCGTATAATTTACCATCTTTCTGTGTCTCAACTCTTTTAGTTATAGGTATAGGTCCTAATTTTACATTTTTATTTCCAAGTGTATTTTTTCCAGTAGCTGATGATTTATTTCCATATGTAGAATAACCAGGAGTTGAAACTTGGACTCTTATGTGATGAAATCCTTGTTCAATAAAAGCTTGCATTTTGTCACCTACTTCTTCATTAGACTCTCCTGATGCATGTACATAAACAGCTGCTGCTTCTCTGGTTTTTCCTCCTAAAAGATCATATAAAGGCATATTTGCCATTTTGCCCTTTATATCCCATAAAGCTTGATCTATACCTGATAAAGCATTATTTAATACCGGTCCATTTCTCCAATATGAAGAAACGTAAGATGATTGCCAAATATCTTCAATATTATTTACATCTTTTCCTATAAGAAATGGCTTAAGGTAATCTTCTATTGAATACTTAACAGGATTCGGTCTTTGCGTAAAAGTAGAGCATCCCAATCCATATAATCCATCTTGGTCAGTAATTATTTTAACAATTATCAATCTAATATTGTCAGGTTCAGTAAATATAACTTTAATATCTTTAATTTTAGGAGATTTCATAAAAGCCTTTCTTTTATTTAGAGTTTCCTTGTTCTTTCATATAATTTTCAAGTGTTTGTAATTCCACAAGTTCAACAAAAAAAAACAAAGTACTATTACCTGGAATCCTAGGTGGAGCTCCTTGTATTCCATAACCTAGATTAGGAGGTATTTTTATTAATATTTGTCCATTTTTACCTATTTTAGATAAACCTAATTGCCAACCTTCTATAACTCTATCTAAAGGAAAAACTGAATCACTATTTCTTGTGTAAGAAGAATCAAAAATACAACCATTTTCTAACCAACCTGTATATTTAGCTGTAACTAAATAATCTAGATTAGGTTTTTCATTTCCTCCTTCATTGAAAATAAAATATTCTATACCACTAGAGTCTAGTAATAATTTACTTGTTTTTAACTCTTCTAATTGAGGGTAAGAGTCTACATAAATTTCATTTTGGCAATACATATTTGAAGGTGTAGGTTCTATAATTGGAATTGATGCAACACTTGAAGGATTTGCACCTCCTCCTCTACAACTTAAAATAAAAAATGAAGAAAAGATTAATATTAATAAAAAATTTTTCAAAATTAACTTTCTCCAGCATCAACAAATTGCTTTGCGCCATTTGCCATCCATTCTCCAGTGCCCGCAAAAAAGAACTTAACTCCCATTTTTGAAAATTTTGAAGTATTGCTCAAATTACACATAGTACCTGCTGTTTTACCAGAATCTATTATTTTATTTAATGCCCCATCAATAGTGTTTATAACTTCTTTATTCTGTAGATCATTAATATATCCCATTGATTGCGCTAAATCGCTTGGAGCAACAAAAAATACATCTATATTATCTACTTCTAGAATAGAATCAAGATTTTGTACTGCTACAATATCTTCTATAAGTACAACTAATAAACTTAAATCATTAGCTACTTCGAAAAAATTAGAAACTCCAAAGCCTTGTCTCGATCCAAACATCCCTCTTTGACCAATTGGAGCAAATTTACCTCCAGAAACTACATTTTCAGCTTCAGTTTTAGTATTAACATGAGGAACAACAATTCCTTGAGCCCCAAGATCTAGAGTTCTATAAATTTGTCCTTGTGAATTTTCATTTATTCTTACTATAGAAGTTAATCCCCATAGATCACAAGCTCTCGTTAGATCTCCAACGTTATTTGGGCCAACAAGACCATGTTCTCCTTCAAGCCAAATACCATCAATTCCTGCTTCAACAGCGGCATGACCAAATGCATCAATATCTGTTGCATGAGCATTACCTGCAGCAACATATGCTCTTTGTCCATTTTGTAATTTTTCTTTAACTTTATTTTTTCTTGGCATATTCATTTTTAAACTCCTTTATTTATTTGTATAACCTGGTCCTTTACCTTGTTGCCATGCATGATCTTCAAAAACTTTAGTATCAATATTAACACCCCAACCAGGTCCTTCAGGAATATCTACAACTCCATTTATTATTTTAAGCGGCCCGCCAATCATTTCATCTTTCCATTCAACATCATCAATATCTATCTCCATGATTCTTACATTAGGAATATTAGCACACAAATTTAGCGAAATCATTGTAGAAAGATGAGAATAATAGTTATGAGGTGCAACATTTATTTGATGGCTTGCTGCAAGAGCTGCTACCTCTTTAGCATTAATAAAACCTTGCCAAGGGATATCAATCATTGCGACATCCATAGACCTTTTATCAAAATAAGGTCTATAATCAGTTATGCCTAATAAGTTTTCTCCAGAAGTTATAGGTATTTCAGTAGAATCTGTAATTTCTCTTAATCCATCTGGTTCATACATATCTATTTCAACCCACATCATATTATATTTTTCAAGAGCTTTGCAAATTTTCTTAACAGCTTGAGGTTTAAAATTAAAATTTAGATCAAGTCCTATTGTAACTTTTCCATTTGAGCCCTCTTGTAAAGCACTGATATGATCTTCTATAACATCAATAAGTTCATAATTTATAAATGTTTGGTTTTCAGAAGTATATTCCAATCCTTGATCAGTAGTGCCTCCTCCTCCTCCAAAGCCTCCAAAAAAAACATAAGTACTTTCAGGTTGATTAGTCAAAGGAGAATCAGGTCTTACTATAATATTAGTTTTTAAAGAAGTATATCCTTTGTCAGCTACTTCCTTTCCTAAATTTATAATATCTTGCCTAGAATTTAATGGATCTACTCCTAACTGTTCATAACTTCTTGCTCTAGAAGTTCCACAATGTGACCAATAAATTTTTTGTTTATCTCTAAGTTTTCCTCCAAATAAATCATAAACCGGAACCTTATGATATTTTCCTTTTATATCCCAAAGAGCTAGCTCAATACCTGCTATAGCTTTTAAAGCTATGCCTCCTCTAGATTGGATAGCCATTCTTTGTAAGTCCCAGTAAATAGACTGTATATTAAGCGGGTCTTTACCAATAAGTAAAGGCTTAAAATCTTCAACAGTTCCAACTATTCCCCATGGATTTCTGCCATCAGACATCTCTCCATATCCAGTTATTCCTGAATCAGTAATTATTTCTGTAAACTGCCAAGGTCGCCATCCAGCATCTACAACATATGTATTTATTGCTTCTATTTTCATGTATTTACTCCTAATAAGTGATATATGTAATATAGACATAAATCTATATAAAGTAAACAACCTAAGTAAAAATTACTATGTCAGAAAAAAATTGTTGTGCACCTAAAAGAGATGAAAAAAAACCATTAAGCTTTATATCTTCTATTCCAAAAAATGAGATTAAAAACTTTGATGAAATGAAATTTATCGAAGAGGGAGCTTTTTTTATGGGAACTGATTATCAGTCCGGTTTTGTATCTGATGGTGAAGGTCCTGTTAGAGAAATTAATCTAAGCGAATTCTACATAGATAAATTTCCGGTAACAAATTTAAATTTTGATAAATTTTGTCAAAACACAGGTTATATAACGGATGCTGAAAAATATGGATGGTCATTTGTTTTTTATAAATTAATCTCAGAGAAGACAAAAAAAAATGTTTCAGAATCTGTATCAACTGCGCCATGGTGGTTAAAAGTTGAACTTGCAAATTGGAAAAGCCCATTTGGCCCAGATTCAAATATTTTCGATTTAGAAAACCATCCAGTAGTTCATATCTCTTGGAATGATGCATTAGCATATGGTAATTGGATAGGAAAAGAATTACCAACAGAAGCAGAATGGGAATGTGCAGCTAGAGGAGGTTTGAAAAAAAACCTTTTTTCTTGGGGAAATGAAAATATAGATATTTTTACAAAATGTAATATTTGGGATGGAGAATTTCCTGAGACAAATACTCTTGTAGATGGCTGGCTTGGAACATCTCCAGTTAATTATTTTAAACCAAACAATTTTGATATATATGACTCTTCTGGAAATGTATGGGAATGGACAAATGATTGGTTTTCTTCTTCATTTCATATAATAGAAAGAAAAGAGACTAGATATGATCCAAAAGGTCCTAATTATGGTACTTCTAAGACTATGAAAGGAGGCTCATATCTTTGTAACGATTCTTATTGCAATCGATATAGAGTTGCAGCTAGAACTCAAAATACTCCTGATTCATCAACAGGTAATTTAGGCTTTAGATTAGTATATAGAAATAAATAAAGGAGAAATAAATGTTAGATAGATTTAAGGTACCTGATAAGGACAAAATTTTTGTACCAGTAGAAAATATAACAAAAGTGACAGAAAAAATACTAGAAGCGGCTGGTGTATCTAAAAAAGGTGCTAAAAATTCAACTTCAGTTTTGATAGGAAATGATTTACGTGGGGTTGAAACACACGGAGTTTCTAATGGACTTAGGCTTTATATTGAAAAATATACTTCGGGTGAATATAACTCAAATCCAAATATTAAAATAATAAGAGAATCATCTACAACAGCTACTATTGATGGAGATATGGGTCTTGGAGCTGAGATTGGTCCCATTGCTATGGAAATGGCAATTGATAAAGCTGAAAAATATGGAATGGGAGCTGTAGTAGTTAGTAATACTGGTCATTTAGCTGGGTGCGGTTATTATCCTTTGCAAGCTGTAGAAAAAGATATGATTGGGCAATCTATGACTTCAGGTGGAGCAGGACTAACTGTTCCAACTTGGGGTTCAGAGCCAATATTAGGTACCAATCCAGTTGCTTGGGCTGCTCCAACAAAAAGTATGCCTCCATTTTTATTTGATATAGCAACTACTCAAATAGCATCAAATAAAATAGGACTTGCGCGAAGAACTGGTGCAAAGTTACTTCCTGGCTGGATTACTGATAAAAAAGGGGACCCAGTGCTAGAGGAAATTGAAGCACCTGAAAGAAAAGGAAGACATGGAGAATCAAATTATCATTTATTACCTTTTGGAGGAACAAGAGAAAATGGTTCTCATAAAGGATTTGGACTTGGAATGGTTGTTGAAATAATGACAAATGAATTATCAGGTATGGGGCCTGCTCCATTATTAAAACATGAAGGATCTGATTTTTTTGCTGCTTATTCTATCGATGCATTTACAGATGTTAATAAATTTAAAGAAGATATGGATGATTTGTTGAGTAAAATAGTTGAATCTAAACCAGCAAGTGGCTATGAAAAAGTAGTCTATGCAGGTTATTTAGAAAGTGAAGAATTTTTAAAAAGATCAGAAGAAGGTATTCCTTACCACAAAGAAGTTATTGAATGGTTTGAAAGCCACTGTAATGAAATAGGTATAGATTGTGAGTTAAGATAATGCTAGATAGATTTAAAGTCCCAGAAAAAGATAAAATTTATATTTCTGCTGAAAAAATCTCTGAACTAACAGAGAAACTTTTTAAATCAGCTGGAGTTTCAGATGAAGGAGCTAGAAATTCAACTAATGTTTTGATTGGTAATGACCTAAGAGGAGTAGAAAGCCACGGTGTATCAAATGGACTTCGTCTTTATCTTGGAAGATATTCTTCAGATTCTTACAATCCTAAACCAGTAATTAAAGTATTAAGAGAATCTCCTACAACCACAACTTTAGATGGAGATGGTGCGATTGGTACTGAAATTGGTCCAATGGCAATGGAAATGGCAATAGAAAAAGCTGAAAAACATGGAATGGGAGCTGTTTCCGTAACTAATACAGGCCATTTAGCTGGATGCGGATACTATCCACTACAAGCTGTAGAAAAAGATATGATAGGCCATTGTTTTACCGGTAGTCCTGGAGGACAAACTTTACCCACCTGGGGATCAGAACCAATATTGGGAACTAATCCTGTAGCTTGGGCTGCCCCCGCAGATAAAATGCCTCCTTTTTTATTTGATGTAGCAACTACTCAAGTTGCAGCTAATAAAATAGAACTTACCAGAAGAACTGGTGCAAAATTATTACCTGGTTGGATAGCAAAAAAAGATGGCACACCTATACTAGATGAGATAGAAACTCCTCAAAAAGGAAATTATCACTTGTTACCCTTTGGAGGAACAAGAGAAAATGGCTCACATAAAGGATTTGGGCTAGGAATGGTTGGAGAAATTATGTCTAATATTTTATCTGGAGCTGGACCTGGACTTACATCAAATCATCAAGGTTCAGACTTTTTTGCTGCATACTCTATTGATGCTTTTACCGATGTGAAAAAATTTAAAGAAAATATGGATTTACTATTGAATAGAGTAGTAAAATCCAAACC
Organism: Dehalococcoidales bacterium; assembly: GCA_009937255.1. Classification (GTDB taxonomy): domain Bacteria; phylum Chloroflexota; class Dehalococcoidia; order Lucifugimonadales; family Lucifugimonadaceae; genus TMED-70. The sequence continues at coordinate 34,919 of JAACCT010000016.1, forward strand.
AGCTACAAATTATGAAAGAGTGGTTTATGCTGGTTACTTAGAAAATGAAGAATTTATTAAAAGGTCTAAAGAAGGTATACCTTATCACAAAGAAGTAATTGAATGGTTTGAAAATTATTCTTCGGAATTAGGAATAGAATGTAATTTAAGATAACTGTTAATAATTTTTACATATAGAACTAAATTTATAATTTAAATAATTAATATCGAAGAAATCGAGTCCTTCGAGACTTTTGAAAAGTAATAATAATAGTTGCAGTTATATGACCTGATGCTATTAGCCTACCATCAGCTAAGATATTTATATAAGATTTTAAGCCTCCTATATTTAAAATAACCATATTGAATGCTTATATCTATATAGTCTGATAAAGTTTTGAAACTAATATAACTTGCTAATAATAAAATGGTGTTCTGTAGTCATTTGATTTTTGTTAATCAAATTTGATCTATAATGAAAATATTACTAAAATAAAAACGTTTAATTTATCTATATAATTTGTTCATTGATAATCAGTATCTAAAATATTTAAATTCTTATAGAAAGCGATG
>JAACCT010000017.1 GCA_009937255.1 Dehalococcoidales bacterium
AGACTCAATAGCCTGAGTTATTTGTTTTTGATTTGGATCCAGACTAGAGCGAAAACGTTTGAAAAGGTTTCCTTCACGGTTAACTAGAAATTTTTCAAAATTCCAACGAATTTCTCCTTTACTTCTTCCATTTGAATCTTCAGTCAGATATTTAAATACATCTTGTTTACCAAATCCTTTAACTGTTCCCTCAGCAAATATTGGAAAACTAATCTGATAACCCTCACAGAAGTCTTTTATTTCTTCGTTACTTGAAAGCTCTTGACGAAAATCATTGCTGGGAAATGCCAACACTACAAATCCCTGTTCCCTGTATTTATTGAATATTTGCTCCAAACTCTTATATTGAGGTGTAAATCCACATCTTGATGCAGTGTTTACTACCAATAATACTTTCCCTTTAAATTGTTTTAGAGATATTTCATCTCCATCTATATTTGTAGCATTTAATTCAAAAATATTGCTTGACGCAAAACTAGTTCCTTGAAATCCTATTAAAAAAAACGTTAGTAATACCTGATAAATAAATTTTCTAGTCATTTTAATTACCTTAATGTTAGAATTGGCATAAGAATTTTCACTCATTGGAAACTCTTACTGTTCCTGGTTAATTTCAATCATCACCTCATTGCGTCTCATGAATGGCAAAGTCCATGGAGCATTGTAAAAAGCATACTTGGGTGAACCAGTGATTTTAAGATTGTTTGCTTCTATATAGTTCATCAACTGATTTTCATGTTTGGTTACATTCTCATTCGAGTTTGTGCCTGAAAAATCTATAACGATAAACTTTTTAGTCGAAATTTCCTTTAAGCGTACACGATCATTATTAGGTTCAGGCAAAGACTCCATGCTGTATTTGGAGGGCATAACAAAGCTTATTTGCCAAGATCTACCAGTAGATTGTTGCTGTACTGGAGCGGTCATCGCAATTTTTTGACTCTCCTGTTGCTGAACCGGGGCCGTCATGGCTATATCCCGTTTTACTGTATTATTACCGAAGATGTAGTCAGCAATTATACGAAACCCATCACCAATAGCACCTTCACGTTTACCGTCAACTTCTACCTCCGCAATAATCATAGGCTCATACTGCCTAATCTCAATATTTTGTTCAGATTGAATAACTTTATAGTCTGGCTTTTCCACATCACTCAGCACAGGTCCTGTTAGTACTCCAACGATTAGAATAAGTGCTATTATTGATGTAATCATAATCCATGTTTTCTTCATATCCTGTTAACTAAGTCAACGATTTTGAAATAGTATTTACCTTATAAAATGGCCTGAGTGTCAATCAAAGACCCAAAGTTAGAATCGCCCCTGACCATAATCTCTATGTCGAACGCCTGGTTTGAACCTTGGCAATACATATTGACAATGGTATGAAGTGGATTCCCTAGGATTTTTTAAGAATTATCTTCAAATTAACCATTGGGAAGTAGTCAGATAATTAAAAGAACTTCACATATAACTACTAAATAAAATTATTATTGAGATTGATAATAAAGCTAAGGCAGGCAATGTCTTATAAATTGGGTTTTTAACACGTAAATGAGTAAGTAATGCTGCAACCATAAGTAATGATAGTCCTCCAGCACCAATGATCTTAAGTCTTTCATCAAAAATACCTATAAGAAGCATAATTGCAAAAGAAATCTTAAATATACCTACGACATCTCTAAGCCATGAGGGTAATTTATACTGCTCAAACTCTTGAATAATATTTTTGTACCTGACAACCCATACAAATAATACAGAGGTAGCAGTAATTATTTGCATTATTGTTACTAAAAATAATGTCTCAGTCAATGTGTCTGTCATCTAGTTCCTTTATAATTTGATTAAAATAAATTCAAATAAGTTATTCTTTTGTTCAGAATAATCTTCTTTAGTTTAGAAATGAAAGTTTTATAAAAATATTATTTGATCATTTTATACACTTCCATTAGGCTCATAACTTTTAATTTTTCATAGATAAAGTTCCTGGCATTCCAGGAAGCCCTTCTCTCATTAATTTCCATACCCCTAGAATTATTAGAGTTGTAGCTAAAACACCAAATGAGGTGGCAGTAACTATTTGCAATATTGCAACTACAAATAATGTGTCTATCATCTAGTTCCTTTATAATCTGTATAAATTAATTTAAAATAAGATACTATTTTTTTAAGAGTAATTTTCTTTAATTTAGAAATTAGAATTTTATAAATAAAAAATTCAACTTTATTTTACGCAATTTCATTAGAATTATTTTTTTTAATTTTCATGGATAATGTCCCGGGTGTTCCAGTAAAACCTTCTCTCATTAATTCCCAAATTCCTATGATGAAAAGAGAGGTAACTAAAATTCCAACAACAAAAATTAGTAACGAGTTTGTATCATTAAAGTATTCATTCATTTTAATTCTCCTTTCGAAATGAATTTTTCAGAACAGTAAATGCACTTAAAATAGAAGGTACCCAAATACCTACAAATATACCGTAAAGTTTACTGTCTGGACTGTCCATAAAGAAGAAAAGATATATTGAAAACATAAAAGATAGAAATGTTGCTGCCAATACATATTTTGTAGCCTTATCCATATCACCTCATAAAATATTTATTTTTTTTCTAAAATTTAGAGGAGTAACACCAATTATTCCCCCATTAAAGAATTCAGTTTGCCCTAAGTCAAATCAACTTTATTGCATAGTCTTTAACCTCCTTATAAACGCTTTGGCTTAGAGGCTATACATCATTCTTCCTAGATTCTGGTTGTGTAGATATTGC
>JAACCT010000018.1 GCA_009937255.1 Dehalococcoidales bacterium
ATCATCAAAACTCCTGTATTATTCCACCATTTAGGGTAAGTGTGTTGATTTACTTCTTTCAAACCTTCGGGAGGTCTTCCTGCTCCACCAAAACTTCTTATACCTTCTGGTCTGTAATAAAAATTATCTCTTGCTTCTTGAGCTTGATAAACTTCTTCTGTTTGAGGGACTTCTATAATAGTAGGACCATGATCTAAAAGATTACCTATAAGATAAGCGTGTCTTCTATGATCAATTCTATAGTGCACAGGTTTGTCTAATTCATAAGCAGCTTCGCAAACTTTTAATAAGTATTCTTCATTAGTAGGAGAATGCTGACCATCAACACTTATGAAATCATAATCATAATAATCAAGCAATTTTTCTATATGCTCTTTTCCTTCACCATAAAATATTGCTCCTCCTACAACTTGTTCTCCACTAGCAATTAATTTTTTTAAGTCTTTCATTTATTTCTCCTAAATTGTGATAACTTTTGATAATTCTTTTTCATCATATTCTAACCCTAAACCTGGTCTATCGGGTAAATTAATAACTCCATTTTCAGGAACTATAGGCTCTTTGAAAAGTTTTGCGACATTTTCAACTGGCCCTGTAAATTCTTCAGAAAACTCATGAGGTCTTGTAGCGTTTGTAACTGTTGAATAAGCATGAAGACTTCCAATCAAATTAACCCCAGCTTGAGGACAATGAGGCATTATAATTTTATTATTATTCATAGCCATTTCATAAACTTTTACCAATCCTGTTATTCCTCCTACATTTAATATGTCAGGCTGTAAAATATCAGGATTACCAATCTCCATCAAGTCTCTAAATCGATAAGGAGATGGTTCCTGTTCACCTGTAGAGACTGAACATTCTAATGCATCTACAACTTGCCTAAGACCTTTGTAATCATATTCAGGTAATGGTTCCTCAAAATGTGCAATTCCAAGTTCTTGAAATTTCTTACCTTGTTCTATAGCTGTTGGGACTGAATATCCACAATTTGAATCAAAACTTAAATCAATATCATCAGGTAAAAATTCACGACATTTCTTAAATAAACTGAAATCTTTTGCAGGATCAACATCTTGTCTAAAAGATCTCCAATCCATTCTTATTTTGAACGCCTTATAACCTTTTTCATAGCCAAGTTTTACATCATTTAACATTTCTTCTGGAGTTTTTCTCCATCCACTACCACGACTCCAATAAAGAGGAATTTCTGTTCTAGCTGCTCCTCCTAAAAGTTTATAAACAGGTAGACCTGCGGCTTTACCTGAAAGGTCCCAAAGCGCAACATCAATGGTCCCAACAATTTGAGGCATTAATTTGGTTGCTAAACCAGGGCCTGTTCCGTGCGTTAGCATTTCCCAAATTATCTTAGGATTTCTAGGATCTACACCAACAAGCAAAGGTTTTATAATTTCATCAATATATGCTTTATATAAATAATATTGCCTTCCTCCTTCTGCCATCCCATAAATACCTTCATCAGTATCTATCCTTAAAATTATTTTTGATGCACTTCCAGCGAAGTGTTCAGCATCTTTTGTTTTTGGTCCTTCAATGAGATTTATTGTTATATCTGTAATTTTCATATACCCTCCAATATTTCGATATAATTACTATTTATCCTGATTGTTGAATTTAATCAATCATAAAATATTAAAAAAAAGGATTTTTAGATCTATATATTTTTTTAATATGGACTAAAAATAAGAAATACATAAACAAAAATTAATCATTAAAGAAAAAAAAAGAGGGAAAAATATGAGAATGACAGGTAAAAGAGCACTAATGGAGTGCTTAAAAGCTGAAGGAATAGTAAATGTTTATGGAAATCCAGGAACCAGTGAAGGTCCTATAATGGAAGAGATTATAAACCATAAAGAATTAAGATATTTACTTACTCTTCAAGAAGGAGTAGCAACAGGTATGGCAGAAGCCGATGCAAGAGTAAATAATAAAGCTTCTTTTTTAAGTTTACATATTGATTCAGGTCTGCTTAATGGATTTAGTTTAATGAATGATGCATACACTACAGGTACACCTATGGTAGTGACTTCAGCAACGTACGATATAAGAAATCTCAGAAACAGAGACCTTGTGGAATTAGCTAGACCTTTTACAAAATGGAGCACTGAAGTTTCTTTGCCTGATCAAGTGCCTGCTGTTATGAGAAAAGCTTTTCTAGAAGCAAATACTCATCCTAAAGGGCCTGTTTTTGTTGGATTTTCATCAAATGCTTTAGATGGAGTAGCAGATATGGAAATACATCCACATACTACGCCTACATATGGAGGATTAGATAATCAAACTATAGAAAAAATTTCTTCAATGATTTTAAATGCATCAAAGCCTGTTTTAATCGTAGGAGACAGAGTTGCTGAAGATAACGCTTTAAATGAAGCAGTTAAGCTTGCTGAATTACAATCATTACCTGTTTTTATTGAAGGATCTAATATTCCATTTCCTACTGACCACCAACAAATGATTGGTTTTCATTCAATAAGAAACGAAAACCAAAGATCTATTCTTAAGGATTCAGATTTAATACTAAGCGTAGGAGCAGATCTATTTTCTGACTGGTTCTATGAAGGAGATATTTTACTTTCTAAAATTAATAAATTAATCCATCTAGATTCAAAACCAAATACTGAAGCAAATAGACAACCTTCAGAAATAACAGGGATAGGTAATCTAAAAATTATTATTGATCAAATTAATGACTTATTAGAAAAATCTAATTTAAAAAATCAAGATGATCTTAATAATAGGTTAGAAGCAGTTAAGAAAATAAAAATAGAAAATGAAGAAATTTATAATCAAAATGCAAAAAAGAATTGGAATAACAAATTAATGTCTCCAGATAGAGCAATGTTTGAATTATCAAAAGCTATTCCAGAAAACAGCTTAATTGTAAATGATGGAATAAGTCATAAACCTTCAGTTATGCATTATCTTAATTTTAATAAATCAGAGCAGATGGTAGCAGGAAGAGGTGGAGCTATTGGTTGGGGAGTTGGAGCAACTATGGGAGCTAAATGTGCAGCACCTGATAAAAATGTTATTGGAATTATGGGCGATGGGTCTGCTATGATGACAGTCCAAGGATATTGGACTGCAGCTAATGATGAAATACCTTGTATTTTTATAGTTTTAAATAATCAATCATACAGAATTCTAAAAGTTAATATTGATTACTACAGAAAAGCTGTAAGAAAAGAAAAAGAAGACGCTGGATTATATCCATATATGGATTTCCCATTAGTTCTAAATCATACAGAAATAGCTAAATCTATGGGTTTAGATGCGGTTAGAGTTGATGATCCTAGTAAAATACAAGAAGAATTATCAAACGCAATTAATTCAAAAAAACCTAGACTAATAGAATTAATGATTGATGGAAACTTGTGATGATGATAAAAATATAAAAAGTAAATTTAAAAATTTAATTTAAAATTGGAGTAAAATATCATGAATGGATTTGAGCTCATAGCAAAAACACTTAAAGCTGAAGGCGTTGAATGGATAGCTTGTTATCCAAGTAATCCTTTAATTGAAGCTGCAGCAAAAGAAGATATACGAATTGTTGCATTTAGGCATGAAAGAGGTGCTTTAATGGCAGCTGATGGATACTCAAGAACAAATAATAGAAAAAAATTCGGAGTGTTTGTTATGCAAGATGCAGCAGGAGCAGAGAACTCTGTAGGAGCATTAACTCAAGCCTACGCTGACAACATTCCTGTTCTTGTAATGCCTGCAGGTTATCCTCTATCAAGCATTCAAACAAAACCAAATTTTTGGGCTAGTAAAATGTATGAACCTATCTCAAAGTATGCTGAAACAATTTTAAAAGTAGATGATATTCCTACTATTATGAGAAGAGCTTTTCATCACCTAAGAAATGGTAAACCAGGACCTGTAGTGGTTGAAATGGCAAAAGATGTGTGTGCTAATGAAGTACCAGAAGGTATTGTAAATTCCTATCATTCACCTAAAAGATATTCTTTCAGACCTTCTATTGAAGCAATTCAAGAGGCAGCAAATGTAATTCACGATGCAAAAAATTTGATGATTTGGGCAGGTCAAGGTGTTCTTATGTCTGAAGCAACTAATGAATTAAGAGAATTAGCTGAACTTCTATCAGTTCCTGTTTATACAACTATGCCTGGAAAATCTGCTTTTGATGAAAGACATGATTTATCTATAGGAGCAGGATCTCAAACAACGACTTTAGCAGCTAAAGAATTTTTACAACATTCCGATACTATCCTTGCGCTTGGCACAAGCTTAACAGCAACTCCTTATTCACAGGCTATACCACCAGGGAAAAGAATTATTCAAAATGTTGATAATCCAGATGATATTAATAAAAATCAATCTGTCGAAGTTGCATTAATTGGTGATACAAAAGATACAATAAATTTACTTATTGAAGATCTAAAAGAATTATATGGAACATCTCGAATGGATGATCCAAACATTAGAAATGAAATAGCTAAATATAAAAAAGAATGGGATGAAGAATTTGCTCCTTTCTTAAATAGTGATGAAGAGCCAATGAGTCCATATAGGGTAGTAAATGAAATTAATAATACTCTTGATTTAGAAAATAGTATTATTACACATGATGCCGGAGCTCCTCGAGAACAATTAGTAGCATTTATTCAAGCAACTACTCCACGTAGTTATATTGGATGGGGAAAAACTACTCACTTAGGTTTTGGTTTACCACTAATTATTGGTGCAAAAATGGCTCATCCTGATAAATTTTGTATTAATGTAATGGGTGATGGAGCATTTGGAATGTCTGGAATGGATTTTGAAACAGCAACTAGACAAAAAATTGGAATTACAACTGTTATATTAAACAACGGTGGAATGGCCACATATCCAGTTGGATCTGCATCAGATTTTCCTATAGCTAGAGATAAATCTGGAGTAGGTGTTATGACAGGAAATTATGCAGATTTTGCAAGATCATTTGGAGCGCATGGAATTCAAGTAACTAAAATTTCAGAACTAGCTCCTGCCCTTGAAACTGCAAAAGGACTAAATGCCACAGGGAAAACAGTACTTATAGATATTAAAACTTCTATGGTATCTAAAAGAGGTTATAAAGCCTAAAAAAAAGTATAAATGAATCCATTTTCTGCTTTAGTTTTAAAAGACTTTAGAACCTATTGGTTTGGTTCTTTATTTGCAATGTTTGGGCATAGGCTAATAATTGTAGCAATCTCTTTACTTATATATAGACTCACAGGCTCTGCTTTAAGTTTAGGTATTGTTGCTGCTGCCAGTGCTATACCAATTATGCTTTTCAATTTTTTAGGTGGAATAATAGCAGATAAATATAATGTAAAAAAAATATTGTTTTTTTTAGCATTTCTAATATTTATTGTTCTTATTTATCTTGGGTATTTAGATATCACTAATAAAGTTGAAACTTACCATGTATATGTTTGTTCAATTATATTAGGAATTTTATTAGGAATAGATTTCCCTGCTCGAAACTCTTATTTTCCTAAAATTGTTTCACAGAAGTACTTAAGGTCGTCAATTTCATTAAATGGAGCAACAATGGCTGGTTCTAGTGTAATTGTACCAACCATAGGAGGATTATTAATATCTGTATATGGGACTTCAATTGGAATTTTTTTATCAGCATTTGGCTATCTAATAATGTCAATATCTACTTTCTTTTTACCAAATGTTAAAGGTTCGAGTGAGAGTTCTAGTAATATGAAATTTTTTACTGAAGGAATGTCATTTATTTTAAAAAATGAACTTTTTTATTATTTGATACTAATGACTTACTTTACTAACTTTTTTATATTTGGATATATTCAAGCTTTACCAGCTTTTATAGATATATTCGACGGTACTGAAAAAGAAGTCGGTTTTATGTTTTCTTGTGCTGGGTTAGGAGCTTTAACAGGATTATTAACTGCAGGGAAAATTAATATTAATAAACATTTAGGTAAAATAATTATTTCATCTGCAACTTTTTTTTCTATGATGATGATTTTAGTTTCATTAGTTGGTACAGAATTAATTCCTAAATATATTCCTTTCACAAATATATTATTAATATTTCCACTTGCAATAATTGGGCATTTTGGAAATGGTTTTTATATGTTATCTACGTATGCAGTAATCCAAAGTAAAGTACCTGAAAACATTAGAGGAAGAGTAATGGGTATCCTAGCTATTCATATAAGTCTAGGAGTATTAGGTGGATTATGGGTTGGTGGGATAGGAGAAATATTTAGCATTAGACTTGGAGTTGGTATAGGTCCTGTTATATGTTTAGTTTTATTTTTATATATATTTATTTTTAAAAAATCTATAAGAAAATTAGAAAACATTAACTAAGAGTTTCATTATATTTTTCAGCAAATTTGCAATAACTACATTTAGGACTTGAGTTGGGTGCTATTTCAGATTCTAAGCACTGAATAACATTTGAAAGTAATTTTATAAATTGATCCATATTAGGGTCAACCTCAACGAATTTTTGTTCTGTAGTAAAGTGATTTGCTCCTTTTTCATCCTTATAAAAACCATCTATGATTTGGTAAATTAATCCTAATTGAGAAACTTCTCCAAGACCCATTTTTTCAAAACAATACTTATATGCTGCTAGTTGAGTGTAGTACATCCAGCTTTTATCAGAATCACCCGCAGAATTTTTACAATCAAAAATACCAAAAGTTCCATCTGAAAATTCAATCAAAAGGTCTGTTTTACCTGAAATAGAATAACTTCGAAATAATTCTTCATTTGTTTCAATGGGCGTTTTCAATGATTTTTGAGTTGAAATTATTTTTCCTAAAGGTAAGGAGGTATCTATATCTTGAGTTTCTTTATCTAAAAACCATTCTTCAGATAATGTAGCCATTTTACCTACTAAAGGCATAATCATTGGTCTTCTATTTTTATGAACATGATGATTGTAAAAACACCTTTTGCATGAGTGCCATAAAAAAGTTAAATTAGAAGGACTTAAAGTTATTTTATTTTCCATGATTACAATAATGCTATTTAATATTAAAAAATATACAATCATAAGGTTGGCAATAATTGTAAAAATGTTAAAATTGATTAGTGCTATAAAATATCTAGCCCCGTTAGCTCAGTTGGTAGAGCAGATCCCTTTTAAGGATAAGGTCATAGGTTCGAGTCCTATACGGGGTACCAGTATCGACTCGAAACTAATTGATAAATCATTTTTATTACTTCATAATACATAAAATGAGATACTTACTGATGACAAGGCAGATTATAATAGTTGGAATAAATAAAAATCTAAATATAAATTATGAATTATGATATTACAAAAATAAGAAGTGAATTAAGTTCTAATGGCGTTCTTAGAGCTGCTATAAATATGTCGAACATTCTTCTTGTTACAGACA
>JAACCT010000085.1 GCA_009937255.1 Dehalococcoidales bacterium
AATTAGTTATATATATAACTTGTATTTAAAAATAGAATTTTTTAAGTTAAATTTTTCTTATAAAAAATTATTGATTTTTATTTCTGTTATATTTTTATTTCTGTTATTCTCAATATTATTTAAAGTAACATCTATATATTTATTATTATTATTATTACTTTCCATACTTATAATTGCAATTTTAAAGTTGAGATTATTTGAGTCAGATTCAAGATTATTTTTATGGATTTCTTTACTTATAATTATAGGTTTTGGAATTCCGATTTTAACTGATATTTTTGTTGTTAATGATGATATAAATAGGATGAATACAGTTTTTAAGTTTAATTTTCAATCTTGGATAATATTAAATTTAGGAGCTTCTTTATTGATACCCTTGATATTTCAAGATATTAATTCAAAAAAAACTAAATCAGTATTTTTATCTTTAATTTTTATATTATTTATTTTAGGTATGTCATATCCTATTTATTCAATAAAACCTAGATTGTCTGATAGATTCTCTAATGATTATTTAGGCGTTAATGGTAATCAATATATGTTATCTAGTATCTACTTGTATAAAGGTAATCCAATTGATTTATCAAGTAGTTATGAAGCTATTAATTGGATAAACAGTAATATAAATGGGAATCCTATAATTGTTGAAAATTCAGGAGAATTATATACTTGGTCATCTGTAATATCTATTAATACAGGATTACCTTCAGTTTTAGGATGGGATTGGCATGAGAAACAGCAAAGATCTTTAGATTCTAATTCTATATCTTTAAGAAACAAGCAAATTGAAGAATTTTATACGACTACTTCAGAACAATTTATTAAGGATTTCCTTGATTATTACAAAGTCGAATTGATAATTTTTGGACCTGTAGAAAAATTAAATTATCCTGAATTTGATAAAAGATTAAAATTAATACTTAGATCAAACGTCAAAGAAATTTATAATAACAATGATTATATAATTTTTAAATATCTGAAATAAAAAAGGAATTTATGGATAAAATTAAATATATATTCTTTGATATTTATGGAACCTTAGCAGGATTTCACCCCACAAGAGAATCGATACAAAAAAAAATTTTAGAAAAACATAAAATTTATTTAAATAAAGCTCAAATTTCATTAGGTTATAAAGAAGCAGATGAATTTATGGCTTATCAAAAAAAAATCAAACCTCTGAGAATGATGAGTAATGATGAAAAAGAATTATTTTTTGTTAAGTATGAATCAAAAATTTTAGAAAAATATAATATTTATAAAAAAAAATCTGAAATTTTGAAAATTTGGTCAGAAATTACCAATGAAAAATATAAATTACAAATATTTAATGATGTTTATAGAAATCTGGAATATCTTAAAGGAAAAAATATTTTGGCGGCGGGTATAACTAATATGGAATCAAAAGGGGATCAATTAATTCATACTCTTAAATTAAATAACCACTTAGAATTTATTGTAACTTCTAAAGATGCTGATTCAGAAAAGCCAGATTCTAAAATTTTTAATTTTTGTCTTGATAAAGCAAATATACTACCTGAGAATGTCATAATAGTAGGTGATCAAATTGAATCAGATATATTAGGAGCAGTCAAAGCTAGAATTAAACCTATTTTAATTGATAGATATGGCTATTATGATGATTTTAGAGATTGTATTAAAATTTCCTGTTTAGATGATCTTAGAAGACTTTTCTAAAACCATCTAAACAAAAAAATATTTTATCTTAAGCGTCAAAACTAAGAAAGAATTCATATGGATGAGGTCTTAGTCTTATAGGATCAACATCATTTTCTCTTTTGAAATCTATCCAAGATCTTATAACTTCCTCTGTAAAAACTCCACCTTTGAGCAAAAAGTCATGATCTTCTTCTAGCGCATTTAATGCTTCGTCTAAACTTGCTGGAACTTGAGGAAGCTTAGCTTGTTCTGCAAGGGGTAATTCGAATAAATCATGTTCCAAAGGTTCTCCTGGGTCATATCCATTTTCTATACCATCTAACCCAGCTAGAAGCATAGCTGAAAAAGTTAAATATGGATTACATGTAGGATCAGCAGATCTGAATTCTATTCTTTTAGCTGCTGGATTTTGGAAATACATAGGTATTCTACAAGCAGCAGATCTATTTCTAGCAGATAATGCCAAAATTGTAGGTGCTTCAAAACCAGGGGTTAATCTTTTATAAGAATTTGTAGTTGGAGCAGCAAGTGCCATTAATGCTTTCCCATGCTTAATTAGCCCTCCTGTATAGTTTAATCCTAATTTAGAAAACCCTCCATAACCATCACCTGCAAATAAAGGCTTTCCATCTTTCCAAATTGATTGATGTGTATGCATTCCTGTTCCATTATCTCCATAAATAGGTTTCGGCATAAAAGTAGCTACTTTACCATGTCTTTTAGCAACATTTTTAACTACATATTTATATTCCATTACGCTATCTGCTGTCTCTAAAAGAGTGTTATAGACTATATCTATTTCTCCTTGCCCAGCTGTAGCAACTTCATGATGATGTTTTTCAACTTTTATTCCAAATGAATCTTGCATAATTCGAATCATTTCATTTCTCATATCTTGCTGAGTATCTACAGGAGAAACTGGAAAGTATCCTCCTTTTTCTCTAGGCCTATGAGCTTTATTTAAAGTTTTTCCATCTAACATATAGTCTGATCCGGAGTTCCATATTCCTTCGTCGGAGTCTACTTCGTGAATACTAAAATTTGGCCCATAATCAAATTTTGCAGAATCAAATACAAAAAATTCTACTTCTGGACCCCAAAATGAACTATCCCCTATACCTGTACTTTTTAAATATTCTTGAGCTTTTTTTGCAATATTTCTTGGATCTTTATTATAAAGTTCTCCAGAAACGGGATCTTTTATATCTACAGTTACAGTAACTTGACCATCACTAAAAGGATCAATTTTAAGTGTAGATTTATCTGGAATAAGTAACATGTCAGATTCATCAATCGATTGAAAACCTCTTATGCTTGATCCATCAAAGCCTGTTCCATTTAAAAACAATCCATCATTTACTTCACTTATAGGAACAGATACATGCTGCCAAATACCTGGTAAATCAACAAATTTTATATCAAGAATATCGCAACCATTGTCTTGCATTAACTTGAGCGCTTCTTTTGATTCGTTAGCCATTTAGAAACTCCTTGTTTTTTTTAATAATTAGTTATCTTATAATAACTATTATGTGTTACAAAATTGTTAATAAATTCATCAAATATGGATAAAAATAAAAAAATGATTGATCTGACCAAAGAAAACCTTAACCAATGGATAATAGAAAACCCTGATAAAAGATTTGATTTAAGTAATTTAATTTTTGTTAATGAAGATTTTACTGGCTGGAGGTTTTCTAAAGCTTTGCTAAATAATTCAAGTTTTATTAACTGCAACTTTTTTGAAGCAGATTTATCAGAAATATCTGCAATTAATGTTGATTTTACTGGATCTAAATTTATTAAATCAGCTTTATATAGAGCTAATTTATCACGATCTAAGTGTATCAATGTAAATTTTGAGAATGCTTGGCTATATAGATGTATATTTTCTGATGCTTTGATTGAAAATTGTAATTTTCATCTTGCAAAAATTCAAAAAGTAAGATGGCCTAAAAATTTTAGAATTTAAATAACTATTTAGAGTTTAAGTTTTCTATAAATGCTTTAATTTTAGAAACATCTTTTGTTTTATTTATTTCTACTCCAGATGCAACATCTACTCCCCAAGGATTATATATTTTATTGAATTTACTAATATTATCAGGATTTAATCCTCCTGCAATAAAAATTTCTTTATTAAATAAATCGTGAAATTTCTCCCAATTAAACATCTTGCCTGTTCCTCCTTTAGACGAGCTAGAGAAAGTATCTAAAATAATATAATCAGCATATTGTTTGGTTGATTTAATTTGAGATTCTATAAATTCTTTTTTTTCATCATTTTTAATATGAATCATCTTAATTATGGGAGCATTAATTTTTTTAGAATAATTATAATCTTCAGAGCCACATAATTGAACATAATCTAGATTAAGTTTTTTTATAATAGAGTTTACATATTCAACTTCATGATTTTCGAATAAACCTACTGTATTTAATTTTGTACTTATTTTTTTTCTATATAAACTTATCTCATCAGTAATTTTTTTACCTTGTTCATAACTTATAAATCTTGAAGATTTTTCAATAAAATTTAAACCTATAAAATCAATATTTAGATCAAACAATAATTTAGAAATTTTTGTATCTTTAACTCCACAAATTTTAATTTTTGGATTATTTTTCATTTTTTAAAGATATGTCTTGAATTAATTTTTGCCTATTATCTGACCTCATAATCGATTCTCCAACTAGTAATCCATTAGCTCCTTTATTGATCATTCTAAATGCATCATTAGAATTTTTAATACCACTTTCAGCAATTTTGAAAATCCCTTTTGGAACTTTTTGAGAAATTTTTTCAAAAGTATCTAAATTAGTCTCCAGTGTTTCCAAATTTCTATTATTAATTCCCAATATTTTCAAATCTACTAATAAAGCTTTTTCTAGTTCTTTTTCATCATGTATTTCTACTAAAACACTTAATCCTAGAGAATTTGCAATATTGAAATAGTCAATAAATTGTTGTTTTTCTAATATTTTAATAATTAATAAAATACAATCTGCGCCAATAATTTTTGATTCGTATATCTGATATTCATCAATTACAAAATCTTTTTGCAAGACTGGTATTTTTTCTTTCTTAGAAATTTTTAATACTTCTTCTAAATCTTTATTACTTCCTTTAAAAAAATCTTCTTCTGTAAGAACGGAAATAGCATCTGCGCCTGATTCAATATAAATTTTAGCCTGATCGTATGGATTGAGACTTCTATCTAAATTTCCTCCCGAAGGAGATTGCCTTTTCATTTCAGTAATAAGTAAATTTTTTCTTTTTAAAATAGTTTCAAAATTAAAAATCTGAGTAAAGTTAGGTTTGGAATTAATTAATTTTTTTAAAGGAGTTTGTCTTTTCTTATTAATTATCCTATCAATTTTTTTTTTGGTAATTTCTTTTAAAATTGTCATTATTTTCTATTCGTAAATTCTATTAACTGGTTAAGTTTTTTTAAAGCTTTTCCATTGTATATATTCTCTTTAGCTATATCATAACATTCTGAAAATTTAATATTATACTCGCATAAGTACAATGCCATAGCAGCATTTATTGCTATAGAGTGTTCTATAGATTTTTTTTCAATATCATTACTTTGACTTGTTGCTTTAAATGTATTTAATATTTTTTTTGCGGAATCTTTTGGTGATTGTACAATTAAATATTTTGAATCATATTTTTTTATTTCAAAATCTATATTTTCTTCTATGAAATTATTTTTTGAATCATAAAAAATAGTTTTGTTATCTATTTCAATTTCATCTGCCCCAGAAATTCCGCTTAGTGTAATTATTCTTTCAGATTTTAGTATCTTTGCAGCTTCAGCTATTTTTTTTGCAAAATCTTTATTTGTAGTACCAATTATTTGCTTTTTTACTGAGGCTGGATTAGTAAGAGGACCCAAGAAATTAAAAATATTTCTTATTCCTATTTCTTTTCTTAATGGAGCTGCGTATTTCATTGCAGGATGAAAAGATTGAGCAAACATAAAAGATATATCAATTTCATTAATACATTCTTCAACTTTTTTTGGATTTATTGTTATATTTACTCCTAATTCTTCTAAAACGTCTGCAGATCCTGAATTCCCAGACATTGCTCTATTTCCATGTTTTGCAACAGGAATTCCCAAAGAAGCTATTAATAATGACGATGCAGTTGATATGTTAAGCCATTTCAGTCCGCTACCACCTGTTCCGCAAACATCAATAGCATTTTTTGTTGGGGTTATTTTTAATGAGAACTCTCTCATTTCAGAAGCCATTCCTGCTATTTCTTCAGAACTTTCTCCTTTATATGCCAATGCTGCCATTAGTGCACCGAACTGAGAAGGAAGCATTTTCCCTGACATAATTTGATTCATGCAAAAAGCTGACTCCTCAAAGGCAAGATTTTGACCAGATGATATTTTTTTTAATAAATTTATAATATTCATATGATCAGGAGGTTATAAAATTATTTAAAAGATCTTTGCCATTTTCGGTTTCAATAGACTCAGGATGAAATTGAACTCCTTCCAGAGGAAGACTTTTATGTCTAATTCCCTGAATTATTCCATTTTCACTTCTTGCAGAAATTTCAAAATCTTCTGATAAAGAATCTTCTTTAATTATTAAAGAATGATATCTAACGGCCTTAAATGGGTTTGGTATATTTTTAAAAATTCCTTTTTCGTCATGCTCTATGTATGAAATTTTACCATGCATTATTTCCTTAGATTGAATAATTTTTGCACCGTAAGTATTTGCAATACATTGATGCCCTAAACAAACTCCTAATACAGGAATTTTTTTTGAAAAATATTCTATTACTTCTTTAGATATACCTGCATTATCTGGATTAGATGGCCCAGGAGATATTACTAAATGGCTTGGATTTACATCTTCTATTTTTTGAGTTGTTGTTTCATCGTTTCTTAAAACTAAAACTTCTTGATTTAATTCAGAAATATATTGATATAAGTTATATGTAAAAGAATCATAATTATCTAAAAGTACAATCATTATAAATTTCTTTCTGCATCTTCAACAGACCTAATAAGTGCCATCATTTTATTTAATGTTTCTTCATATTCACTATCAACTACTGAGTCAGCAACAATACCACCACCTGCTTGTATATAAACTGTTTTATCTTTCATTACAAGGGTTCTGATGGCGATACAAGTATCCATATTTCCATCATAAGAAAAATAACCAACTCCTCCAGAATAAGGACCTCTTCTTTCAGGCTCTAAGTCAGATATAAGTTGCATAGCTCTAACTTTGGGAGCACCTGATACGGTACCCGCAGGGAAAGCAGCTCTTAATGCATCGTATTCATCAAATTTATCATTTAAAGTTCCAGTTACATTAGAAACTATATGCATTATGTGTGAGTATTTTTCAATTTCCATTTTTTGAGTTACTGAAACACTTCCTGGGTTTGAAACTCTTCCAACATCATTTCTTCCTAAATCAAGTAGCATTAAGTGTTCAGCAAGTTCTGTTTCATCATTTAAGAGTTCTTTTGCAATTTTTTCATCTTCTACTGAATTTGAGCCTCTTGGTCTTGTTCCTGCTATAGGATGTACAGTAATTTGTTTATCAGTAGATTCTACTAATAACTCTGGAGAAGCTCCTAAAATTTGAAAATCTTTAAAGTTTAATAAAAACATGTAGGGAGAAGGGTTTATAGTTCTTAAGCATCTATAAATATCAATTGCAGAAGCTTCGGTTTTTTTTGATAATCTTTGAGAAAAAACAACTTGAATCACTTCTCCTGAATAAATATTATCTATACATTTTTCAATAGCAGATTTATATTCACTTTTTGACATATTTTTTTTGTACTGAGTGATTAATTCATCATTATTTTTTTGAGGTTTAATATTTATATTTGAAATATTATTGAAACTTTCAGGTATTGGTTTTTTAATTTGAGTATATATTTTGTTTATTTTTTCTAAAGAATTTTTATATATTTCTTCAATATCTTTTTCAATTTCTATTTTTGCATAATTTACAATAAACATAGTTTGCTTAACATGATCAAATACAACTATAGAGTCAGTCATCATAAAGATTGACTCAGGGACATCTAAGGAAGAAATATCATTTTTTAAAACAGTTTTTTCAAAATATGAAATAGTTTCATAAGCTAAATAACCTACTGCTCCACCTGTAAATACAGGAAATTCTTTATTTTCTGGAACAGTGTAAGAATCCATTTCTTCTTTTATAATCTTTAGGGGATCTTTTTCTCCATAATCTTGCCCTTTTCCTGTCTTAATAACTTTTCTAGGATCAGTACCAATTATTGAATATCTAGCTAAATTTTCTCCTCCAGTTACAGATTCCAAAAGAAATGAATAGTTATTTTTAGTTAGTTTTATATAAATAGATAAAGGTGTTTCTAAATCAGCTCGAATTTCTTTAAATACTGGTATTAGGTTAAATGTTTCTGAATTTTTTTTAAAATTTTCAAACTCAACTGAATCTATCAAAACTACCAAACTTTCTTATAAGAAGAGATTTTCATTTTATCACGAACTAAAGTCATAGTTTCATTTGCCATTATTCTTGCATTATTAATACCTTTATCTAATGCTTCTTCTACAATTGATATATTTTGTTCATAATAAGATCTTTTTTCTCTGATAGGCTCTAAGAAATCATTTAATGTTTTAGAAAGATAATTTTTAATTTCAACATCTCCAATATTTCCTGTAGTATATCTTTCTTTAAAATCTTTTACATTTGAATCATTATTTGTAAAAGCATCTAAATATTGAAAAACTGGATTTCCTTCAATTTTTCCAGGAATATCTGCTCGAATTCTATTAGGGTCTGTATACATACTTCTAACTTTTTTTTCTACAGATTTTTCAGAATCTGAAAGTAATATAACATTTCCTTGACTCTTACTCATTTTACCTTTCCCATCTGTACCTGAAAGCCTACCTACTTTTCCTATAAGAGTTTCAGGTTCAGGCAATATTTCTCCATACATTCTATTAAATTTTCTTGCTATTTCTCTGGACATTTCTAAGTGAGGCGCCTGATCTTCTCCAACTGGAACTAAATGTGCTCTGGGCAATAAAATATCAGCAACTTGACTGATTGGATAACTAAAGAAACCAGCACTTCTTCTTTCAATTGGCAAGGAATCTAATTCCCCTTTCAAAGTTGGGTTTCTTTCTAGCATTCCTAAAGGTGTTACAAAAGATAAAAGCATACTTAATTCAGCGTGCTCAGGCACGTAGCTTTGAATAACAAAATTTGACTTATTAGGGTCTAGCCCAACTGACAACCAGTCTAAAGTTACGTCTATTACTGATTTTTTTATCAACTCTGTATCCTGAAAATGGTCACTTAAAGCTTGATAGTCAGCAATAAGAAAATTACATTGATATTCTTCTTGTAATGCAATCCAGTTATGTAGTGCACCTACGTAATGACCTAAATGTAAAGATCCGGTTGGTCTTATGCCTGTTAGAATTCTCTTTTTTTTATCCATAATATTTAAAGTATTGTTTGTAATGTATTAAGTTAATTGTCTCCAATTATCATCTAATTTTTCAAACATATTTTGATACTGATTTATTAGAATTTCCATATTATCTTTTTTTTCTTGCATAAATTCTAGGTTAGCTTTTACATGAGATTTATTTTTTGACCCTATTATTAATACATGAATTTCCTTTGGTATTAAAGAAAATGACATTGATAATTCTATAGGGTCTATTTCATTTAAATTAATATCTAATTCTTTTGTGATTTGTACCATTCTATTAAAGTATTCATCATAAGCGCTGGCTTTGTAATTTTCATCTTTTTCATTATTACTACTATGCTTTACTCCTAATAAAGAGGCATTACCAATAGGTCTTTTAGCTATTATTCCTAGATTTCTATTAGTAGCTTCTTTAAGTATATTTTTTGTTCTAGCTCTTTGATCAGCTATACTATAACTAGTTTGAAGGGTATCAAATAGATTAGATTTTACTGCCCAGTCAGCGGCTTCATTATCACCCGAATATCCTATAAATTTAGTTTTACCCTCAATTTTGCAGTCCTGAAGAGCTCTTATTACATCTCCTTGCTCTAAAATATGTGTTTCACAAGAATGTAATTGAACTAAATCTATTCTGTCTGTTTGTAAGTTTTTTAGGCTTTTTTCTACGGAATTTTTTACCTTATCATAAGTCCATTCTGAATCTTCAGAATTAGTTCTACCAGTGCCTGCTTTAGTTGCTAAAAAATATTCATCTCTTCTATGACCAACTGATTTTCCAACTATAGATTCACTATCATGATACATCGCTGCTGTATCTAGAAAATTTATTCCATTATCTAAACTATAATTTAATATTTCATCAGCCTCTTTATAGCCATCATATCCAAGCTGGAATCCAACTTGAGCTAATCCGAGTCCGAGTTTACTCACTTTATTATTTGTTTTTCCAAAAATATTACTTTCCATAAGAGCTCCTTTAAACAAAATTGCAAAAAAAACAAAAGTTTTTTTTGCAATTTAGTTTTTATATAAAATATATAAATTTAAACTATGAGGCTTTACCAATCTTGAACATTTTTGTTCCACAAACTGGGCATACGCCTTGAGTAGCTGGCCTACCATTTTTCATAGTTATTTCTTGGGGACTGTTCATTGTCTGCTTCCCCTTGCATTTCATGCAATACGCTTCCATGTGACCTCCGGTTTATAAACCTTTGTTTTATTTGGATATTACATTTATATACTATTCAGAATAAAAATACTATCTTTATTTCAAATTTATATAGAATAAATTCAGTATAAAAGGATCAAATTGTGCAAAATAGTAACTTTTTATAAAAGGTTTCAACATATTTCAAATATAATTTATACTATTAGAAATAGAAACAACTTTTTTAAATTTGAAAAATACAGAATCAATACTAAATAATATTAAAGACTTAAAAAAGTCTGCTAAAGATGATCTTAAATCTTTAGCTAAAGATATAGATTCTTTAGAAAACTGGAGAATTGATTATCTTGGGAGAAATGGACAATTATCTTCTTTGATGAAAATTTTAGCTACAATTCCCAATGAAGATAAAAAAATAATAGGTCCTAAAATTAATCAGCTCAAAGTTGATTTGAATGAACTTTTTTCAAATCGTAAAGATTCTCTAGATTCTAATTTTTCTTCAATAGAAGAAAATTATGATATATCTCTTCCGGGAAGAAAAATTGAGTTAGGGAATTATCATCCTACTACATTGATTATTCGTGAAATTTGTAACGCTTTTGCATCTATGGGGTTTGAAATTCTTGAAGGTAATGAAATTGAAACTGAAAAATATAATTTTGATTTACTAAATATACCATCTGATCATCCAGCTAGAGATCAATGGGATACTATATGGCTCAACTCCATAAATCAAGATAATAAATATCTACTTAGAACTCATACTTCACCTATGCAAGCTAGAATTATGGAACAAAAAAAACCACCAATTAGAGTTGTAGTACCAGGAAAATGCTATAGATATGAAGCGACAGATGCTACCCATGAATGGGAATTTCATCAAATTGAAGGATTAGCTATTGATAAAAAAATTTCATTTTCTGAATTAAAAGGGACTTTATTTGAAATGGCTAGAAAAATATTTGGTTAAGACCAAAAAGTAAGATTTAGATGTGATTTTTTCCCTTTTGTAGAACCTGGTGTAGATATGTCTATTTTATGGGATGGAAAATGGATAGAAATTCTTGGAGCAGGTATGGTACATCCTAAAGTTTTGACTGGAGTGGGTTATGATCCCACTAAATATAGTGGATTTGCATTTGGAATAGGTCCAGAAAGAGTTTCTATGTTAAAAAATAAAATAAAAGATATAAGAAATTTTCATTTAAATGATCTTAGATTTTTAAGTCAATTTGTAAAGTAAATATGAAATTACCCTTAAGTTGGCTAAATGAATATATAAAATTTGAGAAATCTTTTGATGAGATTGCAGAGAATCTTACAATGATTGGAAATGAAGTAGAGTCTATTGACCAAATAGGGAATATTTCAGGTGTTATAGTTTGTGAGATTTTAGAAATAAATAAACATCCTAATGCTGATAAGTTACAAATTACTAAATTATATGATGGTTCAAACTATTACAGTGTAGTATGTGGTGCGCCAAATATTAGGATTGGACAAAAAATATTTTTAGCTACTATAGGAACAAAATTACCTGATTCAGATAATGATACTTTTTTTGAAATCAAAAAATCTAAAATAAGAGGAGAAGTTTCTGAAGGTATGATTTGCTCAGAAAAAGAATTAGGTCTAAGTGATGATCATAAGGGAATAATGGTATTAAATAATCAATTTAAATTAGGAGATCCTATAAAAAAATATTATTCAGACACAATTTTAAATATAGATGTTACTCCAAATAGAGTTGATTGTCTGTCTATCATAGGTTTAGCAAGAGATATTTCTGCAAAATTTTCAGAAAATATAAAATTTGAATATAAAAATTCCTTAAAGCTAAGTAATAAAAATAATGTTCAAATTTTAGATTCCGATATATGCCCCAGATATTCAGGAGTGATTATTGATTCTATAAAAATTGAAGAATCTCCAAAATGGTTAAAGGATAAACTGAAATTAATTGGAGAGAGACCTATTAACAATATTGTAGATATCACTAATTATGTAATGTTTGAAATTGGACAACCACTACATGCTTTTGATTTATCTCAAATAAAAGAAGAAAAAATTTTTGTTAGAAAATCGTTTACAAATGAAAAAATAGAGACACTTGATGGAGAATTAAGATCTTTACCGCAAGATACGATTGTTATTGCCGATAAAGATTCTCCAATAGGTTTAGCTGGAATAATGGGAGGAATAAATTCTGAAATAAAACCAGATACAAGCTCTATTTTTCTAGAAGCTGCAAATTTTAACCCTAAAAATATTAGAAGTACCTCAAGAAAACTCGGATTATTTACTGAAGCATCAATGCGATTTGAGAGAAATTTAAAACCAGATATAACAGAATATGCACTTTCTAGGGCTGTAGATTTAATTATTGATTTAGCAGGAGGAAAAATTAGAGATGGGATGGAAGATATATGTATAGATAAAATATCTTCTCATGAAAAAATTATTTTAAATAAAGAAAAACTAAAACTCCATTTAGGCTTAAGCATTGATAATGAAAAAATTTCTAAAACATTAAGTTATTTAGATTTTAAGTATGATTTTGACTCCAATAAAGAAATCTGGTCAGTTGAAGTTCCTTTTTGGCGATCAGATATAGAAATTTCAGAAGATTTACACGAAGAAGTTGCTAGAATTATTGGGTATGATGAAATCCCCCTATCTTATTTGTCTGGAGAGATTCCTGAATGGCAATCTAATAAATTATTTGAAACTAAGATTTTCTTACAAGATCTTTTAGTTTCTGCTGGATTAAATGAGACAATATCATATTCCGCAATTTCAGAAAAGTTAATTAAAATTACTCCTTTAGATGTAAACTTAGGAGAAGCTATAAGCTTAGAAAACCCTATTTCTAACGAGTATTCTTTATTAAGGAAAAGCTTGATACCATCATTGATATTTAATGCTTCAAGAAATACAAATAATTGGAAAAAGCCAATAAAACTATTCGAAATTGGAAATATTTTTTACACAATTGAATCTAATATAATTGAAAAAACAATGATAGCAGGAATTCTTACAGGGAGTAAAAATGAACTAGATTGGAATCAACAAGAAGAAGAGATAAATTATTTTGATGCAAAAGGCATTATAGAACTGATAATGAAAAAATTAAATATTGATTTTGATGTTTTAAAATATGAAGATAATTTATTTCAAAAAAATAAATCATCTAAACTTTTTAATAAAAAAATAAATACTTCTTTAGGATATCTTGGTGAAATATCCGATGAGATTATTAACAACTTCAATTTTAATACTAATAAAGCTGTCATATTTGAATTAGATTTAGAAAAATTAGTAGAATCTCAAATGCCTATAATTTATAAAGATTTTTCTTCTTTCCCGCAAGCTTATAGGGATCTTTCTCTAATAGTAGATAGAGACATAAAGTATGAAGATCTTAAAAAAATTATAATTGCTGAAAAATATGTGATTGAATGTGTAATTATTGATACATATGAAGGAGATAAAATTCCTGATAATAAAAGAAGCCTTTCTATTAGAATTAATTATCAATCATATGAGAGTACATTATCTTCAAAAAATTTAGATAAGATAGAAAAAAATATACTTTCAAAATTAAAAAAACAATTAGGTGCATTTATTAGAGAATAATAAAGCTTATGGTAAAAAAATAAAAAAATCTCATTATCATGCTGATATGCTTTCTGTTGAAGAAGCAAGAAGAAAAATATTATCAAAATTTTCAAAATTAGAAACTGAAAAAACTCCGATTCTTAAATCTTTAGGAAATGTGATTTCTCAAGATATCCTTTCACAAATTGATGTTCCACCATGGAATAATTCTGCTATGGATGGGTATGCAGTTATAAAAAAAGATTTATTAAGAGCTTCAGAAGAAGATATGGTTTACCTAAAAGTTGTTGAAGAAATAGCAGCTGGCCAAATACCTCGAAAGTCTTTAAATAATGGAGAAACATCTAGAATAATGACTGGCGCTCCTATTCCTCAGAATGCTGATGCTGTAGTACCTTTTGAGGATACTAATGAATTAGAAAGAAATAATTTAGAAGAAATAGGAATAAAAATTAATGTTGATCACTATGAAAATATAAGAAAAAAAAGTGAAGATATAAAAAATGGATCTGTTATTTTAAATAAAGGTACTATTATAACTTCAGCTTCCATTGGATTATTAGCATCTATTGGATTAAATACTGTTCCGACTATACGAAAGCCTATTGTTGGAATACTTTCTACAGGAAATGAATTAATTGAACCTGGTCAAAAAAACGAACCAGGAAAGATTTTTAACTCTAATTCATATACGATAACATCTCTGATTGATTCTTACGGTGCTGTTCCTAAGTTGCAAACTCATGCTCAAGATAATATTGAAGATTTAGAAAAAAAACTACTTAATTTTATTGACGTAGATCTTATTATAACTTCTGCAGGAGTTTCTAAAGGTGATTATGATGTTGTAAAAGATGTTCTAAATAAAAACGGTGATATTAACTTTTGGTCAGTTAATATGAGACCTGCTAAACCTTTAGCATTTGGAATTATTTCGCTAAATAATAAAAAAATACCATTATTAGGTTTACCTGGAAATCCAGTCAGTGCTATGATAGCACTCGAAAAATTTGGAAGATATGCAATTGATAAAATGATGGGAAAATCTATTAGACATAAACCAATTATTAAAGCCTTTCTTGATTCTGATATTATTAATCATGATGGAAGAAGATTATACGCTAGAGTAACAGTCTTTCGAGATTCACATTCTAAACTAATTGCTAAACCTATAAATAATCAAAGTTCTGGAGTTTTGACTTCCATGCAAGAAGCTAATGGTTTAGCTATATGTCCTTCAGATATTGATATACTTAATAAGGGTCAAGAAATAGATGTTGAAATGTTCAATCGGAAAGAAGATATTTCGGAAATTTTAAATTAAGAGGATTAAAAATGACTACAGAAAATAGTGAAAATAAAATAGGACAAGAGAAATTTCAAATAAATATAGATGAGTTTAACAAATCAAATTTATCTTTTAGTTTTTTAGTTATTGATAAATTTTTTCAAGATACTTCTAGAAATAATGAATTGATGAGTTTTTCGAATTCAGATTTATTTAAAGAAATAGCAAAAATTGATAAAAATATGGATGAAATGCCTGAAGATCATTTATTAAAGAAATTTGTATTACCCGGAACATCTCTAATAGAAGCAGTTTTTAGAATATTAATCTTAAATGGTAACCAACCTATGACTATCTCAGAAATGGAAGAAAGTTTGAAAAAAGCTTGGGCTACAGTAATTTATTTAAAGTCTTATACTAACGACACTATAAGCCAGATGCTGAACGATACTAATGAATATGTTATTAAAAAAATTGACTAATTTTTAAATTTTCTTTCGTTTTTACTTTGTGCATAGCTCCATTTAAAAAATAAAGTAGTTAGTGCAGCAATAAAAATGGTATTTCCTGGTATCCACATTATCAAGCCTCCTATTTTTTGATCTTCAATAGCTTCTATGTTAAAAAGTCTAGGCAGATTTTCTCCATAAAGAACAGAATCTGCTAGGGTAATAAATGCCGCTACTACAGCAGTTGGAGTAACTGCTAATAACAAATAAACTATTCTTATGGGAATGCTTATTTTTTTTGCTCCTATGCTTACCCCTAATACTGGCCACCAAAATAAAAGTCCGCTTAAAAAAAATATAAAATGTTCAAAATTATGAATAGCATTAAAATCTAAAGCATAGTTAAAAAAAATAGGTAAATGCCAAGTCCATAAAGAAATGACATAAAAAATTAGACTAAACTTAGGAGAAGTTATTTTATTTAATATTTTTCTGAAGTAGCTTTTTGGACGTAAATAGTCAGCTAAACCGATACGAATTATTCTGGGGAAAAACCATAAGTTTGCTGAAAAAAAAAGCCCCGATAAAATCAAAGGAGGTACAATCATAATTAAAATCATATGCTGTATCATATGTACCCAAAAAGTACTCTCATAGCTCGATATTGGGCCAACCAATGCAGAGAATAAAAATAAGTAGCCTATAAGTCCTCTAAAGAATTTAAATATTTGTTTATTATTACTATTATTACTTATCAAAAATAATTTTATAGATCCAATTAAGTAAATTAAAATTGCAAAAATAAGTATATAAAAAAAAGTAGATCCATACTCCCAGGATTTTATAAAGTCTAAAAATCTAATATTGTTATTCAATTTAAAGTTAGTATTTTAATTTCCTAAGCCATGAAATGCCGACAGCACTAAGAAAAGAGAAAAAATAAATACTCCTATAATCATACAAGTTACAAAAATATTTGAGTATAATTTGTTATCAAATCTGAGATGCATAAAAAATGCTACAACTAATATAAATTTTACTAATGAAAAAAATAACATTGCAGGAACTAATAGATATCTTAATCCTTCAACATCAAACCACCAAACTTCAACAATTGTTATTAATCCTAATATTATTGCTATAGCCCAATAATAAGCTGGTGAGGCATGACCTTTACCAGAAGTTATAAATATTAAGAAATCTTTTGACATTCCTAAGAATTTACCGAAAGGATGTTCTAACTTAGGATTTGCCTTTGCTTCTTCAGTTTTAGGTATTCTCCACCAACCATTACCGTCGTAATGAAATAAATCTTTTAAAATTGACAAATTTGTCTCCTATCTAATGTCCAGCTGTCCAAGGTAATCCTCCAGGAGGAACACCATCTCCAGCTGTTATTAAGTATAATAACGCAAAAATAATTATCCATACAATATCTACAAAATGCCAATATAATCCTGCTAACTCAAGATCTATAGCATTCTCACTAGTCAAATTTCCTTTATATTCGTTATACAACAAGAATATAAGCCATAAAATTCCTAGAGATACATGCGCTCCATGAAGACTAGTTAAGGTGAAAAATGTTGATCCAAACAAGTTTGCTTGAGGAGTCATTCCTATATGAGCAAAATGAGTAAATTCATAAACTTGAAAGCCCATAAATATCATACCCATAATAATTACAAGGATTAGCCAAAATTTTGCTAATCCCATTTTTGATTCTTTCAAATAATGAACAGCTAGAACTACTCCAAGTGAGCTCATAAGTAGAACGAATGTACTAACAGATGTAATAGGAATGTCTAGAGTATCTTCAGGATAGGGCCCATTAAGACTTTTATTCCTATAAGCCATAAAAGTTCCTATAAAAGTTCCAAAAAACATAACATCTGAGCCAAGAAAAGCCCACATCAAAAGTTTTTTATTACTAACACCAGTTGAATTATTTATTTCTTCTCCGTGGTGGACTGTTACACCTTGATTTGACATTTTTTTCTACTTTCTAATGATGTTTTTCATGAGGTTCGTTTACTGGTTCCGTACTCCATCCAATACAACCCCAAAAAACTAAAATGAGACCTATTGTTACAAGAGCATATGAATAAATTACTCCGAGTGCAGCTATAGATAAACCTATACCGACAAAAAGAGGATAATAAGATAAATCAGGTAGATGAATTTTAGATTCATCTACATTTGAAGTATCTTCAACTGTAGCTTTAGCAGATTTAGTTTGCTTTGGACTTCCTTCTAATAGTTCAGGATATTTTTTATACCACCAATCATCAATATGCTCAACTTGCGGTATATTCACAAAATTATAATGAGGAGGCGGAGAAGAAATTGACCATTCTAATGTTCTAGCATCCCACGGATCTCCAGAAGCTAGTTTTTTATTTCTTCTAGAAATAAAGACATTTATTATAAATATCAATACAGAAAATGCAATAAGAAAACCTCCGACCGTGGCTGCTAAATTAGATAGCTCCCATCCCATATTTTCTGCATAAGTATAAATTCTTCTTGGCATTCCATCTAAACCAAGCCAATGCATAGGGGCAAATTGAAGATTGAATCCAATCATCATAATTATGAAATTTAGTATGCCTAGTCTTTCATTTAGCATATAGCCAGTAAATTTAGGCCACCAGAAATATAAACCTCCAAAAATTGCAAAAATAGCTCCACCAAAAAGAACATAATGAAAATGAGCAACAACATAATATGTATCTTGTTGTTGTGCATCTGAAGGTGATACAGCATGAGTTACACCAGATAATCCACCTATTGTAAACATTGCGATAAATCCTATAGAAAACAACATTGCGGTTGTAAATTTAATCGAGCCTCCCCATAATGTTGCCAGCCAGTTAAAAATCTTAACCCCAGTTGGAATGGCAATCAGCATTGTTGATAACGTAAATGCTGTATTTGCTGCAGGTCCAAGGCCTACAGTAAACATATGATGACTCCAAACAAACCATCCCATAAAACCAATTATTGCTCCAGAGAAAACAATAAATGTATATCCAAATAGAGGTTTTCTGGCAAAAGTTGGCAAAATCTCAGAAACAATACCCATTGCAGGCAATATTAATATATAAACTTCAGGATGTCCAAATAACCAAAATATATGTTGCCAAAATATAGGATCTCCACCTGCTTCAGAGTTGAAGAAGTTTGTTCCATATACTCTATCTCCAGTCATTTGAATTCCAGCTACTCCAAGTATGGGTAAAGCTAATACTATTAGTATTGAAGTTATAAATGTCATCCAAGTAAATACTGGCATTCTCATCATAGTCATACCAGGTGCTCTCATATTAATTATGGTTACAATAAAATTAAGACCTGCAGCTATTGATGCTACTCCTAAAACGTTTAATCCAAGAACCCAGAAAGTCATTCCATTTCCTGGATTAAATTGGATTGTAGAGTTTGGTGGGTAACCAAACCAGCCTCCATTAGGAGCTTCTCCAGTAAACCAGCTAATATTCATCAATATTGAGCCAAAAATAAAAACCCATAGGCTCAAGGCATTTAATCTTGGAAAAGCTACATCTCTTGCACCAATTTGTAAAGGTATTAACCAGTTGAAAAAAGCTGCCGATAAAGGCATAACTACTAGGAATACCATAGTAGTTCCGTGCATAGTAAATAATTGATTATATAATTCTGGACTAATAATATCATTTTCAGCTTGAGATAATTGAACCCTTATTAGTAGAGCTTCAATACCACCCATTATGAACCAAAAAAAAGAAACGATTCCATACATAGTTCCAATTTTTTTATGATCTACTGTTCCTAACCAATACCATATTCCACTATGACTCATTGGTCTAGGAAAAATTCTTGGTATTTGGAATTGTTTAGGTCCTAAAATGCTACTCAAATTTACCTCTTTTACTCTTGATTGTAAGAAGCCATACTGTCATTGTCGGGCTTTAAACTTAATAAATATTTTGCAATTTGTTGAATTTCTTGATCAGTTAGTTTTTTATCAGAATTATATATGCTCGCATGATTTTTCATTCTTGTTCCAATTGTTATGCTGTCAGGATTTTCAATCCATTTAACTACATTTTCATAATTATTTTCTTTAATTCCTGAAGCTACGGTGAGTCTGCTACCAAAATGAGTTAAATTAGGCGCTGATACTATAGCTGAATTTTCTTTATCTTTTTTCCACTCTTCCCATCTGTTATATTGAGAGTTTATTTCTTTATGATAAGCAGCTTTTTTATATGAATCATTAGTATGACACATACTACAGTTCCCAACAAAAAGCTTTCTACCTTCATCTTCATCTGACCCATTACTAATAGTTTTAGGAGGAGTTCTCATACCTTCAAGCCAATTTTGGTAACCCTCTTCAGTGTGAACTACTACTCTAAATCGCATCATTGCGTGGACAATTCCACAAAACTCTGCACATTGCCCATAATATACTCCTGGGTTATCAGCTCTAAACCATAATTTGTTTTCATGATTTGGAACCATATCAACTTTCCCTGCAAGTTTGGGGATCCAAAAAGAATGTAAAACATCTTGTGATTCAATATTAACAATCACATTTTTATCTTGAGGTAAATGTAATTCATTAGCAGTTACAATCTCTTCTGAAGGATACTTAAATTCGAACCACCATTGATGTCCAACCGCATTAATTGTTATAGCATCTTCTTCATCTGGCATTACTTGAGTTTCCCAGATTCCAAACACAGTTGGTATAGCAATTATTACTATTATTATTGCAGGAATGATAGTCCATGTAATTTCTAATCTTAGATTTCCATGTATTTGCGCAGGGAGATCATCATTTTTTCTTCTATATTTGAAAGTTACAAATATAATAGCTCCTTCAACAACTATAAAAACTATAACAGCTATCCAAAAAGTAAATAAGAAAAGATTTTTTTGAATTTCTGATATAGGCCCATGTGTATCAAAGGTTGACTGAGGGTTCTCCGGTGTACATGACATCAATGCAAATGATAAAAGCATCAATGTAACCATGTTAAATATAAGCCTGATTCTATTACTTAACATATAAACTCATTTGATTATTTATTCCTGAATTTTTTTTAATTACCTATATTGTAATTTTTTTTATGTCATTTAGACATTAAAAATTATAGCATTTATTAAGATTTATTGTAATTTACTAAAAAAACATAGATTACTTAATAATAAATTTATAAATTATGAATATTCTTATAGCAACAACTAATAATGGTAAATTAAATGAATTTAAAAAGATTTTTAATTTTAATAAAAATATAAAACTTTTCACACTTTCAGATTTATCTATAAATGATGACGTAGAAGAAACAGGTAAAACTTTTGAAGAAAATGCAGCGATAAAAGCTGATTTCTATTATAGAAAATCTGGTATTCCAACTATTAGTGAAGATTCAGGCTTAGAAATATTTAAATTAGGTGGAGAGCCAGGAATATATTCTGCAAGATATGGAGGAGAGGGATTGAACGATCTAGAAAGAACTGAGTTAATTTTGGAAAAAATGAAGGATTTTCAAACCCCTTATAGAGGAGCACAATTTATTTCAGTTATTTGTGGAGTAGGTTTTAAAAAAGAAAAAATATTTTCTAAAGGGTTGTTAAAAGGATATATTTTAGATAAAAAACAAGGCTTAAATGGATTTGGGTATGACCCTATATTTTGTTTAAATAATGAAAATCTTTCTCTTGCTTGTAAATCTATTGATGAAAAAAATCAAATTTCTCATAGAAGAAAATCTATTGATAAATTCTTAAAAATATTAATTAAAGATAGAATTGTTTAAATACATGAAAAATACTTTAGACAAATTCAATAGACCTGTAAGAGATTTAAGAATATCTGTAACTGATAGGTGTAATTTTAGATGTACTTATTGCATGCCAAAAGAAGTTTATGGTGAATCTTTTAAATTTTTACCTCGTAAAGAATTACTAGATTTTAATGAAATTGAAAGAATTGCACAAACTTTTGCAAAATTAGGTGTTAATAAAATCAGAATAACAGGTGGCGAGCCTCTAGTTAGAAAAATTATTGAAGAATTGATACAAAAACTTTCAAACATATCAGGAATTGAAGATATTGCTATGACTACGAATGGTTATCTACTAGAATCAAAATTAGATTCATTAAAACAATCGGGTTTGAATAGAATTACAGTTTCTTTAGATTCAATAGACAGTAAAACTTTTAAAAAAATGAGTGGTCAAAATTTTGAAGTAGAAAAAGTTCTTTCAGCTATAAAATCAGCTAATGATAAAGGGTTTAAAAATTTAAAAATCAACTGTGTTGTACAAAAAAATGTTAATGAACATTCAATACTTGATTTATTAGATTACTTTAGAGATTCTGGCAATATTGTTAGATTTATTGAATATATGGATGTTGGCAATCTTAATGGGTGGGAATTGAAAGATGTTATTTCTATAAAAGAAATCTTAGAAATAATTGAAAGTAAATATAAAGTAAAAAAACTTAATGAAAACTATCAAGGTGAAGTTGCAAAAAGATACATATTAGAAGATTATTCAGCTGAATTTGGGTTTATTTCTTCAGTTTCTCAGCCTTTTTGTTCAACTTGTACACGAGCAAGAATCACAATGGATGGAAAGCTTGTTACATGCTTATTCGCAAATTCAGGAATTGATTTGAGAAAACCTATTAGAGAAGGATGTTCTTCGGAAGAACTTGATCAAATTATTAAAGATGTTTGGATAAAACGTAAAGATCAATATTCTGAAATTAGGCACGAATTGACGAAATCTAACTATAAAAAAATCGAAATGTTTCAAATCGGAGGATAAGTTTATGACAAATGACGTCCTTATATACTCTGATGGTTCTTCCTTGGGCAATCCTGGTCCGGGAGGTTATGGAGTAATAATGAAATGGAAAGATAAAGAGTTGAAATTATCACAAGGATTTAGAAAAACTACTAATAATCGAATGGAATTATTAGGACCTATCATAGCTTTAAAGAAATTAAAAAAACCTGAAAATGTACTAATTACCACGGATTCTAGATATGTCATAGATGGGATAGAAAAAGGATGGGCAAAGAAGTGGCAAAAAAATAATTGGATGCGTGATAGAAAAAATAAAGCTTTAAACTCAGATCTATGGAAAATGTTAATTGAATTATGTGACTATCATACTGTAAATTTTTTTTGGGTTAAAGGGCATATGGGTCATATAGAAAACGAAGAATGTGACTTGTTAGCAAAAAATGCAGCATCTTCAAATGACTTGATTATTGATGAAAAATTTGAATCAAAGGAGCTTTCTAATGAAAGATAATGATTTTTCTCATCTAGATGAGAAAGGCTCAGCAAATATGGTTGATATTTCTTCTAAAAATATTACGAAGAGAGAAGCTTTGGCTTCTTGTAAAGTTTTCTTATCCAAAGCTGCTTTTAATAAGGTCAGAGAAAATGATATGTCTAAAGGTAATGTTATTAATATAGCTAAAATAGCTGGAATTATGGCAAGTAAAAAAACACATGATCTTATACCTTTATGCCATCAAGTTCCTTTAAATAAAGTAGATTTAAATTTTCAATTTGATAATTCCAGTTATAGTATTTATATTACTTCAAAAGCTACTACTGACTGGAAAACAGGTGTTGAAATGGAAGCTTTAACGGCTGTTTCTTTGGCTGCTTTAACTATTTATGATATGTGTAAATCTATTGATAAAACAATTAAAATCACTGATATTCAATTGGAAAAAAAATCTGGAGGAAAATCAGGTAACTACAATAGAAAATAAAATTTATTTTCCTATTTTCTACATAACGATAATAAATGTTACATGTTAAACTTGTTTGTAAATGTTGTTTTTTGGCTACGTAGCTCAGGGGTTAGAGCGAGCGCTTCATAAGCGTTAGGCCGGTGGTTCAATTCCACCCGTAGCCACCAAAAAAAGAGGTAATCATGAATAAAACTAAGGTAGTAGTAACAAGAACTCAGTTTGAAAATGAGATGGAAAGACTTAGAGATGTGTCAGACTTGAAAATAATTGACTCTCCAAATCCTCCAACTTCAGAAGAACTTAAAGAAAAAATTTCAGGAGCAACTGCATTGTTTGCTCATATAAATGACTCGGTAAATGGAGAAATAATGGATGCAGCTGGCCCTTCTCTGAAAGTTATAGCTGAATTTGGAGTGGGTTATGATAACGTTGATGTTGATGCTGCTAATAAAAGAAATATTGCTGTAGCAAACACCCCAGGTGTTTTAACTGAAACTACAGCTTCTTTTGCTTTCACACTTATGCAATCAGCTGCAAGAAGAATTGCAGAAGGTGATAGATTTGTAAGAAATGGTAAATGGGCTCATTTTGAACCATTAGATTTATTGGGATATGATCTTTCTTCCTCTGTTCTTGGGATAATTGGGTTTGGGAGAATAGGTTCCTATTTAGGAAAAATAGCTAATGATAATGGAATGAAAGTTTTATACTATAATCGATCAATACCTGAGGAAACTTATGGTGCTGAAAGATTGGATTCAATGGAAGAATTACTAGAAAATTCAGATGTAGTATCTTTGCATTGCCCTTATACACCTGAGACAAAAAACTTAATTTCTAAGAAACAACTTAAGCTTATGAAAAAAACATCAACATTAATAAATACTGCAAGAGGCCCAATTGTAAACTTAGATGATGTGTATGAGTCTTTACATAATGGAGATATTGCATATGCAGCATTAGATGTAACTGATCCTGAGCCTATAAATATGGATCACCCTATCCTAAATTTGGAAAATCTAACAATACTACCCCACATCGCTTCAGCGACAGTTGAAACTAGAAAAAAAATGTCAAAAATGACTGTCGACAATATTCTTGAAGGTTTGATAAATAAAATCCCTACATACTGTGTAAATTCTGAAAAAATTAATTGGTAGTTAATTTTTTTATGTACAATCATATTAAAGCAATTATTTGCGCCTGTAGCTCAGATGGATAGAGTGCAGCCCTGCGAAGGCTGAAGTCGTGAGTTCGAATCTCGCCAGGCGCGCCATTAGGAGATGATATGTCAATAAAATCAATAGAAATAAAAGAAAATAATTTACTTGAAAATGGGAAAAACTTTGGACAAGTAGGTCAATACAGAGAAATTATAGGAATAGCAAAATTTATTCTTGATCCTAATGATGATTATAATAAAAAAATTACAGACTTAGATAACCTATCTACCAATTCTGATGGCCATGTAGAATTTTCTTCTGATATTCATATAATGCTTCCAGCAGATATGAGTAAGTCAAATAAAAAGATAATTTATGACGTAAATAACAGAGGGAATAAAGTAATGCTATCTCAATTTAACTCTGCTTCTAGGGGAGTAATGGTAGCGGGAGTTGCTCCGGATGATGATTTAGGGAATGACTTTTTGATGATTCAAGGCTATACACTAGTATGGTGTGGTTGGTCTCATGATGCACCTCCTGTAAATGGGAAATTAAGACTTTTTTCTTCTGAAATTTCAAATCAAGGAGAACCTATCAAAGGTAAAATATATAGTCAATTTCAAACTATAAAAGATGTTGAACAGATTATGTTAAGTGATAGGATGCATACTCCATATCCGGCTTTTGATACAAATGAAAGAGATGCAATATTAAGTTATAAAAAATATCCGGATGAGGATGCGATCGTTATACCTAGGAATAAATGGAGATTTGCTTGGAACGATGGAAACGAAATAATTGACAATCCAAATTTTATTCATATGTCAGATAAATTTAAGGCTGGAATAATGTATCAAATTTCTTACACAGCATATGGAGCAAAATCTACTGGATTAGGACTTGCTGCTACAAGAGATTTAATTTCATTTTTGAAATATTCAGATCATAATGATAATCCTACTGAAAATAAAATTGATTACGCGTTTGCTTTTGGTGTTTCTCAAAGTGGAAGATTTCTTAGACAATTTATTTATTTAGATTTTAATTATGATGATTTAGGGAGAGAAGTATTTGACGGTATCATGCCTCATGTTGCTGGAGGAATGAGAGGCGAATTCAATCAACGCTTTGGTCAGGCTTCCAAAGATTTACCATCTGTTATTTCGCAACTATACCCTTCAGCTTCGATCATTACAGACGATATTGAACAGTCTCAGAAAGATGGATTAATGGAAAAATTTAATCAAAGAAAATCTCAATCTAAAGTTTTTTTTGTAAATACTGGGGCAGAATATTGGAGAGGAGATGCTTCTTTAATTCATACATCTGCAGATGGCAAACAAGATTTATCCTCACCAGAAAACTCTAGAATTTATCATCTTTCATCTTGTATGCATGGGCCTGGAATTTGGCCATTAACTGACACTCAAGAAGTGGATGGAATGAAAGCTCAAAACTATCTTAATTCCATAGACTATACCCCTTTAATGAGAGCATTGTTAATTAATCTTGATAATTGGGTTTCAAAAGGAATTGAACCTCCGAATAGCTCTCATCCAAAAATAAATGACGGAACTGGAGTGACTCCAAACTCATTAAGAGAAAAATTTTCAAAAATTCCTATTAATTTTCCTGAACATTTTTCTTTTCCAAGAAAAATGGATTTTGGTGATAACGAAGATGTGATTGACAACATTCCTCCGAAAAATGGTAAAAGTTACGGTTCGATTGTTTCTGAAGTAGATGATGATGGGAATGAAATAGCAGGTATACGACACCCTGATGTCGCAATACCTTTAGCAACCTCAACTCCGTGGAACCTTAGACATTCAGATGTTGGAGCTCCATATCAAATAATAGGATTAACTGGGGGGCCTAGAGGAGCAACTGTGCCTTTTTCAAAGAATAAAAACAAGAATGATTCTAGATTATCAATTTCAGAGCGATATCCTTCTAAAAATTATTATTTAGATAAAATCTCAGATTATTCTAAAGATTTGATTAACAAAAGATTTTTACTTGAATTTGATTTAGATAATATTCTAAGCAGATCAGGAGAAAGATGGGATTTTTTTAACAAATAATATAGAATGAATTTCTAATCAAACTATATATATCAACTATATTAAGGTAAATTATGTGTGGGATTTTTGGTTGTGTTGGGGAACAA
>JAACCT010000004.1 GCA_009937255.1 Dehalococcoidales bacterium
AGGAGTAGGAGTAGGAGTAGATTGAATTTTTCTTAATTTTCTTCTTTTAGGTTTTTCTGTGACTACTTTAACTACAGTTTCTATATTTTTCTTTATTTCTTCTGCACTTACTGAAATATTTTTTTCTGTTAATGGTAGGTCTATTTTCTTTACAGTTTCATCAACATCAACATTAGTACAACTCATTATAATTAAAGTGAAAAAAGATAATAAAAGAAACTTCATTTTAAATTTTTTTACCCAGATATTTTATACATTGATAATATTTTAGAATATTCTAATTATTTATCAATATTTCTAATTTTTTTTTTGGAATATTGTCAATAAAATAATTTTTTTTAATTTCCTAAAAAAAAGATTTATATTTTATTTTTTTTTTTTTTGGTAAATGTTATTGTTTTCTTATCAAATTAAAAAAATGATTTTAAAAAAAAGGAACTCGCGATGAAACTATTTCATAAACTTATTTTAGCTTCAATAATTGGGATTTTTATAATCAGTTGTGGAAATACAGATGATACAGAATCTTCAAGTATGGATATGAGTATGGACCATGGTTCAACTCCTTTCAAATTTGGAATGATTCTTGTAGGACCTAAAGATGATAAAGGTTGGTCTCAGGCTCATTATGAAGGAGGTCAATATATAGAAGATAAATTAGGCGGAGAAATGATCGTTGCTGATATGATAAACCCAGCCGATAGTCCAAATCTGACTGTTGACCAGGTAATATCTGACATGATTGATGAAGGTGCACAAATGATCTTTGCAACTTCTGATGATATGAAAGATGGAGTTTTAGCTGGTGCTGAACAATTTCCAGATGTTCCTATTATTTGGGCTTCTGGTGATAGTGCTAAATCTGATGGTAAAGGATATAGATCAGATTTGAGTAATTTGGGAAATATTATGGGAAAAATGGAATATGGAAAAATGATAGCTGGATGCGCTGCTGCTTTAAAATCTTCTAATGGGCATATTGGATTTTTAGGTCCATTGATTAATGATGAAACTAGAAGACTTGCTAATGTAGCTTATTTAGGAGCAAGTCACTGCTGGCAAGGGGATGGAGAACTTAAATTTGATGTAGTGTGGATAGGATTTTGGTTCCATATACCTGGAGTGACATCAGATCCTACTCAAGTAGCAAATGAATTTTTTGATTCTGGTGCTGATGTAATTATTTCACATATTGATACTCCTGAAGGCTTAGTAGTTACAGGTCAAAGAGCTAGTGAAGGTCAAGATGTTTATGTAGTAGGATATGATTATGAAGATTCATGTGCAACTGCTCCGGATGTTTGTTTGGGAGTTCCTTACTTCAACTGGGGACCTGAATATTTAAACGCAGCTATGGATGTAGTTCATAATGAATTTTCTTCAAAATTTATTTGGCAGGGGCCAAATTGGGATAATATGAATGATGTAGACTCTTCAATGATTGGCTATAAAATTGGTGAAGCAATGTCTACTTCTGAAACTACAAAATTAGAGTCATTTATGGATGAACTTGCATCAGGAAAAATAGAACTTTTCAAAGGTCCATTGAATTTCCAAGATGGTACAACTTATTTATCTGATGGAAAAGAAGCTACAGATAATGAAATTTGGTATACTCCTCAATTACTAGAAGGCATGGTAGGAGATAGTCAATAGAAAATAAATTGGGCTTCTTGAAAAAAAGAAGCCCAAATTTTTATGAAAATACAAATAAAAAATCTATCCAAGTCATTCGGAAATTTAAAAGCAAATAAAAATATTAATCTAAGCTTAGATAGTGGAATTCATGCATTATTAGGTGAAAATGGAGCAGGTAAATCAACTTTTGTAAAAATTATTTCTGGTCAACTTACTCCTGATTCAGGAGAAATAATTATAAATGGGGAAAATATAAATTTAGGCTCTGCAAAAGATTCTATAAAAAATGGGATTGGATTATTAAATCAAGATCCACTAGATTTTTCTAATTTATCAATCTTAGAAAGTTTTTTAGTAGGTATAAACGAAAAAAAACCTTTTAGAAAAATTGAAAATATAAAGCAAAAAATCTTAGGTTTATTTAAAAATTATGGAATAGAAATTGAATTAAGTTCAAAGACTAATTCTCTCTCTATCGGAGAGAGACAGCAAATAGAGTTAATTAGACTTTTGTATAACGGTGCAAAATTAATAATATTAGATGAACCAACAAGTGCATTTTCGCTGGAGCAAAAAAAAAGAGTTTTTGAAACATTAAAAAAACTATCTAATGAAGGAATAATAATAATTTTTGTATCTCATAAGCTAGATGAAATTTTTGAAATATGTGAAACAGGTTCTATTCTAAAATCTGGTGAATTAATAGAAAATATAACAAAACCTTTTAATTCGAAAAAAATTTTATCAACTATGTTTGAGAATACTGAATTTCATAAATCAGAACAAAAATATACAGAAAGAGTAAATAAATTTTCAATTATTATTTCTAAGTCAGATTTATTTAATGATTACAAATCTGACTTAGTTCATGAATATACCTTTGGTAGCGTGATTGGCATTGCAGGATTACAAGGATCTTCAAATGATAAGCTTATAAAAAATGTTTTTTCAAATGAATTTTCTAAAACACGTATAATCAAACAATTTGGGGATCCACTAAAAATTGAAAATTACTATTACATGCCTGCAGATAGACTTGAAAGAGGTTTATTTAAAGATTTAAATTTACTTGAACATTATGCTTTATCAATCTCAGCAAAAAAAACTTTTCTTGATTGGAAAATAATTAAACAAACAGCAATTGATAAAATAAATAAATTTAATATAAAATCCAATTTAAATAATAGTCTTAGTGAACTTTCAGGAGGAAATCAACAAAGAGTAATGCTGTCTTTGATGCCTGATCTTGAATCTGTTTTATTACTTGAACAGCCTACTAGAGGATTAGATTATAATTCTGCAAATAAGATTTGGGAAATG
This sequence comes from Dehalococcoidales bacterium, assembly GCA_009937255.1. Lineage (GTDB taxonomy): Bacteria > Chloroflexota > Dehalococcoidia > Lucifugimonadales > Lucifugimonadaceae > TMED-70. The sequence goes on from JAACCT010000004.1 coordinate 2,959, forward strand.
ATTTTAGAAAGAAAAAAACAGGATATAGCAATATTATTTTCTTCGACAGATATGGATGAAATATGGGAATATTCTGATATTATTTTTTCTGTTTCAGGGAATAAAATTATGGATATTAGCTACAAAAATAATTTGACTAAAGAAAAAATAATTAAATTCGTTTCAGGATTAGTTTAACATGTTTGATTTTGACAATCTAAAAATAAACTCAATTAGGCTACTTCTAACTCTTTTTATAATTTTTTTCACTTTAATTCTTTTTGGAATTTCTCCTTTTGAAGTATTTCAATCAATTATTTATGGATCTTTAGGAAGTGAATCTAAATTCATCAGAACATTAATAGTTTGGGCTCCTATTTCTCTTGCATCCCTTGCACTAATTTATACATTTTCAGCAGGTATGTGGAATATAGGTATCGAGGGTCAAATTATAATGGGGGCTGTTGGAGCAACTTTTATTGCTAGATCGTTTTTAGGAGACTATTTAATTTCACCTTATATTCAAATTCTTTTTGCTGTATTGTTTGGAGGATTATGGGGTTTGCTTTCTGCGCTACTAAAGGTCAAAGGAAATGTTCATGAAATATTTAGTGGGCTTGGTTTAGATTTTGTTGCTTCAGGGATAGTGATTTTTTTAATAATTGGTCCCTGGAAAAGAGATGGGATCGCTTCAACTGGTGGAACAGATCTATTTCATAAAGCGTCTTGGATACCCACAATTGGTAATCATAATTTTCCACTAATGTTAATTGTGATAATTTTATTTTTGTACCTATTAAGCTATGTAGTTTTGAACTTTACTTCATTAGGGATAAGGTTGAAATCTACAGGAATTAATGTTCTAGCAACTGAAAGATTTTATTTTAAATCAGATAGATATATTGTATTTTCTTATTTAATAGCTGGCTCTATAGCTGGAATTGCAGGATTTTCTCAAGCTTCAGGAGCATATCATAAACTTGTACCTTCTATATCTGGAGGCTTTGGTTTTTTAGCTATATTAATTGTATTAATTTCTTCAAGAAATATTTATTTTTCTTTTATTCTAAGTTTTTTATTTTCAATTTTAATAGTTGGAGGAAGCCAACTTCAAATTAGACTTGGCCTTGATAATACTATTATTGGGATAATACAAGCTACTTTTGTTCTGAGTTGGTTAGTATTACAAAGAATTAAGGTTGAAAATATGATACTTCAAAAGATCTCAAGGGTGTTTTCTAAATGATATTTTTTGAAAACACATTAATAACCGTAATTTCTTTGAGTACTCCTCTAGTAATAGCAGTGATTGGAGAAACGATTTCAGAAAAAAGTGGTGTTATTAATTTATCTGCGGAAGGAACAATAATGATTTGTGCATTATTTGGTTTCATTTTTGGATATATATCTGATGTCGCAACTCTTGGATTTTTATTTGCAATGTTTTTAGGTGCTGGAATTGCTGTATTTATTTCTTATTGTGACATAAAGCTTAGAATGGATCAGATAGCAGTTGGGTTTGTATTGACTATCTTACTTAGTCATCTAAGTAATTATCTTGGACAAGATTATGTGAGGTTGAACGGTCCAATGATAACAAAAATTCAAATTCCATTATTATCAAAAATTCCTTTTATGGGTAATGTTTTATTTAATCATTCATTTATAACTTACCTTTCTATATTACTTATTCCTTCAGCTTGGTTTTTTTTGAACAAAACTACTATAGGACTTTCTATACGTTCTGCTGGAGAAAATCCTTTAGCAGCTAGTTCTAGAGGAATAGATGTAAAAAAAATGAGATTTTTAGGAACTATAATAGGAGGAAGTTTATTAGGCTTAGCAGGGGCTACTTTTTCTTTGTATACTAAATATGGATGGTCTGAAGGGCATACTACTAACTATGGTTGGATAATTTTGGCTATAGCTATATTTGGGGGATGGAATCCTTATAGAGCTGCTGTAGGTGCGTATTCTTTTGGTTTATTGCAAGTACTAGCTATAAAAGCTCAGTCAGTTACATTAGCTTTATCCCAAATATTGCCTTTATTACCGTTTCCTATAATGATTTTTGTATTAATATTTATACAATATATTAATACAAAAGATGGCAAGTATGTTCCAAGGGTAATTGTATCTCTTATAGCGGGAAACCAGCCTAAAGCTCTTGGTGAAAAACTACCGGAAGAAATTAAATAATATGAAAGATATTGAAGTTTCTGATATAGAAGTTTTATGGGATAAAAACCAAATAAATACTGAATTAGAAAGAATAGCTAAAGAAATAAATAAAAAATTTTTAAATTATGATTCAGTTAATTTAATTCCTATTTTAACTGGAGGAATAATTTTTGTTTCAAGGCTAATATTTGAGTTAGAAAACTTAAGACCTGGATGCTATAAAATGTTTCCTCTTATTGCTAAAACTTATGGATATTCTACAGAGTCTCAAGGCACTAAGATTTATGGATATGAATTTTTAGCAGATAGTTTAGATAAAAATTCTCCAAGTATAATAGTCGATGATTTAATGGATACAGGAGAAACTTTAATTGCCGTTATGGATAATGTAAAAAAAACTTCTAATAAAAAGGTTTATACTGCTGTTTTATTAGATAAATTGGGTAAAAGAAATAATTATGCCGAACCAGATTTTAATTGTTTTGTCTTAAATGATAAAAGATGGGTAGTTGGTTATGGTATGGATTATTTAGGAAAATTTAGAGGCTTAGAATATGTTGGTACTATTAATCAAGAAATATAGTTTTTATGAAAATTACAAATGTAGAAATTGATATTATTGAACGAGACACAGGAGATCTTGAGGTAAAAGATGAAAGATTTAATATAGGAGGAAAAACAAAGCAAGGAGTTTTAAGAATTAAAACATCTGAAGGCTTTGAGGGTAACTCTTTTATAGGAGACCAGGCAGCTAACTCTTTAGATCGAATACAAATTATAAATGAAAAAATCAAACCACTAATTATTGGCATGGACTCGGATAATAGAGAATGGTTATGGTCACAGGTAGAAAATATAGCCGGTCATGGCTTGCCTATTCATGCTTCATGGGCACCTATAGATGTTGCTTTGTGGGATTTAGCAGGCAAAATTTTGAATAAGCCAGTTTATAGATTACTTGGAGGAAGAAATACCCAAATATCCTTATATGCTACTTATCCCCCAAGACACAATAACTCATTAGGCTTTATTGATGAGGCAAAAGAGTTATTATCAGAAGGATACTCAGCTTATAAAATTCATCCTGGTGATTTAAGTGTTAAGGAAACCATTAAAACAATTGATGGCGTACGAAATGCTGTTGGTGAAAAAATGACCCTTATGCTTGATCGAAATCATGGTTATTCTCTAAATGAAGCGTTAAGAATTGGACATTCATTAGATGAAAATTTATTTTATTGGTTTGAAGATCCTGTTGATCCATCTAATATTAGAGCAATAAAAAGACTGAATAATACATTAATTACTCCAATCAATATGAGTGATTCTGCTACTTTTTTAATTAAAGAAGCAGCAAATTTTCTAGGTGAAAATATTATAGGAATGATTAGAGGTACGACTAGAAAATTAGGAATTACAGGTTTAATTAAACTTTGTTCCATGGCAGAATCTTTTGGTATTAATTGTGAAATTGGACTTGCTGGAAATTCATTGATGAATAAAGCAAATTTACATGTAATAGCATCGGTAAATAATAATACATTTTTTGAGTATTGGAGACCTGAACATATACACCAATGGGGAGTTCAAAATGAAATTGAAATTAATACTCAAGGTAAAATATTACTTAATGAAGAACCTGGCTTAGGAACTAAACTTGATGAAGATTGGATAGATTTTCATAAAATAGATACATTAAAGTAAAAACATCTTTTCAAATTATTAAATATTATATTTATCAAGGTTGGTTATAGACATGAAATTAAAAAATAAAACTGATGTAATAATAATCGGGCTAGGTGCTATGGGAAGTGCAAGCTCTTTATTCCTTGCAGAAAAAGGAATAAATGTTATAGGTTTTGATACTTATAGGCCACCACATAAATTCGGTTCAAGTCATGGTCATACTAGAGTAATTAGAGAGGCATATCATGAAGGAACCTCTTATGTTCCTATTGTGCAGAGAGCTTATAAGCTATGGTCAGATTTAAATAAAAAATCAAAAAATCAATTATTACTAGAATATGGAGGACTTATCCTAGGCAATAATGGAGATCATATAGAGAAGGCTAATGCATCTGCTGCGAAATATAAAATACCTATTACTAAATTTTCAAAAAATGAAATAATTGAAAAATTTTCTATATTAAATCCACCAGATGATTTTTTAGGTTTATATGAACATAGAAGTGGTGCAGTTTTTCCTGATAAGTCACTTGAATTTATTTTAAGTGAGGCAACAAAATTAGGCTCTGTTCATAATTATGATGAAAATATTATTAATTGGAAAAAAATAGACAATTATTATCAAGTTACTACATCAAAAGGACAATATTTTTCTGAGAAATTAATATTTAGTTCTGGTGCTTGGATTAAAAATTTGCTACCTAAATTAAATTTGCCTATTAAAATTGAAAGACAAGTACTTTTCTGGTTTGATCCAAAAAAAAATAGAGAAAAATTTGAATATAAATTTATGCCTAATACTGGCTGGGACTTAGATAATGGCTTAGAATTCTATACTCAACCAAATATTGAAAACTATGGATTTAAGGTTGCAATGCATCATAATGGCAATTTTATAAAGTCAGAAAATTTGAATAGACAATCTAATATAGAAGATTTGACAACTATTAGAAATTTTCTAGAAGAATTTATTCCTGATGCTAATGGAGAACTTCTAAATTCTACAGTTGGTGTATATACAGATACGCCTGATTTAGATTTTATTATTGATTTTTATCTAAACGATGAAAATATTATAATTTGTTCGCCATGTTCTGGTCATGGATTTAAATTTACTCCTGCTATAGGAGAAATATGTAGTAATTTAGTAGTTGATAAATCTTCAAAATTTGATCTTAGTGAATTTTCAGTCAATAGATTTATAGAATAAACAAAAGCGCGTCTGAAATAAGTAACATTATCTGAATTATAAGACAAAAATTATAACTTTTGTAGAATATTAGTATAGTATATAGAAAAGCGTTTCGGTGAATCCCGAACAATGTGTTCGGAAAATTTTTTTTCTGATGTATGTTGCTGGTGTCACTCCTGATTTTAACTTAAATTATTTATGAAAGGAGTGATTATGTTAAATTATCGCAATAAAGCAATAGTAGTAATTAGTTTACTATTTTCGATGTTTGTAATTTTTGCTTGTACAGCAGAAGAAACATCAAGTGAATCAAGCTCTGGTTCAAATACCCTTGCAACTATCATTGATAGAGGTGAGTTGGTTTGTGGAGTTAATGATAATCTTACCGGTTTTGGAGTTGTGAATTCTGCAGGTCAATTTGAAGGTTTTGATATTGATTTCTGTAAGGCTGTAGCAGCAGCAATTCTAGGAGATGCGGGAAAAGTTGAATATGTTCCATTAACGGCTTCTGCTAGATTTGAAGCTCTAGCTGCTAATGAAATAGACATTCTAATTAGGAATACAACATGGACTGCTAGTAGAGATAGAGATTTAGGAAATGATTTTACAGCTCCTACTTTCTATGATGGGCAAGGAATGATGGTGAAAGCTAGTAGTGGTTATGATTCAATCGAATCTATGGCTGGATCTACTGTTTGTGTTCTTCAAGGAACTACAACTGAATTAAATTTAGATGATAGATTTACAGGTTCAGGTATAGCATACACACCACTAACATTTGAAACTAACGATCCTCTACAAGCTGCCTATGAAGAAGGCAGATGTGATGGCTGGACTACTGATAAATCAGGTTTGGCTTCTAAAAGAGCAGGGTTTTCTACACCTTCTGATCACGTTGTGTTAGCTGAAACATTATCTAAAGAACCACTTGGTCCTTTAACTCGAGATAATGATAGTGAATTATACGATGTTGTTCAATGGGTAGTTTTTGGTATGATGCAAGCAGAAGAAAGTGGAATTACAAGTTCTAACGTTTCTTCAATGGCATCAAATCCATCAGACCCTGGAATAGCAAGATTACTCGGAGTAGGTTTTGATGGTGGAGAACCAAGTGATTTTGGTTTTGGAATTAATGTTGATTTCATGCAAAATGTTATTTCTCAAGTAGGAAACTATGGAGAAGTTTATGAAAGCCATCTTGTTCCATTAGGACTTACAAGAGAAGGAAGTTTGAATGCACAATGGACTGAAGGTGGATTAATTTACGCACCTCCATTTAGATAAAATCAAACTAAAATTAATTATATTACAGGGTCTTAAAAGGCCCTGTAATTTTTATATAAAATGATATCTAACCTACTAAAACAATTTAAATCTCAAACTACTACAAGAAAAAAAATTGAAGTTTTAAAATACGATAAAAGTTTTAGAAAATTTTTTATACAATTTCTTTTTTCTATTTTTATGGTGATATTCTTGTTTTATTTAATTTCTAGGGCATTTTCGTTAGAACTTGGATTTGGTCATCTTTCTAGTCGTGCTGGATTTGGACTAAGTCATACATTTATTGTTGAATATACGAGTAATGACTCAAGGTGGGGAGCTTATTTTACTGGGGTAGTTAATACTATTAGAGTTAGCCTTGTTGGAATATTTTTTGCAACATTATTAGGTATAGTAATGGGACTTGCAAGATTATCTAAAAATTTTTTAATTAGTAAAATCTCAGCAGGATATGTAGAATTTCTTAGAAATACACCTTTATTAATTCAAATAATCTTTTGGCAACTAGTTTTACTACAGTTACCTCAAATATCAAATGCCTTAACTTTTGGAGGGATATCTGTTTGGTCTAATAGGGGAATACTTCTCCCAATCATATCTTCTGTAGAAAATGGTTCTTTATGGGTATTAATCCTTTTATTAACATTAATAGCTTCACTATTTTTAAGATCTTACCTACACAAATTTAAAGAAGAAAATGTTAGAATTTTTTCACCAAATTTATTATCAGTTATATTTTTTCTAATTATTGGTATAGTTACATATTTTATTCTAGGTATTGACTTGAGATCTGATGTCCCTACATTACAGGTGAATGAATATGGAACGTATATTCAATCTGGAGGATTTGCTCTAACTCCTGAATTTGCAGCGATTTTATTTGCTCTTGTTCTTTATACAGGAACATTTATAACTGAGATTGTAAGAGGTAGTATACAAAGCTTACCTATTGGACAAACAGAAGCAGCTCAAGCATTAGGATTAAGTACTTATCAAAGAATAACATTGGTTATTTTACCTCAGGCATTAAGATCTATCATTCCTCCATTAACTAACCAATATCTTAACTTAACTAAAAATTCTAGTCTGTCTGTGGCTATTGCATACCCAGATGTATTTATGGTTTCTAGAACTATTATGAATAATGCAGGGCATGCTTTGCCGATGCTATTTTTGATTTTAATCACATTTTTGTCTTTAAGTTTATTTATTTCATTATTTATGAATATATTAAATAGAAGAGTAACTAGGATCGGAACATAATGAGAATAGTTATATGGATAAAAGAAAATTTATTAGGTTCTAAAATTGATATTTTAATGACCCTAATCTCAGCATATTTTATATATTTTATAGCTTCTTTATTTTTAAATTTTGTTTTCACTACTGATTGGACATTAATACAAGTAAATAGAAAAATTTTATTAGTTGGACTTTTTCCTGAAGAACAATTATGGAGAATTTGGACTGTCTTCTCAATATTTTCTATTTTAATATCAGCTACTATTGGATATTTATATAAACTGAAACTAAGAAATTCTATATTTTATATTCTTATTCTAATAATTCCTTTTCTTATATTTACTACTATGAATTTATTAGTTAATGTTTTAATTATTTTATTTTTTAGCATAATCTCATACTCAGTATTCTATTATTTAAAAGAAAAAAAACTGAAAATCACCTCTAGAATATTATTGCTTTCTTGGCTTATATTTTTACCTACACTATTTTTTATCCTTATTTTATTTGGAGGTCCAAAGGTAACTTTATGGGGTGGTTTTTTTGTAAACTTAATTCTTGCCGTAATTGCTATTTTAGCTGGATTTCCTTTGGGAGTTTTTCTTGCATTGGGAAGGGCTAGTTCATATCAAGTTATAAAATTAGTATCAATAATTTTTATAGAAACCTTTAGAGGTGCACCACTTATAGCTTGGCTTTTCTTTGCATGGTTTGTATTACCTAATTTTTTACCTAATTTATTTTCATTGAATGATATAAATCTTGTAATAAGAGCAATGATAGTTTTATCATTATTTTCTAGTGCATATATTGCTGAAGTTATACGTGGAGGTTTGCAATCTATACCTAAGGGTCAAAAAGAAGCTGCAACAGCTCTTGGTTTAAATTCAATTCAAGAATTATTATTTATAGTGCTTCCACAAGCTCTAAGAGTGGTTATACCAGCAATTGTTAGTACTTTTATAGCAATATTCAAAGACACATCACTAGTTTTTATTTTGGGTATCACAGATTTATTAAGAATTGGAAGATTGATTCCCGAGCAACAGCAGGAATTTTATGGGAAATCTATAGAAACTTTACTAGTAGTAGCTCTTTTGTTTTGGGTTGTTTCAATAGTTCTTTCTCAAGTAAGTAGATCAATAGAAGAAAGACTTAATGTAAGTAAATAAGGAGATTTTATGAATAAAAAAGTTGCGATAGAGGCCAAAGAAGTCACTAAACTTTTTGGAACATTTGAAGCATTAAAAGGTATTACAGCTGATATTTACGAAGGTGAAGTTGTTGTTGTGTTGGGTCCATCAGGTTCAGGTAAATCAACTTTTATTAGGACAATTAATGGTCTAGAAGAACATAACTCTGGGACTATAAAAGTAAACGGGACAGAATTAAATAATAATGTTAAGAATATAGAAAAAATACGCTCAGAAGTTGGAATGGTTTTTCAACAATTTAATCTTTTCCCTCATTTATCAGTGCTAAGAAATATTACATTAGCACCACAAAAAGTAAAAAAACTTCCTAAATCTGAGGCAGAAGATTTAGCTATGAGTTTGCTTGAAAGAGTAGGAATACCTGAACAAGCTAAAAAATTCCCCTCTCAATTATCAGGAGGACAACAACAAAGAGTTGCTATAGCTAGGGCACTTGCTATGCAACCAAAAATAATGTTATTTGATGAACCAACTTCTGCACTAGATCCTGAGATGATTAAAGAAGTTTTGGATGTAATGACTGAACTTGCAAGATCAGGAATGACTATGATTTGTGTAACTCATGAAATGGGTTTTGCTAAAGAAGTTGCAGATAGATTTCTATTTTTTGACGAGGGACTTATAGTAGAGTCTGGTACTCCAGAACATTTTTTTGAAAATCCTCAGGAAGATAGAACTAAATTATTCTTAAGTCAAATCTTATAAATTATCTCTTTTATTTTTTTATAAAATTTATATTATTATCTAATAAATTAATAATATAACTGTGGGATTTTATGTATACAAAAAAAAGAATAGGAGTTTTCGGTGCAGGTGCAATTGGAGGAGTTTTAGGTGGACTTCTTTCAAGAGCAGGTAATGACGTTACTTTCATTGATACATGGAATGAACATATTGATCAAATAAATAGCAATGGATTAATTGTTACAAATCAAGAATCTTCTTATTTATGTAAACCTAAAGCAATTCATATTAACAAATTACAGGAAATAACTGATAAATTTGATATAGGAATAATTGCAGTAAAATCTTATGACACAGAATGGGTAACTCATGCATTAAAAAATTATGTAAAAGAAGAGGGTTTTTTTGTGGGTTTTCAAAATGGAATCAATGACTATACTATTTCAAATATTGTTGGTGAAGAAAGAACTTTAGGAGCTGTTATAACAATAGCTGCTATGGCTTCTGAGCCAGGTCTAGCATGGAGAACTGATTCTAGAGGAGATGATACAGCTTATAAAGTTGGAGAAATGATCGGGGGTGTATCTGAAAGACTCAAAGATTTTGTAGCTATGATGCAAGCAGTAGGGCGTACAGAAGTAACAGAAAATTTAATGAGAGATAGATGGACTAAACTTATGGTCAATTGTATGGATAATACATTATCAGGTTTGACTGGTTGGGGTACTGCTGAAGTTAGATCAGAACCTCTTACACAAGATGTAGCAATTCAAATAGCAGCAGAAGTTATTAAAGTTGCAAAGTCTACAGGTAACGATATAACTGATATTAATGGAATATCACCGGAAGAATATTTGGATGCAGCTGAAGGAAGAAATCTAGAAGAATTAAAAAATAAGTTTTTAGATTCAGCAAAAATGGCTGGATCTGCAAGTAGACCATCTTTTGGTCAGGATGTTCTGAAGAAAAGAAGAACAGAAGTAAATTATCTAACTGGATATGTTAGTCAAATAGGTAAAAAAAATAATATTGCCACTCCTATATGTGACAAAATAACAAAAATTGTAAATGATTTAGGAGTTGGATTTGATCCAGCTCCAGCTCATCTAGATGAAATAGAAAATATGATAAATTAAATATATTTTTTATCATCAAGAAAGAAATTTAATGTGTATATAAAAAAAAGAATAGGTGTTTTTGGTGCAGGTGCAATTGGAGGTGTCGTAGGTGGATTACTTTCAAGGGCAGGGCATGACGTAACGCTTATTGATACTTGGGTTGAGCATGTTGACCAAATAAATAAAAATGGATTATTAGTTACTAATCAAGAATCTTTATATAGATGTAAACCAAAAGCTGTACATATAAATCAATTGCAAGAGATAAAAGAACAATTTGATATTGGAATAATAGCAGTGAAATCTTATGATACTGAATGGGCAACATATGCATTAAAAAACTATGTTAAGGATAAAGGGTTCTTTGTAGATTTTCAAAATGGAATTAATGATCTTAGAATTGCAGATATTGTTGGTAAAGAAAATACTTTAGGGTGCATAATAACTATAAGTGCAGCAGTATTTGAACCTGGACATTCTTGGAGAACAGATAATAGAAAAGATGTATGTTTTAAAGTTGGAGAAATTTCTGGAGGAGTTTCTGAACGTCTAAAAGATTTTGTTGCAATAATGCAATCAGTTGGACTTTCAGATTTAACTGAAGATCTTTTAAGTGAAAGATGGTCAAAGTTAATGGTTAATTGTATGGCTAACCCTTTAGCAGGTCTGACAGGATGGGGAACTTCTAAAGTTAGGACTGAACCTTTGACACAAAATATTGCAATTCAAATAGCTTCTGAAGTAGTTATGGTAGCTAAATCTGAAGGATATAAACTTGGTAAAATAATGGGTATGCAACCTGAAGATTTTGTGGATGCAGCTAGTGGAAAAAATATTGAAGAAATTAAAAATCAATTTTTAGATGCAGCCAAACAAGCAGGTTCGGCAAGTAGACCTTCTTTTGGTCAAGATGTACTTAAGAAGAGAAGGACTGAAATAGATTACTTAACTGGATATGTAAATGATATTGGTAAAAAGAATAAAATACCTACCCCTTTCTGCAAGAAAATTACAGAAATTGTAAATAACCTAGGAGTGGGATTTGAGCCTTCACCTAAACACATCGATGAACTTGAAAAGATGTTACATTAAGGTTTATAATTTATATCATCTAAATTCCCAGATTTATAAATTCCATTCCATTGATCTAGAAAAGTTTTATTCCACTCATCTGTAAATTTATTTTGTATCATCTCTTTGAATATAGGCCAAAAAATTATAATACCATCTGCTCCATCTTTTATAGCTTTATGAGCAGTTTCAACTGATCTTACTAAAGCAGCAGTGATAAAGGGTCTATTTTCCCATCCTTCAAATGTTTTACTAATTTCTCTAATTAATTCTGTAGAGTCTTTGTTAACATCTAAAAATGGCTCACAAAAAGGTAAAACATGAGTTACTCCAGCATTTGCTGCTATAACTGCCTGGTTTAGTGAAAAAATTGTCGTACAGAAAGTTTCAATATTTGATTTTTTTAGCTCAGAAAAAGCTTCTAAAGAGTATTCTGACATTGGGATTTTTAGTATGATTCTATCCGAAAGTTTAGTAAACTTTTCTCCCACATCAAGAAGCTCATTTGTTGAATGACCATCAATCTCAATTGCAACTTTTTTATCAGTAATATCAAGATATCTTTTTGTTAAATCGATTATTGAACCATATTTATCAGTCATATCTTTTAGAACTATTGTATTTGTTACAATTCCTTTTACTCCTTTTCCCATCCAATTTTTTAAATCTTCTGGATCTCCAGCTAACCAAATATCTGGACCTATACTATTTTTTTTATTTTCTGTAGCATTAGTTATTTTCATCATTACTCCTAGTTATTTTATTTCTTTAGATATTTGAAATTATTTTTTCCCCTCTTTTTGGCCAGTCAATAGTAGTTCCTGTACTTCCAGATTTATAGGCATGTAATAGATCTTTTTCATTTAAAACTCCCCAGTTTCTAACTAAAATATTCATATTTAAAGCTTCTAAAACCGTATTTTTATCTGCAAATGAAGCTTTTGGACAAATTAAGTCAATATTATTTAATTTACATATACTTAAGTCTTTTCTAGTGATTTTTTCTAATAGCCATGCTGTTCTTTCGTTATTTTCGAAATATTTAAATCGTATAATTTGTTCTAGGTAAAAACTACTTATTGTAATTCCTCCTATTTCATACATATTTTTATCAGAATTTAGCCATTTATTTTTTTTAAGACAATTAAACACTATCTCTGGTAAATCTTGATCTCTTGATTTTAACTCTAAATGTAAATTAGCTTTATTTTTATACTTTATTAAAAGTTCATCTAACCTTGGGATACTGTAATCTCCTGACAAGTTAGTAAAGCTGTTTATAGCATTTAGTAATTTTATTTCAGAATATTTTTTTTCGGCAACGATTCCTAGTATTCCTGTAGTTCTTAATAAATTATCATCATGTATAACAACAGGTATTTTATCCTTAGTAAGCTGAACGTCAAATTCAAAATTATGAAAACCTTCTTTAATTGCTAAATCAAAAGAGGGGAATGTATTTTCAGGAGATTTTTCTGAAAATCCCCTATGAGCTATTAAGTTAAATTTATTTAATTTCATTTTTTCCAGGGCGAAATCATATATTTCATTCCACTACCTTTTGCTGTTAATTCTATAGCTTTATTTATTTCCTCAAGCTTAAATGTTTTTGTTACAAGTTTATCAAGTCCGAATTTTTCTATTCTTTTAGGTACGGATGAAAAATAATCACCTCTTCCAAAAGCTCCAAAAAGTTTAATTTCTTTATAATGAAGGTCATAAAGATCGTGTTGGAGATTAGAATTTTTAGGATGAACCCCAATCATTAATGCTTGACCTCTAGGCTTTAAGTTTGAAATTCCTTCTGCAAGTAAGATTGGATTTCCTACTGCTTCAATAAATATATCATAACCACTATCTCCACTTAATTCTTCTATTTCTTTTTTATAATTTTTACTCATAGGATCAATAACGAAATCAGCTCCCATTTTTAATGCCATTTTTCTTCTTGATGGGTTAGGTTCAGAAACAACAACGTAATTAATATTTTTTTCCTTAACAAAAAGTAGACATAGCATTCCCATAATTCCTGATCCAAAAATTAGAACTTTCGAATCTTTTTTATATTCAATCATTTCTATTCCAGAAATACAACAAGAGGCAGGTTCGGTCATAGCTGCTACTTCAAAAGACATATTTTCCGGAATCTCTATAGCAGATGATAATGGCATATTTGAAAATTCTGCAAATGCACCTGATGATGCTACTTGATTAGAGCATCTTGAAATCTGCCAATTTTTACAGTTATAACACTCTCCACAACTGGAAGTTGTGTTGCAAGCTACTCTTTTACCAATATTTATATTATTAACATTTTTTCCGACATCCACTATTTCTCCACTAAATTCATGGCCTAATATTTTAGGAGGAGTTTAGGGAAATAAACCTTGAGTAATATGAACATCTGTTCCACATAAGCCTACTTTTTTTACTTTTACTAGAACTTGATCATTATCCAAGTTGGGGATAGGTACTTCTTTTATTTCAAATTTATCCCTACCTAACCATATTGAAGCTTTCATTGATTTTTAGATTGTTTATATATTTAAGAACACTATATATTAAAAAAAAATAATAAGTCTGAAAGAAAACTAATAAAATACTCTCCTAATATTAATTATATTGATACCATAACCATAGATTTAAAACTATTTCTAAATTAAATGTTTACTAATTATAAAATAAAAAATATTGAATCAATTGAAACTCCAGAACACCTGATTTTTGAAGATAAAGTTATTAATAATATAAATTCGATTATATCTTTGGTAGGAGATAAAAAGAGAATAGTACCTCATGCAAAAACTCATAAATCAAAAGATACTTTAAAAATTCTAATCGATCATGGGATTACTAGGCATAAAACATCTACTATTAAAGAATTAGAAACACTTGCTGAATGCAAACCTGAAGAATTGATTTTGGCATATCCTATAGCCTCAAAAATAAAAGCAAAGAGATTAGAAAAAATAGTTAAAAAATTTCCTCAAACAAAATTCTCTACAATTGTTTCAAATAACTTTCATTTTGATTTAATCAAGGATATTAGTAATCTAAATGGAATATATATTGATCTTGATACTGGCATGAATAGAACGGGTATTTTAGAAGAAAAAGTAGATGAACTATTAGAGTATGTGGTTTCTGAAAAAAAGCAAAAAATTAATGGTATACATGCTTATGATGGACAAACCTATGGAGTTACAAGTATTGAAGACAGAGTTATTGATACTAAAAAATCATTATCTGCAATTAGAAATGTAGAAAAATTAATGAAAGAAAAATTCTCTATTATTCCTGAAATAATTGTTGGAGGTTCTTGGTCTTTTCATTTCTATATTGATGAAAAAGATATAAAACTTTCTCCAGGAACCTGGATATATTGGGATGCAAGCAATATAAGACAAAAAGAATTGAATTTTGAAATTGCTGGAGTAGTTCTTGGACAAGTTATAGATCATAATATTGAGAATGAAACAGTAACAATTGATATAGGTGCTAAAGCAATATCAAGCGATCCTCTTACTGAGAGCAGATTACAGTTAGTAGATAAACCAAATGCAAAATTAGTTCATCAAAATGAAGAACATGGAATAATTAAATTAAATGGTGAAAAATTAAAACTAGGTGACTATGTATTAGCTCAGCCTGGACATGCTTGTACATTAACTCCGAAGTATAATAGAGCACTAAAAATAGATAAAAATGGTGATGTATCAGGATTAATAACTCCTCACGCACGTGACAGAGTATAAAATATAATTCATAAGGTATTCAAAAAAACCTATAAATATTTGTAATTTTATTTATTATTATTTTTATTATGGATAAAAAGCAATTAGAAACAATAAATTTAGATGTCTTAATTGTGGGTGCTGGATTTGCAGGTATGTATATTCTGCATAAATTAAGAAAGCTTAAATTAAATGTATTAGTTTTAGAAAAAGCATCTGATGTAGGTGGAACCTGGTATTGGAATAGATATCCAGGTGCTAGATGCGACATTGAAAGCTTAGAATATAGTTATTCTTTTTCAGAAGACTTACAGCAAGAATGGGATTGGTCTCATAGGTATTCTGATCAATCAGAAATATTAAAATATGCAAATTATGTAGCTGAGAAATTTAATTTAAAAAATAATATAAAATTTAATACTGAAGTAAAATCTGCCTCATATAAAAAAAATCTGAAAAAATGGAAAATTATTACTACATCAGGTAAAGAATATATATCTAATTTTTGTGTTATGGCTACAGGTACCTTATCTTCAATTAAAGAACCTGATTTCAAAGGATTGGATAACTTTAAAGGTGATTTTTATGTAACAGGTAGATGGCCTCATGAAGAAGTAGATTTTACTAATAAAAAAGTAGGAATAATTGGAACAGGTTCTTCAGGAGTTCAATCAATACCTGTAATAGCAAAGAAAGCAGATCACTTAACTGTTTTTCAAAGAAGTCCTAATTATTCTATACCAGCTAAAAATCGTCCTCTTTCTGATAAAGAAATTTTAGATACAAAATCAAATTATTCAGAAATTAGAAAAAAAGCTAGATATACTAGGGCAGGAATTGGTTATAACCAATTTGAAGAACAAAAGATATTGGATTTATCTTCTGAAGTAATTAATAAAGAACTGAATAAAAGATGGGAAATTGGTGGACAAGAAATTTTTACTGCAGGTTTTACAGATGTAGGAGTTGATCAAAAGGCTAATGATAAAGCTGCTGAATTTGTTAAGGCTAAAATTAAAGAAATTGTTAAAGATAAAGATACTGCAGAATTACTTTCTCCTAAAGATACAATAGGTTGTAAAAGATTATGTGCAGATTCAGATTATTTTGAAACTTATAACCGTAGTAATGTTGATTTGATAGATATTAATTCAAGTCCAATAGAATTAATTACAGAAAACGGTTTAATTACCTCAAAGAAGAATTTTTATTTGATATTATAATTTTTGCTACTGGCTTTGATGCTATGACGGGAGCTCTATTATCTATCGATATTTTAGGTAAGGATAATATTAAATTATCAGAAAAATGGAAAGAAGGACCAAGATCATATTTAGGATTAAGTATTCAAGGGTTTCCTAATTTTTTTACTGTCACAGGGCCTAGAAGTCCTTCAGTACTGACAAATATGATGGTCGCAATAGAACAACACGTTGAATGGATTTATAATTGTATAAAATATTTATATGATATTGATAAAAAAGAAATTGAAGCTGATTTAGTAGCTGAAAATAACTGGATGGATCATGTAAGTGATGTTGCAACTGATACATTAAGAGATACTTGTAATTCTTGGTATGTTGGAGCTAATGTACCTGGAAAGAAAAGAGTATTTATGCCCTATGTAGGTGGATTTGGAAACTATAGAAAAAAATGTGATGAAATTGCAATGAAAAAATATTTAGGTTTCTCAATTTCTTAATTTAAAAATCTTTTTACATCCATCATGCATTTATTTGCATTAGTAATTTTTCCAATATTGACATTAAAACCGTGTAGAGCTCCATCATATATTTTCAGGGTGACATTATTTTTTTCTTTTATTAATCCATAATATTCAATGGCTTCAGATTTTAATATGTCGCATTCTGCAACTGCAATAAATGTTTTTGGTAGATCAGTTATATCTTTATCTTTATTTAGAGCTGAATATTTATTGACTTCATTATCGATATATTGATCCCAAAACCATTCCATTACTTTCTTTGTTAGACCAAATCCTTCATTAAATTCTTTATAAGAGTCTGTCTCAAAGTTATTATTTGTTACAGGACAAAATAAGATTTGAGATTTAATTATATTTTTTTTTGTTTCACTAACTAACATAGATACAGCTGCAGCTAGGTTTCCACCAGCTGAAGTGCCGCAAATAGATATATTGTTTTTATCAATTCCAAATTCTTTATGATTTTCGTATAAGTAAATTAAAGATTTGTAGCAATCTTGTAAAGGTATTGGAAATTTATTCTCTGGTGAAAGTCTATAATCTATAGATATAACTTTTCTTCCTGATAATTTAGATAATTCACGACACATTTGATCATCTGCGTCTAAGTCTCCTAAGACCCATCCTCCTCCATGAAAATTTACTAGTAAAGGTTGTATTGAATCATCTGAATTTGAAAAAATACGTATATTTATTTCTGTATTATTTACAAATATTTTTTTCTCTTCAACATATTTAATTTCAACTTCTGGTAGAGGATTTAATTCTTTATCTTTTGTAAATTGATTTCTTGCTTCTTCTATAGAAATTTCATATATAGGTTTTTTATTAAGAGATTCTGCCTCTTTTAATTGCAATATTGATTCTTCATTTAACATAATTTAAATTTTCTTTCATATATTTTGAAATTTTTTCTAACATATCATTTTCGTCTAAAAATGATATGTTATCTAACTTTATAAGGCTTTTATCTGGGAACATTCTTCTAAACATAGCTTCAGAATTTTTTTTCATTTCTTCAATATTTTTTGAAACATAATCTCCTAAGACAGATAGTCTAATTACTTCGTACCCTTTTGAAAACTCAAACAATATATATTCTTTTTCTTGATTCATAAGAATATAATACAATAAGACAGTTATTTTGACTGAACATTTGGGAAATAATATTATTTTATTAATCCTCAAGTGTTTGCCCCTCAGTAAAATATCTTGAGGATTTCTTTTTTTACTTTACACAAGGTTTATAGTGGTTTTCATTTGATTAATTTTTTCAAACATAATTCTTTTTTTCTTTCTAAAAATTTTCAAGCTTTAACTTTTTCAAATTCTATTTTTTTATATTCTGCTCATTTAAGGGTTTTATTGTTTAGTTGGCTGGCATACGAAATTACGCAAAAAGATATCTGGGTAGGAATTGTACTAGGTGTAGGGGGAAGTCAAATTTTTATCTCATCATATTTAGGATCTTATTTGTCAGAAAAATATAATATTAATAAAATTTTATTTTATTCTTATTTATCATTTTTAATTATTTTGGTTTTATTTATATTTATTAATTATGAAGATATTTATGTATTACTATTTTTTAGTATTTTATTTGGAGCAATTCCAGGTTTATTACAACCAGCTTTTCAAACTCTTTTAATTAATACTAACGATAAATCTAACTTTTCAAAAATAAATTCATATAGATATCTGATTATATTTTTTGGAGAAATGGTTAATCCTATTATTTTTGCTTTTTTGATTTCTAGATTTGATATAGATTATGTAATATTTTTTGCCGCGTTGTTATTATTTTTTAGCCTTATATTATTATTATTTCATCCAGCAGATTCTCAAGTAAAAAGAAAAAAAGAAGATAATAAATTTGTATCTTACTCTTTTATTTTGAAAAATAAACCCGTCATTTTTTGGGGTGTAATTATTGCAGCAGGACAAAATATATTTGGAGTCACTTTTTTTGTACTATTACCAAATTTTGCTGATCAGTTGGGATTAGGAGCTAGTGGATTTGGAATTATGAATGCCGCTCTTGGAGCAGGTATGTTTTTTGGTTCTTTATTATCAATGTTTACTGGAATTTATAAAAGTAAATTATTAATTTGGATTTTATGTACGATTGTTTGGGATATTGGGCAGGTTTCAGTGATATTCTCAGAAAATTATACTGTTTCATTATTTTTTCTTTTCTTTATGGGGTTTAGTGGAGCTTATTGGATGGTAACTTCAACTTTGATTTTTCAAGATCAAACAGAGAAAAATGATAGAAATAAAATTATGGGCCTTTATTCTTTGGTAATTTCTTTGTTTTTTATTGGATGGCTAATTGGTGGTATCATTTCTGATATTACTAATCCTAGAATTGCTATAACTATCAGTGCATTATCAAGCTATCCTATATTTATAAGTGGTGTATTATTTTCTAAAAAATTAAGACAAGTTTAATTTGAAAACTTATGGTAAATAACATCTCATTTTAGTAAGATCAAATAAAGTGAGGTATATATGATTTCTAAAGAAGATCTAAAAATAAAAGTTTCTAAATTAATTGATGAAAAAAAAGATATTCCAATTGATTTATCTAAAGATGTTTTAAGTAATCCTGAAACTGGTTATAAAGAATTTAAAACAAGTGAAAAAGTAAAGAATATTTTTAAATCTTTTGATTTAAAGGTTAAGGAAGGAATAGCTATCACTGGATTGATTACAAAAATTCAAGGAGCTAACCCTGGTCCTAATATAGCAATTATAGGTGAATTAGACGGATTGCCTGTTCCAGGTCATCCTTTTGCAGATAAAGAAACTCATGCTGCACATGCATGTGGGCATCATATTCAATTAGGCAATATGCTTGCAAGTCTAATAGGTTTAAATTCAAGTGAAATTTTAAATAATCTTAGTGGTTCTATTACTTTTATTGCAGTTCCAGCTGAAGAATATGTTGAAATAGAATGGAGAAGTTTACAAAGAGATCAAGGTAAATTTGAATTTCTTGGTGGTAAACAAGAGTTTGTAAAACTAGGAGCTTTTGATGATGTTGATATTTCAATGATGACTCATGCAAGAGGTAATTATGAAGGATTTGGATATGGTGGAACAGGAAATGGTTTAATTGCAAAATTTATAGAATTTAAAGGGAAATCTTCACATGCTGGTGGAGATCCTCATCTAGGTATAAATGCTTTGAATGCAGCTAACTTAGCATTGATGGGAATTCATGCTAATAGAGAAACATTTATTGATGAAGATCACGTAAGAGTCCACCCAATAATTACTAAAGGTGGTTTCGTTGTAAATCAAGTTCCAGAAATTGTTACTATGGAAACTTTTGTAAGAGGTGCATCAATAGAAGCCATACAAAAATCAAACTTAAAAGTTGATAATGCATTAAGAGCAGGTGCCATGGCAGTAGGAGCTGAGGTAAAAATAACTACTTTGCCAGGATATTTTCCTCTTTTCCATGATAAAAACTTAACAAATTTATATGTTGAAAATCTTAATAAATCAAATCATAGAAATGAAGAAATTCCACATGGAGGAGGTTCAACTGATATGGGAGATTTAGCACATATTATGCCAGTAATTCATCCATATGTAGGTGGAGCTACTGAAGCATCAGCTCATACAGCTGGGTTTTTAGTTGAAGATTATGAATTAAGTGTTATTGAAGCAGGAAAAATGATGGCACATACAGTAATTGATTTACTTATGGACGATGCTACTGAAGCAAAAAAAATAATAAAAGAACATAGGCCAGTATATTCAACTGAGGAATACTTAAAGCTAATGAGAAGTTTTAGTAATGTAGAGGTTTCAAATTACAATATTTAAAATAAAAAATTAAATGAAAAAAATATCAAAAGAAATTTTATATAGAGAGCATTCGCCAAAAAATAAAATAACAGACAAAGTTAATCAAAATGAATGGTTTCAAGTAGAAACACAAATGAATAGAGGCCCAGATTCAAATTTAGTTGATCAATCTTTAGTAGATATCTTTAATAAATATAGAGATGATTCCATGCCTGATGATAGAGGAAATCCTTCATCAGGTTGTATTTGGGTAAATAATTCAAATAAAGGAGAAATTTTAAATATAGAAATTGGTGATATAGAAACTCATGAAATTGGATATACAAAATATAGAGGATCTACAGGAGCTTTTCCTTCATATATAGAATCATCTATAATTGGAGAAGTATTTAAGGTAGTTCAAATTATTGATAAACAAATAGTTTGGAATGACGATCTTTCAATACCAATCAAACCTATGATTGGTATGGTAGGTTTAGCTCCTAAGCATGAAGCAAGATCGAATTCTTGGGCAGGAGATTGGGGAGGAAATTTTGATATACAAGAAATTACTACAGGAGCAACTGTTCAAATACCTATAAATCATGATGGATCTTTACTTCATATTGGTGATATGCATGCTATTCAAGGTGATGGTGAAATATCTGGAGGAGGAGGAATTGAAACAGGAGGAACGGTTCTTATTAAATGTCATTCATCATTACGCCCCTTAGGCATGAAATGGCCGAGAATAATAAACGATGATTATATTATGACAACAGCACAAGCTAGACCAGCTGAAGATGGGTTTAGAATTGGTTTGTCAGAAATGCTTTTGTGGTTAGAAAATGATTATGGTATTGATAAAAAAGAAGGTTTTATGTTGTTAGCTCAAGTTTTAGAAGCAAGAGTAACACAATTTGTTAATCCAACTTATACATATTTATTAAAATTAAATAAGAAGTATATTTATTAAATATTATTATTCACTTCGCTCTATTTCTAATCTCTTTAATTCTAAATCCATTCTTTTGAGCTCTAAAAATGAATCATTTTCTATCTGCTTTTTATCTGACTTAAGCTCTTTCAATAAAAACTCTAAGTTATTTTCATTTAATAATTTAATTTTAGAATCAATTTTTTCAATTTCATATTGTAATTCTCTTTCTTTAAATTCCTTTTCTAGTTCCAATTCTGCTTGGAAAATTTCATTATGTCTTTGAAAATCTAAAGGTCTGATGTCTCTTGAAATCATAGGAGGTTCTATAAATGGATCTCTTTTATTTGAATCATTTTCTTTAAAAAAATCTATACTAATTAATATTGATGAGTATAAAGAAATTATTAAAATGGTAAATGAAGCTATAATTATTGATATCTTGAACATTACATAAATTTCTTTTTTATATTTTTTAATATATCAGTTTAAATAATTATATTAATAAAAACACATGACATATTTTGTTGCACATAGAGGCTTATCTAGCAAAGCTCCAGAAAATACTTATAAAGCATTTGATTTAGCAATATTAAATGGGAGTAAATATATAGAATTTGATGTTCAGCTAACTAAAGATAAAAAAGTTGTAATAATACATGACGAGACTATTGATAGAACAAGTAATGGTTCTGGAAAAGTTAAAAGTAAAACTCTTAAAGAATTATTAAGTTTAGATTTTGGTTCTTGGTTCTCAAATTTTTATAAAGGATGTAAAATACCTTTATTTTCAGATGTTTTAGAAAAATATAAAAACATTAATTTTGTAGTAGAAATAAAAGGAAAAGAAGAAGAATTAGTTCAAGAAGTTTTAAGAATAATTTTATCTAACAATTATTGGAAAAGTAAAATTTATACATCAGAAAATTTAACTCCAAATATAACTTTTTGTTCTTTCTTACCTGATCAAATAATATCTCTAAGAAAATTTTATAAAGATGTTTTTGTATGGTTTTTGGTTAAAAAGATTGATAATGATATTTTGAAATTTTCTAATGATTTAAATTTAGATGGTATTTCTCCTTACTATAAATTAATTAATAAAAAAAATATGTTACTTATTAGAAATTACCACACAAGTTGTTGGGGGTTACAAAAACGAGAAGAGGTAAAACCTTTATTAGGACTAGGTATAGAAGGGGTTACTGTAGATTGGAGCTATCCTTTTTAGTGGTATGCTATTTAAGTTGACAATAATACTTGTACCTTAAAGTTTATTAAATATAATTTTCAATTATTATAATTTATATAGCTTGGGCTATATTAGTTAGTAGAAATTTAATTTCTAATTAGTTTATAATTCTGCTATTTTCAATTGAACTGTATTAATTAATTAATCGAAAAAGTTTTATAATTTATGAAGTTAACTTAATTAAAAAATCTTGTTGATAAATTACTTAAATAAAGATTGTCTAGAATTTCTTTCAGATCTTGAAACTGAATCAGTAGATCTGATAATTACTGATCCTCCTTATTTCATTGGATTTGATAGAGGAAAAGGTTGGGATTCTCAGTGGGCTAATGAAAAAGATTATTTAGATTGGTGTTCTTCATGGATAAAAGAATGTTCAAGAGTATTAAAAAAAAATAGGATGTTAATTGTTTGGGGGACTCTTAAAACAGAAACTTTTCTAAAGTTTAAACTTCAGACTTCTAAAATTAATAATTTATTTCCTCAAAATGAAATAATATGGTCCTATAATTGGGGTGGCAGATCAAAAAATAATTTTGCAAGAAAGCATGAATATGCGTGGTGCTGGAGTAAAGGTAAAGAATTCCTATTTAATTCTAAGGATATATTACAAGAAAGAAAATTGAAAAAAAATATGCGAACAGGAAAGGATTACAAGGAAGGTTCTATACCTACATCAGTTTGGGAAAAAAATAATCATACAACATCCAAAGACTATGTAGGGTGGCATCCGACTACTAAAAATTTAGAAATATTACAGAGAATGATAATGGCTTATAGCAATAAAAAAGATATAGTTCTAGATATTTTTATGGGATCTGGTTCAACTGCAATTTCAGCTATAAGATCTGGTAGAAATATTATTGGATGTGAAAAAGACAAAGAATTTTTTGATCAGTCAACAAAAAGAATAAATTTAGAAATTAAAAACATCTAATCTCTATAGATTAAACTCATTAAAAAATCTGTGTCCTGGATACTTAGTTTTCAAATTTTATTAATTCCACTCTAGAGAAATTTCAATATCTCAAATTATGATAAAAAAAACTACTTATTAATGAAAATATCATTGTCAATTGCTATAATTGTTATATAATTTTTACCAAATTCATCAACAAGTACTAGGTGTAATTAATAATGAAAAATCAATCATTCTTTTATTTGATGCTAGCAGCTTCATTTGTAGCATTTCTTGTTTCTATTTATTTTTGGTTTATGACTGATGGTAATCAAATGGAAGCTATCTTTGTAGGTATATGGGTCCCATCTATACTATCATTCGCAGCTCTTTTACAGGTTTCTAAAAAGTAATGACATCAGAAACAATATTAATACTTGCGTTTATAGTAGTAGCTATATTTTTTATCGGAGGGATTTTTACCGTTTTAGAACTTGGTAAAACTAAAGACGAAGAAGTTAAAAGATAAAGTGAGCAATAGCCATAATTATGGTTAAAATTAGCACTGCTGCTCCTATCGTTCTTAATGCATTATCATGAGTCATATATACATTTTACATGCTAAAGTTCTATAAACTTGTCAATAATTGTTATTTTCTGTCGAAAACTCATAGAAGAAATTAATGCTTTTCGTGTTTTAATAGATAAGTAATAAAAAAATTCAAAGGAATATTAATGGATATATATGTTGGGAACTTACCATGGAGTATAGATGATGATGGATTACAAGCTTTGTTTGCTGAACATGGTGACGTTATAAGTGCAAAAGTAATTAAGGATAGAGAAACTAACCGTTCAAAGGGATTTGGATTTGTTGAAATGGATGATGATTCAGGAGAAAATGTAATATCTTCTCTTGATGGATCTGAAGTTGATGGCCGAAATATTAAGGTCAACAAATCAAAAGGTAAAAAATAATTCCAGATAATTACTATTACGCTGGCTAATAGATGGTGAGAGATTGATATTATAATTTTATAATTTCTCAACTCTCACCAACTAACTCGACTTATTCAACGATATTCTATTTTTGGTTTTAAAATAGATAGTTTTACTATTTTTATAAATTCTTAGAATTATTCTTATATGGATCACGAATTAGTAAGCTTTACAGGTATAACATCTGCAATTATTATTGGACTTATTTTAGGTCTTAGACACTCGTTAGACGGAGATCACATAGTCGCTGTTTCAACAATGGCGAGGGACTTCAAAAGTTATTTTAGAACTTTATGGATTGGATTTTCTTGGGGGCTAGGACACTCTACTCCTTTAATAATAATATCTATTTTGATTTTTTCTTTTAAAGGGAAATTATTAGAAATTTATCAACCAATTTCATCTTATTTTGAAATTTTGGTTAGTTTAATGCTAATTTTTTTAGGTATGCAAGTTTTTTGGAATTTGTTTAATGGAAATCTTCATGTGCATAAGCACAATCATGATGGAATAGATCATACTCATATTCATAATTCACATAAGCATGAATTAAAAAATAAAGTTATAAAAAGAAATCATAAACACTATTTTTTTAAAAATTTATTACCTTTTTTTCGACCTAAATCTTACATAATAGGAGTCATACATGGATTGGCAGGAAGCGCTGCTGTTTTATTGACTATTATTCCAAAACTTCCTAATATTTATACTGGTCTCTTATACGTGATCTCTTTTTGTTTAGGAACAATTTTTTCTATGACTATAATGACTTTTATTTTATCTACTCCATTTATTTTAACTAGTAAATCTGATATTTTTGGAAAATTTTTTATATCTATTGCAGGTATATTTAGTATTGCTTTAGGATTAGCTTTAGGTTCTGATTTGATTTTTGAAACAGAATTTACTAGTTTTCTATGGTACTAAATCTTAATTTCTGAGATTTGAGAAGCTCCTTCTAGGAATGATGATCTAAACTGTATACCCCATCTCCCATTAATTTTAGTCATGATCCAAAGAGTTTGAAAATTATGATACTCCTCATCATTTTTGTTTCTTCTAGATTGATGAATCAAAAGATGAACTTTTTCTTCTTGAGATTGGACAGCTTTTATATCTAAAGTAACTGTATGATCCCATCCTTCTTTCTGTAAGTTTTTTGTTTGAATCTCGTAACCCTCTAAGAATGCATTTTCATCCTTAAAAATAGAAAATTTATTTTTCCATAATCGAACATGAGGAAAGTGTAACCCTTTAATTGTAATTTTTTTATCTCTTTTATTAAATCCTTCTTCATTCCAATATAAAGCAGCATTTATTGCTTCTGTTTCAAAATCTTTCATAATTCCTCTTTAGATTTTTTATTTTGACAAAATACTAACATATTAATAAGTTTTATAAATAATCTAATTATTCCAACTGTCTTAGTTTTGGATCAAGCTTGTCACGAAACCAATCGCCTAAAAAGTTTAAAGAAAAAACTGTACATATAATTAATCCTCCAGGTATAGCTACTTGATATCTATATGGATATGTTCCAGTAACCCATCCTTCATTCCAATAATCTGAAGCTAATTTTATTAAGTTTCCCCAAGCTGTCCAATGCCTTGGAATTGCTATTTCAAAGAAACATAAAACTGATTCTAAAGTTATTATCATTGCACAATTAAAAGTTGCTATGACCATCATGTCATTTATGTGAAAAGGAAGAATGTGCTTAACTAATATTCTTGATGTACTAGCTCCTGATATTCTGGCAGCATTGATATGTTCGCTTTCTCTTAGACTTAATGTTTTTCCTCTTATTATTCTTACAAAATGTTGCCAAGTAAAGAGAGTAAGAATTATGGTAAAAACCCAAATTTTATTTCCTAGAATTAAAGTAGTCATGATTGCAATAAGTAATATTGGAACTACGCTTGTCATATCAACAACTCTGATTATAACCTCATCAATAATCCATCTGAATTTTGGTTTAAAAGCATACCAACCTGAGATAATACCTAAACTTGTTCCAAAAATACTTCCAGTAACTCCTGTGATAAGCATTAAGGTTAAATTCCACCTAGCACCATAAATTAATCTTGAAAAATAGTCTCTTCCAATAGTATCTGTTCCTAATAAATACAAACCACTTGGCCACCACGACCATTTTTTAGTATCTTCTCTGATTACTTTTAAGTCTAGTGAGAGAATATCATTTATATTATTTACTATATCTTCATTAGCCCTATACTCTATGTATCCATTTGCTTCTTCTTTGTAAATTTTTAAAAATGTAATATTTGGCTTAGGACAATAATTTTGAGAAAGCCCTAGGCAATTTTCAGAAAATTGATCAAATTTAATTTCATCAATATAATTACCATTTCTATTAACGTCAACAAAGTTTGTTTTTGGTCCTAATTTAAATTCTATAATTTCAATTGAACCTTCTGAAATAGATAATTTCTCTAATGATTTATTTTCTATGTCTAAGAGTTGCTCCCACCGAGGTTTTTGATTTATTTGATCTTCAGTTTTTATTAAATCAAAATTCTGTAGATTATACTGTCCTGCTACTATTCCAGGAGGCTTTAACCTTGCTCTAGTATCTCCAACATAAGGATCATATGGAGCTATAATTGGGGCTAATAGACCAAGTATTGATATTAATAATAAAAAACCTCCTGAAAGAACAGGAAATTTAAAAAGTGTTTTGACATTATAAATTATAGAAACTGCAAAGTTTTTTATTAAAATCATATTTGAATTTTATATTTCATTACAAATTATAAAGGAGTTTTTATGCCTTGGTTTAAAGGTAACATTCATTCTCATACTACTAATAGTGATGGAGATTCATCCCCTCAACATGTAGCTGCTTGGTATAAAGATAATGGTTATGATTTTGTAGTTTTATCTGATCATAATCATCTTTCAATCTTAGATGATGCTGAAAAAAATAATGATAAATGGCCACTATTAATACCAGGTGAAGAAGTAACTGTAAGAAAAATTGGCATCGATGCAGCAGCACTACATATAGGAGGAATAGCTTTAAGTGAAGTTATAATGCCAGGATCTTATGAAAGTAATACTGATGGTATCAATGATATTGTTTCAAAAATAAATAAACAAGATGGATTGGCAAGTATTAACCATCCAAATTATCAATGGTGGGTATCTTCAGATGATATTAAACATTCTACTGAAAAAATTTGGGCCTTTGAAATTTTTAATGGTCATATGCATGCAAATAATTATGGTTCACTTAATTCAATGTCCACGGAATAAATTTGGGATGATATTCTTAGCTCAGGTAAACTTATTTATGGTGTAGCAGCTGACGACTCTCATCATTTTACAGAAGAATTTAATCGAAATAGATCTAATCCTGGTAGAGGATGGTTAGTAGTAAATACTGAATCAATAAGCCAAAAGAATATAATTAGTTCTTTAAGAAAAGGTAGCTTTTATGCTTCTACAGGAGTTGAATTAAGAACTTTAAATTTATCAAAAGAAAAAATATTTATAGAAATCAAAAGAAAAATAAAACCACCACAAGATAAAACTGAAAAATTTTCTATTAACGTAATTCATGATAATGGTGTTATTTTTTATCAGGATGAAAACGATTATTTAGAAATTAGTACTAAAGGTATAAATAAATATTATAGGGTAGTAATAAATTCATCTAATGGTGAAAAAGCTTGGACTCAACCTATTTTACTTTGAAAAATATCGTAAATTATATAAGTTTTATTTTCTGATATTTTCATCCAAGTTTTTTTATCTATAATTTCTCCTAATTTGTTTTTATAAATAACTTCAGAGTTATTAATTAAAATTGATTTTCTTTTTTTTAACATATATATAATTTATTGGAATAAAATTATTACACAAAAAAGAAAATAGAAATAATTTTATGTCATAAATTATTTCTTTAACTCTCCCAAGTCATAAAGATGCTTTAATGCTGTAATTTCTATAGATTTTTCATCATCAAAGATCCAATGGATTTTAGGGAAAATATAGTTATTAAATTTTTCTAAAATAATATTTATTTTAGATTTATCAAATTTTGTCTCTTCATTATTTGATAAATAATTTCTTATTTCAACAAACTCTTTTTTTGTATATTTGAAAAGTTTTTCAGCGTTATCAAGTCTTTTCTCTGATTGCGTTGTGATAATCATATCTTCAAGATTTAGATTTAATCTTTCATCTTGAATGTAATTTGTTAAAATTTCAAAATAATTTTCTAATTCATCTATACTGTTAT
Source organism: Dehalococcoidales bacterium (assembly GCA_009937255.1). GTDB lineage: Bacteria > Chloroflexota > Dehalococcoidia > Lucifugimonadales > Lucifugimonadaceae > TMED-70. The sequence continues at coordinate 32,218 of JAACCT010000004.1, forward strand.
TTAATATATTTAAGTTTATTTCAACAGGTTTTTTTTTTAATTCTTTAAGAAAAACTTCAACACTAGAAATTATTTTACTTTTAAAATTTTTTTCAGACATATATATATTGAAAATAGAATTTATTTTTTTTATCAACTAATTTAATTATGGAGTATACATAATTAAATTAGAACACTTATTTATAAAAATTTACACATTAACAAACAATTTAGGTTAGAGAATCAAGTTTTATTATTTTGGTGGCAAGCCGACTTGATTCTCTAACCTAAATTATAAATAATCAAAATATTAATTCAAAATTTAGAGTCAAAATTATGATAAAAATATGTATTATTAATCAGACAAATTTTTAAACTTAATGATTTTACTGACACTGAATAAGAGAATTAAGTTAGAGAACCGATTACTAAGTCCCTCAAAGTCGGTTCTCTAACTTATTAACCATACTCCAATCTACTTCTTCAATATTTTTGGACCTTAAATATTTATTAGTTTTTGAAAAAGGTTTACTACCAAAGAAGCCTCTATAAGATGATAATGGTGAGGGATGGGGAGATTCAATTATTAAATGTTCTTTATGGTTAATATTTTTTATTTTATTTTGAGCATGTTTTCCCCAGAGTATAAAAACTAAGTTTTTTCTTTTTTTACTTAAAATTTCAATAACTTTACTAGTAAATCTTTCCCAACCTATTTTACTGTGTGATAAAGGTTTGTTTTTTTCCACAGTTAGAGTTGAATTTAATAAAAAAACTCCTTGTTTTGCCCATTTTTCTAAATTGCCGTTTTTATAATCTACTTGAATTTCCAAGTCAGTTGATAGTTCTTTATAGATATTTTTTAATGAAGGGGGTAAAGGGACTGTTTTAGGTACTGAAAAACTCAATCCATGAGCTTGACCGTTCCCATGATAAGGATCTTGACCTAATATTACAACTTTAATATTTTCAAAATCAGAATAGTTAAAAGCATTGAAAATTAATGATGGTTTAGGAAAAATTTCTTTTCCATTTTTATAGTTTTGTTTTAGAAAAGATATTATTTCTTCTATATATTTTTCCCCTAATTCATCCTTAAGGTGAGATTTCCAGCTTAAAGGAAGTTTTATATCTTTTATCAAAATTCTATATATTGTTATTTATTAATAATTTTTTGTAATTTTGAGTATCCAATAGCCATAGTAAAAAGGGAAGCAATAATTGCTTTTATCATATCTCCTATTAAAAATGGATAAACTGCTTCAGATAGCATCATTCCTTCTCTAGGCCAACCAAAATCAAAAATTGATAACCAGATTATTGCTGGAATATAAACTAAAATTGTACCGATTATATAAGCCCAAATACTGTTAGATTTATTTAAGCCAATTTTTGTTAAAAAACCTACTGAAGTAGAAGCTAGAATAAATCCTAAAATATAACCTCCTGTAACTCCACTAATATAATCTATTCCTCCATTACCTCCTTGAAACACAGGCACTCCCACTAAACCAATTAAAACATAGCCTAAAATAGAGCCAAATCCCCATTTAAGACCTAGAATCCCTCCCATTAGTAAAATACCTAAAGTTTGAAATGTTATGGGTACAGGATTACCAGGTATGAAAAATCTCATTTGAGCAAAAATGCTAGTAGCTATTATAAGAATAATTGAAATAGAAATTTTAATTATTATTGATTTATCATAGTATAAAAGTTTTTTATTAGCACTTTGAGTTGTTTTTATATTTATTCTATTTACCTCATAAAAAATATTTATATATTTATAATACTTAAGATGTATTTTTTTTCTATCTGAAATAACCTGCTAGTTTATCGTTTAATAAATCTCTTTTAATAATTTTTTTATTTTTTATTTGTCTAGAAATTTCATTTCTCAATTTTGATAAATGAAATTTAGAATTATCCCAGCATTTTATATATATATCAGGCATTGAGGAGTAAATATCTTTTTCAATACTTGGTAGTATTTTTATTCTATCTTTTAAGGGTAAATTACTAGACCTATTAATTGTTTCGTTATCAATAAAATCTCCATTAGAATCCATCATATTATAAAAATCTAAATATGAACTATTTGTAATATTAAGATTCTTTATTTCTTTATCAAATAAAGTTTTTATAATCATAAAGGATTCATCTGCAGTAAAGTTCAATTCCTTTGCTATCTTTGTAAAATAATAGAAAAGTAATTCTTCATTCATAAGAAAGCTTGTAGATAAAATTTCTTCTAATGAAGGATTTACGGCAAAAAGGGGAGTAGTTTTACAGAAAATATATCCAATTTGATTATTTAGAATCTCTTTAGAAAAAGTTGGATAAAATTTAAATTTTTGATCTTGAGATAAAAAAATTCCTATAAAAGCTGCCAATTGTAGAATTTTTGATTTATCTGAAATGACTCTTTCTCCAGAAATATATCTATAAAACTGCCTTTCATTAACTTTAAAGTCGTTTTGAAAAAAGTCTTTTAACTCAGTAGATTGTTTATAAACATAACTTAATATATTACTTTGAGATTCTGATATTATAATTTTTTTGGTTTTATTTTTATGTATTTTTATGTACTCTACTTGTTTGTCTCCTATTAAATCTAAAGGATAATTATTATCAAGATCTACAACTGCTCCTCTAATACTTCTTCTAGGAAACTTGCCTTCAGTTTTAGAGTCTATTAACTGTATAACTTCTCTATACCTAGGAGTACCACCTAAAGAAAGAGCTCCCATAAAGGCAACCAATTGCAGAAACTCTTTTTTTTGGTGAGTACTCCCATTGGCAATAGCGCCTTTTTTATATCCAAATAGTGTTTTTTTATTGACCATAATTATTTATATAATTGACTTTTTTTATACTTCGCATCTTATTTATACACTATTTTTTGGTCAAAATAATATAATATTTTGTACATCTTTAGTCAAGTATTTTGGGATAATTGATTTGAAATAGTTGTTTTTAAATAGTTTATTTTGGTCAATTTGTAAATATTTTCTATAATCAAGTCTTATTTTCTTTTGTATTTATTGATAACAAAATATAATAATTTTAATTATTGTATTAAATGATTAGGATTTTATATGAAAATGGTATCTTGGAACGTAAATGGAATTAGAGCATGCTTAAATAAAGGCTTTATGGATTTTTTTGAAAAAATTGATGCAGATATTTTTTGTATTCAAGAAACTAAAGCTAATTCTTCCCAAGTAGATATTTCAACTCCTCAGCATACACAATTTTGGAATAGTGCTGATAAAAAAGGTTATTCAGGAACTTTAGTTTTTTCTAAAGAAAAACCAATTAACTCTATAAATGGTTTAGGTATAGAAAAACATGATACTGAAGGTAGAGTTATAACTTTAGAATTCAATGAATTTTATTTAGTTACAGTTTATACTCCTAATTCTAAGAGAGACTTATCAAGATTAGATTACAGGGAAAATGAATGGGATGTTGATTTTTTATCTTACGTACAAGAATTAGAAAAAATCAAACCTGTAATTTTTAGTGGAGATCTTAATGTAGCTCATAAAGAAATAGATTTAAGAAATCCAAAATCAAATGAAAGAAATGCTGGATTTACTAAAGAAGAAAGAAAAGGTTTTGATAATTTATCTTCTAGAGGATTTATTGATACTTTTAGACACTTTAATCAAGAACCTGATAATTATTCATGGTGGAGTTATATGGGTGGAGCAAGAAATAGAAATGTAGGATGGAGAATTGATTATTTTTGCGTATCTAATATATTAAAAAATAATTTACAAGCAGCTAATATTCATCAGAATATCCTTGGTTCAGATCATTGCCCTGTTAGTATAGATATTAAAATTTAGTAAGGCATAATATTTTGAATAACCTAGTAGGACAAAAATCAGAGTATTTACTACAACATTCTAATAATCCAGTTAATTGGTATCCCTGGGGTAAAAAAGCCTTTGATAAGGCGAAAGGTGAAGATAAGCCAATATTTTTATCTATTGGTTACTCAAGCTGTCATTGGTGTCATGTAATGGAAAAAGAATCATTTGAAGATCTAGAAACTGCTGAAATATTAAATAAAAACTTTATATCAATTAAAGTAGACCGTGAAGAAAGACCTGATATAGATTCAGTTTATATGGCTGCTATTCAAATGATTAATGGAAATGGAGGATGGCCAGCTTCTATTTTTATGAATTATAAAGGAGCTCCATTTTTTGCAGGGACATATTTCCCTAAATTTGATCATAATAACATTCCTGCTTTTAAGTCAGTTTTAGCAAAGATTATTGATATTTATCATAATAATAGATCTAGTATTGATGAACATTCAAATGTAGTTATGGAAGGATTAAGAAAGTATTTTAATAGTATTCAAACCTCAGAAATACAAATAAATAATATTGATGAAACTATTACAAGTCAAATTAATAAAACTTTTGATTTTGAAAAAGGAGGATTTGGAGATTTCCCTAAATTTCCAGAAACATCTAAACTTGAAATTTTATATATGATAGGGAAAAAAAATAATTCTAAAAATTTGTATGACATGGGTCAATTAACTTTGGGATCAATGATTAATGGAGGTATTTACGATCAATTAAAAGGTGGTTTTGCAAGATATTCCACTGATAGAGAATGGAAAATTCCTCATTTTGAAAAAATGCTATATGACAATGCATTAATTTTAGGTACTCTTGCTAACTCTTACAAAGTAACTAATAATAAAAAAATAATGTCAATTATAAAAGATACATTTATGTTTCTTGAACAAGAAATGCAGTCTAATAATCTTTATTTTAGTAGTATTGATGCGGATTCTGAAGGTATTGAAGGAGAGTACTATTTATGGGAATTTAATTAATTAAAAAATATTTTAACAAAATCTAATTTTGAAATTGTTAAAGATCATTGGAATATAACCGAAGAAGGAGATATAGATAAAAAAAATATTCTATATATTAATAAATCATTGGAAGAAATTGCTGTAGATAAAAACTTACCAATTCAGGAAATAGAAGATACGGTTAATAATATTAAAAATGAACTGATGTCAAAAAGAAATTCTAGAGTAAAACCCTTAACTGATAAAAAAATAATATCTTCTTGGAATTCTTTATTAATTTCTAGTCTTTGTGAAGCTTATAATATTACAAATGAAGAGAAGTATATTAAGCAAGCTCAAAATTCTGCAGAATCTATCTTAAAAAGTTGTTTTAAAAATAATAATTTAAATCATACTAGTGAAGGAGAAATATGTTTTTTAGAAGATTATTCATATTTTTCTAAGTGTTTATTTGATATCTATAATTCAACACTTAATACATATTGGTATGAACTCGCTGAAAAATTTACAAATTCAACAATAGATAAATTTTGGGATGAAAATGAAAAAGTTTTTTTTGATACTTTTAAAAATGATGATTTAATCCTGAGACCCAAAGGATTTTTTGATCCTATGGTTCCAAATCCAGCAGCTATAGCTGCTCAAAATACTTATAAGTTATATAAATATAATGGTAATAATAAATTATTAACAATTGTAGGAGACTCTTTAAAAAAAGTTTCCTCATTATTAAATAAAAATCCATTAGATGTTCCTTCTTGGTACAAGTTATATTATCAAATGGAAGAAGAGCAAATAGAAATATTAATTTCTGGTCATAAAAGAGATAAATTATTTTTAGAAGCTAAAAAAAATATTCTTTCTAGATATTTACCAAATTTATTATTTACTTCCTCTAATGGTAAGGATAGTGAAATGAATTTACCTATAATGAAAGGTAGAAAAAATGATCAAAAAACTAAAATTTATATATGTAAAAATTATGTTTGTGATATACCTCTAGAAAATATAAATGAACTTATTGAACAATTGGATATAATTTCAGGATCTTATAAATGAATATAGTTCTTTATAAACCTGAAATTCCACAGAATACTGGAAATATTATTAGATTATGTGCAAATATAAATGCTAATTTACATCTTATCCAACCACTAGGCTTTTCATTAAATGATAGAAATCTTAGAAGAGCAGCCTTAGATTATTTTGATCTATGTAATGTTTATATTCATAAAAATTTTCAAGAATTTTTGGAATATAATAAATCATCAAAAATATATTTGACTGATACAAAGGCTACTAATATTTACTCCGAAATTAATTTTAATATTTCAGATACTTTTATATTTGGATCTGAAAGTAAAGGTATTGATAAATCAATATTAGATAAATTTATTTCTGATTCTAAAATATACATACCTATGTTCCCAAATGTTAGATCTATTAATATATGTAATTCAGTATCTATAATTGCATACGAATGTTTAAGACAAAATAATTATAAATTTTGACTATTTGATTGGAGAAAAGTCAGAAGCCATTACTATTTTATTTTCCATAATCAAAGGAGGATTAGCATTTAAAGACTTTGGGGGCCAACCAATAGAACTAAATTTTTCTCTTGCTTCAGTTCTATGTTGAAGACTTTTATATGCCCAAATATGCATAAATTTGTTGGCATCTCCTATTTCAGAAACAAAGGCACCTACCAGAGGTGCTAGCTCATTTCTAGCTTCAATTTTTTCTTCCCATTTGGGAAGTATTTTAGGTATTTGATTAGGTTCAAATGTATATATTCTCATCTCAAAAAAAGGTCCTATTTCTCTAACTTCTAAGCTAGGACTAAAAGAAACAGGTAACCATATTTCTGAATTCATTTTCACAATATAATCGTTTGTATCTGGAGGCCATACTTTTTTTTCTATCGCTTCCTTTCTAGATTTATTTCTATGATCAATATTATTATATGGCCAAACATGTATTATTTGATTTAATGGTCCAATTTCAGTGAACCAAAAAGCTCCTATCTTTGATATTTTATTTCTTTCATCTATTTTGTCTCGAAATTTTTCTAAAACATTAGGAAGTGAACCAGCTTTAATTTGATAAGTTCTAAATTCATAAATCATTTTCAACCTCAAAATAATAAGTAGGATTTAATAGAAAAGGTTACAATAAAATTAAATGAAAGTATAGGAGATAATATGTCTATAGAAAATGCTATTTTTA